>NZ_CP109901.1:3312124-3613226 GCF_033095805.1 Serratia sp. UGAL515B_01 | reverse complement strand
TTGGCGCGGTGCAATATCGCGATCCGTTTCAGTCAGCGCAGGTAATACCCTGCAAAACGCCGACGGTTTCACCGACAGATTGGTTGCTCAAAGGCATTATTGGTTCCCCCGACTTTCGTCAAGGCTGGGTTGTGACTCCGCTAGGACAATGGTTGCGGCTATTGCCACAGCAATGGTTGCCGGGTGAATACTGGCAAGTGGAATCGATCCATTCTGATCGCATAGAACTCCGTGCCAAGGGAACGAATGAGGGTTGTTTGCCACAGGGCGGCAGTGTGGTGCTCACCTTGCAAAAGAAACCATAAGGACATGGAAATGAAGAGATTTAGCGGTTTTTGGGCCTGTTGGCTTGCTATACCTTTAACGGTAATGGGAAATGTGCAGCAAGAAAAACCCGTGTCACTGGTGTTTCATGAGACACCTATCAGTCTAATTTTACAGGCTTTGGCAGAATATCAGCAGTTGAATCTGGTAGCTGGTGAAGGTACCAATAGCAACCTGACTCTGCGGTTAGATAATGTTCCTTGGCAACAGGCGATTGCAGTAGTACTGCGCATGGGAAAATTGACGATGACTATTGAGGGGAATGTGATGATGGTTTTCCCTGAGCCGGATGAACAGGAACGGCAACGTCGCCAGCAGGTTTTGGCACAACAATTGCCATTAGCGAATCTGACAATGACGCTGCAAAATGCAGATGCCAGCGACATAGCGCAAAGTCTGGATAGCCAGCGTGGCAAACTATTGACCGAGCGCGGTAGTGTGGTGGTAGACAAACGGACGAACGCGTTGTTATTGCGTGATACTGCTCAGGCTCTTGCTCAAATGAAATCCTGGGTTGCCGAGATGGATGCGCCGTTGGAGCAGGTACAACTGGCAGCGCATATTGTTACCATCAGTAGCGAAAATTTGCGGGAGTTGGGTGTCCGCTGGGGGCTAAATGGGGAAGACGAATCTGCGAAGGGATTGCGGATAAACAACTTCAACGTTGATTTACCGATAGAAAATAGCCCAGTGGCAGCTGGTTTTCACCTCGCGCGGCTCAGTGGCCGTATTCTGGATTTGGAGTTGTCGGCACTGGAGCAGGAAAATGAGGTAGAAATCATTGCCAGCCCACGTCTACTTACTGCACATCAGCAAACGGCCAGCATTAAGCAGGGGACGGAAATCCCTTACGAAGTCTCGAGCGGTGCCAGTGGTGCTACTTCTGTAGAGTTCAAGGAAGCGGTGCTGGGCATGGAAGTTACGCCAAAGATTTTGCCTAATGGGCGGATCACATTAACACTTCAGATTAGTCAGAATATGCCAGGGCGTTCGATAAAACAGGGGGCAGGTGAGGCTCTTGCAATCGACAAACAGGAAGTTAAAACTCAGGTAACGGTAAAAAACGGTGAAACCATCGTATTGGGTGGCATATTCCAACGGCAAAACACGTATGGCGTGGACAAAGTTCCTGTGGTGGGGGATGTTCCTTTGCTGAGTTATTTTTTCAAACGCAGCAGCAAGCAGCATAAACGACGCGAATTGGTGATTTTCATCACTCCAACGCTGATAAAGGTCTGAATTTTATGCTTTTTTATAAGCGATGTTACGATGGCATTTTTTCAGATACCTTCCTGATGTATATTAGAGGTTATAACCTTGGAGATCCCCTCAAGGCGAGTACCTGCAGATTGGGGAAGCATATGACCGATTGTGGGCATAAGTGAGAAACACGCATAGAGTGAAAACGCTTAAAAGTTGATGGGCAAGTGCACTTTTTTCTTGTCTTCGCGGTATCTACGTTTGACGCTGCCGCCGATTTAGCTTACAAGGGTTACCGAATTGAGCTCCGAGGTTTTTTTGTTAATGCTTTACCCATCGTCTTTCAAGCTGTGACGTTGTTGGTTTAATGTATTTATCCGGTAACTTACCGAAGTTAAGTTTCTGGGATCTTTTACGTTTGCCTCTCCGAAACTTGAAATCTATAGGGTATAAGACGCCGTTAAAAACGTATGGTTTCCCTCCTGCGGCGTGGATAGCGATTTATTCGGTTGCCAAACTACCAAGAGTGTTGAGATAATTTTTCGTCTGATCTCGCACTATCGCTCATGAGGTTTCAGTTTAGGTCCCGTTGCTGATTTGATTGGCGGGGCGGGTTATCATTAACGAATTGTCTTAGTAATACCGAAAAACATGGCAGAGAAACGCAATATCTTTCTGGTTGGGCCTATGGGTGCCGGCAAAAGCACTATTGGCCGTCAGTTAGCTCAGCAACTCAATATGGAGTTTTTCGACTCCGATCAAGAAATTGAGCGACGTACCGGAGCTGACGTGGGCTGGGTATTCGATGTGGAAGGGGAAGAAGGCTTCCGCGATCGCGAAGAAAAAGTCATTAATGAACTGACGGAAAAGCAAGGCATTGTACTTGCTACAGGCGGTGGTTCGGTTAAGTCTCGTGAAACACGTAACCGCTTGTCGGCGCGTGGCGTTGTGGTCTATCTCGAAACCACCATCGAGAAGCAGTTGGCCCGTACTCAGCGTGACAAAAAACGTCCGTTGTTGCAGGTTGACTCTCCTCCGCGCGAAGTTCTGGAAGCGTTAGCTAAAGAACGTAATCCGTTGTATGAAGAAATCGCAGATCTCACCATCCGCACGGACGATCAAAGCGCAAAAGTAGTTGCTAACCAGATAATCAATATGCTGGAAAGCAACTGATAGACTCGCCATACTTCGCATGGCATGTGTGCAGGCAGTGCTCAAAAAACTCAGTTATTCAGTTGTCCATAATAGCTAGAGATCTTGGAGTCACTGCCTTTGCGTAACTTAAATGATTCAGAGTAATAGTGTTTCCGTGTTACTTTTGGGTAAATGCGGAAATCCTGAATTGTGTTCCCTGCGTTTGCAGGGGTAGACCACATTAGAACTGAGCGCGACATGGAGAGAATTACCGTAACGCTTGGGGAGCGCAGCTACCCGATTACCATTGCCGCCGGATTGTTTAACGATCCGGCTTCTTTTATGCCGCTAACGGCGGGTGAGCAGGTTATGCTGGTCACCAACCAGACTTTGGCACCGTTGTACCTGGAACGTATCAGGAAGGTGCTTGAGCAGAGTGGTATTGTGGTCGATCAGGTGATACTGCCCGACGGCGAACAGTATAAGTCCCTCGCCGTGCTTGAGCAGGTCTTCTCGGCGTTGCTGGAAAAACCGCACGGCCGCGATACCACACTTATTGCCCTCGGCGGTGGTGTGGTGGGCGATCTGACCGGTTTTGCCGCAGCATGCTATCAACGTGGTGTGCGTTTTATTCAGGTTCCTACTACGTTACTTTCGCAGGTGGACTCTTCTGTAGGCGGCAAAACCGCCGTCAATCATCCGCTCGGTAAAAACATGATTGGTGCCTTCTACCAACCCGCTTCTGTGGTGGTAGATCTTGATTGTTTGCGTACCTTGCCGGCACGTGAGTTATCCTCTGGGCTAGCGGAAGTGATCAAGTACGGAATTATTCTTGACCGTGATTTCTTTGTTTGGTTGGAAAAGAATATTGATGCGCTAGTGGCGCTGGATATGTCAGCGTTGGCGTACTGCATTCGCCGTTGTTGCGAATTGAAGGCTGAGGTTGTCGCTGCAGATGAACGTGAAAATGGTCTGCGGGCGTTACTCAATCTGGGTCATACCTATGGTCATGCTATAGAAGCCGAAATGGGTTATGGCGTATGGCTACATGGTGAAGCGGTTGCTGCGGGCATGGTAATGGCGTCGCAAACGGCCTACCGGCTGGGGCAATTTACTGCTGACGATATCGAACGGGTCAAAGGTCTGCTGCTGCGTGCTGGATTACCGGTTTGTGGTCCGCAGGAAATGGCACCAGCAGCTTATTTGCCGCATATGATGCGTGATAAGAAGGTATTGGCCGGTGAACTGCGTTTAGTATTACCAAAGGCAATTGGCGAAGCTGAAGTCCGTGGTGGCGTTGCCCATGAGGTCGTTTTGGCTTCCATCACGGATTGCCTTCCAATTTCAGGGGTTAAATCTATGCCCAAGTTACTGCAGGGCCGATAGTCTGAAACACAGCCGAGACTCCAGCTACCTCAAGTAATAAGAGTATAACAGTGGCTTGGCTACTGTTAGTATCTATACTCGCCGGTTTTAAGTGGCAGTGTGCCGTTTATACTCGCCGGTTTTGGCCACATAGCCTATCTATGGCACGGGGCTTCTTCTTCTCGGCTGCTTGTGTTGATGGAACTTACAATGACTCAATGAGTAGAGTAAGGCTCATGTTGCTTTGCCGTTGTCGTGTTACACAGTCTCTAACCATTCTGGATAACGGGTGGTAAGCTTTTTTCTCTAGTTGGAGGAGGTCATATGGATGAGTTTAAACCAGAAGACGATCTTCGGCCTGATACCAGCGACCGTCGACCTTCACGTTCGCGTCGATCATCTTCAGGCCCACGTTTAGCGGTCTCGCATCAGCATGTAATGATTGGTGTTGGCATTCTGGTCCTGTTGGTGTTGATTGTGGGTATCGGTTCGGCGTTGAAGTCGCCTACCGCGCATGAGGCTACTCAGCAAGGTATAAGCCGCGATATTAATCTTTCAGGATCTTCGTCGCTGACGGCGGCAAACGGCAGTGTAGCGGGTGGCACTACTGATACAAACGACAACAATGGCGTAGGCATTTCCCAACCAGCGCAGCCTCAAAATATCAGCGTTCCGCCAATCTCTAGTACTCCTACCGAAGCGCCGCCACAGCCTGCTCAAGGTGGTGCTCAACGGCGTATCGATTTACCCGGCAATATGGCAGATGCGCTATTGTCTCAACAAGGTCAGGTTGATACTGCCACACAGGATCTGAATACGCCGATTGCCGGTTTACCCACCGCTCCAGCTACGCTAATGAGTGGTAGTGCTGTAAAAGAATCTGCGCGAATGGGCAGTGTGAGTTCAGTTGCAAAAGAAACCACGCGTCCGTTGCACAATAACTCAGCCGTATCGGTTCAACAGCATAAAACGCCAGCAAGAACTGTGGCAACACCTGCGGTACCGCCCAAACCCTCACCCACCACGACCACAGCTTATACACCACCGGTGTCTGGCAAGAGTAGTGCGGTGAGTGGGGGTAACGGTTCCATCAAGTCGGCACCGGGTAGCCATTTCACACTGCAATTGAGCAGTGCTTCTCGTTCCGATACGCTCAATGCTTTTGCCAAGCAGCAAAACCTGCAGCACTTCATGGTGTACCAGACCAAGCGTGACGGCAAGCCGTGGTTTGTGTTAGTGAGCGGAGATTATGCTTCATCAGCGGAGGCCAAACGTGCAATCGCTTCGTTACCAGCAGATGTCCAAGCGAAAAAACCATGGGTCCGCCCTGTACACCAAGTGCAGCAAGACTTTAAAAAATAAATCATTTAATTTTGTGCGCTGATGTGCTGTTTGAAACAGAGTACAATCCGCCGCTCTGAATTGTATAAGTAGCTAACTGACGGCATGAAGAAAAACCGCGCTTTTTTAAAATGGGCTGGTGGAAAGTACCCGCTGATAGACGAAATTCGTCGTCATTTGCCAGCGGGTGACTGCTTAATCGAACCCTTTGTGGGGGCGGGTTCAGTATTCCTGAACATGGAGTACGACGCCTATATTCTCGCCGACATCAACAGCGATCTTATCAACCTGTATAACATCGTTAAGCAGCGCACGGATGACTTCGTGCGCGATGCACGTATCCTTTTCACCAATGAGTACAATAAGTCAGACCAATTTTATCTATTGCGTGAAGAGTTTAACAAAAGTACTGATGCTTATAGGCGCGCGTTACTGTTCCTGTATCTGAATCGTCACTGCTACAACGGACTGTGTCGTTATAATCTGAGTGGTGAGTTCAATGTGCCATTTGGTCGTTATAAAAAGCCTTATTTTCCTGAAGAAGAGCTGTATTGGTTTGCTGAAAAATCACGCAACGCCACTTTTGTCTGTGAGCATTACCGCGATACCATGGCAAAGGCAACGCAAGGCGCGGTGGTTTATTGCGATCCACCCTATGCGCCACTTTCGGCGACGGCTAACTTTACTGCATACCACACCAACAGCTTTAGTATGGCTGACCAGCAAGGGCTGGCGCTTATTGCTCATCGACTGTCGGTGGAAAGCCAAGTGCCAGTATTGATATCTAATCATGACACCGAACTGACACGTTGCTGGTACCAACATGCTTCGCTACATGTGGTGAAAGCACGTCGCACCATCAGCAGTAATATTCTGGGGCGCAGCAAGGTAAACGAACTACTGGCATTGTATAGCTAACAACTCGAATCCTACGTTTGGAGAAGCGGATGAAAAAGTTTTTGATTGCCCCGTCCATTCTGTCAGCCGATTTTGCCCGTTTGGGCGACGATACTGCCAAGGTGTTGGCTGCGGGCGCTGACGTAGTACACTTTGATGTGATGGATAACCATTACGTACCTAATCTGACGATTGGGCCGATGGTGTGTGAGTCTTTGCGAAGCTATGGCATAACCGCCCCTATCGACGTTCATCTGATGGTGAAACCTGTTGATCGTATCGTGCCCGATTTCGCTAAAGCCGGGGCAAGTTATATCTCTTTCCATCCTGAAGCCTCTGAACATGTTGATCGTACCCTTCAATTGATCAAAGAGCACGGCTGCAAAGCTGGACTGGTCTTTAACCCGGCAACACCACTGAGTTATCTTGATTACGTTATGGATAAGCTCGATGTGATCCTGTTGATGTCGGTTAATCCTGGTTTTGGCGGGCAGTCATTTATTCCAGGAACCTTAGATAAGTTGCGTCAGGTCCGTACTCTGATCGATAAAAGTGGGCATGATATTCGTCTGGAAGTCGATGGTGGCGTGAAAGTGGACAATATTGCCGAAATTGCTGCGGCCGGGGCTGACATGTTTGTTGCAGGCTCGGCAATTTTTGGCAAGCCGGATTACCGTAAAGTGATCGATGAAATGCGTCGTGAACTGGCTAAGGTTCACCATGGTTGATTTTAGCGCGATCCGTGGCCTGGTTTTTGATCTTGATGGCACATTGGTAGACAGTGCGCCTGGCTTGGCTGCCGCTATCGATCTGGCTTTAGCCGAAATGGGATTGCCGCAGGCAGGCGAAACCCGCGTCGCTACCTGGATTGGTAATGGTGCCGATGTGCTGGTTCAGCGTGCGCTATGTTGGGCTGAAGTGGACGCCACAGCGGAACATTGCCAGCAAATGCGCCAGCACTTTGACCGTTTCTATGCGCAAACCGTTGATAGCGGTAGTCGCCTGTTTCCGCAGGTGAAAGAAACGCTTAGCTGCCTGGCAGGCAAGGGCTATCCAATGGCGCTGGTGACCAACAAGCCCACGCCTTTTGTCGCTCCGTTGCTGACGGCACTCGGGATTGTCGACTATTTTTCGTTGATTATCGGCGGTGACGATGTGGTGGAAAAAAAACCACACCCAGCACCGTTGTATCTGGTGTTTGGCAAACTCGGGCTGCGAGCGAATGAAGTGCTGTTTGTCGGCGATTCACGTAACGATATTCAAGCGGCACAGGCGGCGGGTTGCCCAAACGTTGGTCTGACTTACGGATATAACTACGGTGAAGCGATCGCCTTGAGTCGTCCCGAGTGCGTGTTGGAGCATTTTGCCGATTTGTTGCCCGTTCTTGGGCTGTTACCTATAGAGAATCAGGAAATTTAAACATGAGTAAACCCATCGTATTTAGCGGCGCGCAGCCGTCTGGTGAACTGACCATTGGCAACTACATGGGTGCACTGCGTCAGTGGGTTCATATGCAAGACGACTATGATTGTATCTACTGCATTGTTGATCTTCATGCTATTACCGCGCGCCAAGATGCAGAGAAACTGCGTAAAGCCACGCTGGATACGCTGGCACTTTACCTCGCTTGTGGTATCGATCCGCAAAAAAGCACTATCTTCGTGCAGTCTCATGTGCCAGAGCATACGCAGCTGAGTTGGGTGCTCAACTGCTATACCTATTTTGGTGAACTGAACCGCATGACCCAGTTTAAGGATAAATCGGCGCGTTACGCGGAAAACATCAACGCGGGTCTGTTTGGTTACCCGGTATTGATGGCTGCAGATATCTTGCTGTATCAGACCAATCAGGTTCCGGTAGGTGAGGATCAGAAACAGCATATGGAACTGACCCGTGACGTTGGACAGCGTTTTAACGCACTGTACGGCGATGTGTTCAAGCTACCTGAGCCGTTTATTCCCAAAGCTGGTGGGCGCGTGATGTCTTTGCAAGAACCGACCAAAAAGATGTCCAAGTCGGATGAAAATCGTAACAACGTGATCGGCTTGCTGGAAGACCCGAAAGAAGTCACCAAGAAAATCAAACGCGCAATGACCGACTCGCAGGATCCCCCAGTGATTCGCTACGATGTGGCGAATAAACCGGGTGTTTCCAACTTGTTGGACATTCTGTCCGGCGTCACAGGCAAGAGCACAGAACAGTTGGAAATCGAGTTTGAAGGCCAGATGTATGGTCATTTAAAAGGTGCGGTCGCTGAGGCCGTTTCCGACATGTTGAGTAACCTGCAGGAGCGATATCACCGCTACCGTAACGATGAGGCTTTACTGCAGCAGATAATGCGCGATGGTGCTGCAAAGGCACGTGTTCGTGCACAGGAAACGCTGGCAAAAGTCTATCAAGCAGTGGGTTTTGTCGCGCATCCGTAACGTCCTGTGCAAAAAGGAAAAAAGCGACCAAAGTTGCCGCTGAGGTTGATGATAAAGTCGCTTTCTAACCAGATATACATGAGCCTAGGGCACCTTGTGGCTATTATGGGACACTTATCTGTTATGCCGACGGCTTACACTGTTACGATCCCTTCGGCACACTCTCTCAAATAGCGGGCTTTGTCAGCAGCCTGAACGGCCAAAACGTTGCTTTTTACGCCATTTTGCTGAGGTCTGATGGGGAGTCTCTGCAGGTAAACCAGTTCAGTTTGCTGCGTAGGCTAACGACACTTCCGACGATAATCAGGGTAGGGCTGGTGGCCTGTGCAGCCAACGCCCCCAATTGTGCCAGTTCACCTTCAATAACCCGCTGACGAGTCGAGGTGCCGTTCTCAATGAGGGCAATCGGCATTGAAGCCTCCACACCATGGGCTAACAGCTGTTGTTGGATCACCGGTGCCTGGTTTAACCCCATATAAAACACCAGCGTCTGATGTTCTGTAACAAGCTGCGCCCAGTCCAATTCGCCGTCGGTTTTGGCATGGCCGGTGACCAACCGTACGCTTTGTGCATGATCTCGATGGGTGAGGGGGATGCCGCTGTAGGCTGAGCAGCCTGATGCTGCTGTGATCCCAGGTACAACGGAAAAGGGAATGCCTGCTTCGGCCAACGTCTCCAGTTCTTCCCCTCCGCGGCCAAAAATAAAGGGATCTCCTCCTTTTAATCTGACGACACGTAAGCCCCGCTGAGCGTGATCCAGCAGGATCTGATTGATTTGTTCCTGCGGCACGCAGTGGTATCCGGCGCGTTTGCCTACAAATATGCGTTCTGCATCCCGGCGTACCAATGCCATTATCTCGTCAGAAACCAGACGGTCGTAGACCACAACGTCGGCCTGCTGGATCTGCTGTAGGCCTTTTAACGTCAATAGCCCAGCATCACCGGGGCCAGCGCCAACCAGTACCACTTCACCCTGTGCTTCTTGCCGTTCGCCAAACAACTGCTTGACGTGTCGTTTAACGAACTCGGTATCGTTGTTGGCCAAGGATTGCGCCAGCCTGTGGTGCACGAACAGTTTTTCCCAGAAACGACGACGAGTGCTAATATTGGCAAACCGTTGTTTAACTCTCTTTCGTAAGGAGCCCGCCAGATTCGCCAACTGGCCAAGGTGTTGTGGCAGCATGGCCTCGAGTTTTTCACGCAATAGGCGAGCCAGTACGGGCGCTTTTCCCCCGGAAGAGACGGCAACCATTATTGGCGAACGATCGATAATTGAAGGCATGATAAAACTGGCACGCTTGGGGTCATCAACGACGTTGCAGAATACCCGTTGCTGATTGGCAGATTGGTATACTAGGGCGTTTACTTCCACGCTGTTGGTCGCGGCAATAACCAACCATTTCTCTGCCAGTAAATCGGCAT
The DNA here is from genome assembly GCF_033095805.1 of Serratia sp. UGAL515B_01. NCBI lineage: Bacteria > Pseudomonadati > Pseudomonadota > Gammaproteobacteria > Enterobacterales > Yersiniaceae > Serratia > Serratia sp. UGAL515B_01. Next base: position 3,603,117 of record NZ_CP109901.1, on the reverse strand, counting down.
AAAACTCCCCTTCCACAAGCGTTAATCGCCCAAACTCGGCCCATACGCGAAATTGGTTATTGAATTGACGGGCATTGACGGTTAAACGTGCACCGGCATCCAACAGCAGTCGGGCTTTACGTTCGGCGACTTCCCCACCACCGACTAACAGGCAGGCTTTGTGTTGCAGTTGGCAGAAGATCGGTAAGTAATCCATCGAAATCCTCAATGAAGTCATTATGTTGTACTGAATTGCATACCAGTGGCGCAATTAAGCACAAGCCTGACAGGGCGATCTTCTGCCCCAGATTGACTATGTGGTTTGACGCATGGTGGTTTTCTCAGCCTCTGGCCGCTGTGCGCGCGGCGTGGCATACCAGTAACCTAGGCTGTGTCCCTTAACGGTACGCAAGCGCCGCTGGCGGACAGTTAAGGGACACAGCCTAGGCCCATAAAGACTGAACCAGATAGCATGTTGCCCAGTGACACCCAAATTATGACCAATACCGCTAAGGGTATAAGTATCACTATGCTGGCCGAACCAAGACAAGGCAAACAGCGTCATGACGATGCGTGCCGCTTTGGCAGCACATTTATTGATGGCATCGGTGAACATAAGTTTCCCAGAAAATGAATAGGTCAAATGCAATAAGCGGTAAGACTATCCGCTTTAAGCCTCATTTTTCGGCAGAAGTTTAAACTTAGGTATTGGCTGCGACCTGTACCATGCCGTCGATGACTCGGCTGGCAAAACTGGCAACGGAGCGGTTTTCATCTTCCAGACAGAAGCCATCGTGCAAACGAAAATGCTGTTTCTTCAGTGGACTTGCTATCCACAGTTCACCTTGATGTTCGGCAATCAGACCGCGTGAAAGCACGCTGGCCTGTGCAAACGGGTCAATATTGCTGAGTGCAAACAGTTGTTCATCGGTATAGGGACGGAATATCGCCACTTGTTGGCTGTCAATCAGCGCACATATGCCGGTGCCCGGTAGAATATCTGCGATCGGACAAACGGTGATCCACTGGCTCATACGTTGTTCTCCTCAGTTTCAAGCCAAGTAACGGTAATGCGTTCCTCTGGACGCGCCGGGCGGTGTTGCTCACGTTCTGCGACTACTTGAACGAGAGGATCGCGCTGGTGGTTGTTAATGAAGTGTGCGAAGCGTGCCTGTGATTCAGGATGTTCAACCGTTTCTTTCCATTCGCAGGTCACCACCTCGCGTAAGCGAGCGATTTCTGCTTCCAGTTGTGCGTTGATGCCCAGTTTGTCGCCGACAATTACGCTGCGCAGGTAATCGATACCGCCTTCCAAGCTCTCCAGCCAGAGCGAGGTACGCTGTAATTTATCGCCGGCACTGATATAGAACATAATAAAACGGTCGAGATAGCGTATCAGTGTCGTATCGTCGAGGTCGGCAGCCAGCAGGTCTGCATGACGCGGTTTCATCCCGCCATTTCCACAAACATACAGGTTCCAGCCCTTCTCGGTAGCAATTATACCAACGTCTTTTCCCTGCGCTTCGGCACATTCACGGGTACAACCAGAAACGCCAAACTTCATTTTATGTGGGGTGCGGATGCCTTTGTAGCGATGCTCAAGCTTCACGCCAAAACCCACGCTATCGCCGACGCCGTAGCGGCACCAGGTACTGCCAACACAGGTCTTGGCCATGCGCAGTGCTTTAGCGTAGGCATGACCCGTCTCGAAACCGGCGGCGATCAGTTTGGCCCAGATTGCCGGCAAATCGTCTTTTTGTGCACCGAACATGCCAATGCGTTGTGAACCAGTGATTTTGGTATAAAGGCTGTATTCTTTGGCGATCTGGCCGATGGCCAGCAGACCGTCTGGGGTGATTTCTCCCCCGGCAGATCGTGGGATCACCGAGTAAGTTCCGTCTTTCTGGATGTTACCCAGGAAGTTATCATTAGTATCCTGCAGCGGTGTGTGCTGTGGTTTAAGGATATATTCATTCCAGCATGAAGCTAGTAGTGAGCCAATTGTAGGCTTGCATACTTCGCAACCGTAGCCTTTACCGTATTTTTCCAGCAGTGCTCCAAAGGTTTTAATGCCTTCAACACGGATCAAGTGGTACAGCTCCTGACGCGAATAGGTGAAGTGTTCGCATAGGTGGTTGTTGACTTCGATGCCTTGCTTGCTCAATTCGGCATTCAGTACCTGCGTGATCAGTGGAATACAGCCACCACAGCCTGTTCCTGCTTTGGTTTCGGATTTGATGGCCGCGACGGTATGGCAACCCATATTGACTGCCTTGATAATATCGCCTTTGCTGACGTCGAAGCAGGAACAGATTTGCGCAGTATCCGGCAGTGAATCTACGCCAATAGCGGGTTTGCTGCCCGCGTGTGCCGGTAGGATCAGGCTATCCGGGTTTTCCGGTAATTGGACGTTGTTCAGCGCTAATTGCAGCAGGTTACCGTAGTCGCTGGTATCTCCAACCAACACCGCACCGAGCAGTGTTTTATTATCTGCACTGACGACGATACGCTTATAGACTTCCTTATTTTCATCCAGATAAACGTAGCTGCGTGCGCCAGCGGTGCGCGCGTGGGCATCACCAATACCCCCAACATCCACGCCTAATAGCTTCAGCTTGGCACTCATGTCTGCACCTTGGAAGCTGTTTTCTCTGCTTAGCAGGTGGTCAACGGCAACCTGCGCCATCTTGTAGCCTGGTGCCACTAAACCGAATATGCGTTGCCGCCATGAAGCGCATTCACCGATGGCGTAAATATCAGGATCGGAAGTTTGACAGCTGTCATTAATTGCAATACCTCCACGCGGTGCCGTTTCCAGTCCACATTGGCGAGCCAGTTTGTCTTGTGGCCGGATGCCGGTGGAAAATACGATAAAATCGACTTCCAGTTCAGTGTCATCAGCAAAGTGCATGGTTTTGCGAGCGGTTTTCCCACCGTTGACGATCTCCGTAGTGTTTTTTCCTGTATGGACTTTGACGCCCATCCGTTCGATTTTGCGCCGTAACTGATTCCCCCCCATGGGATCGAGTTGCTCTGCCATCAGCACTGGAGCAAATTCGATCACATGGGTTTCAACGCCCAGGTTTTTTAACGCCCCTGCGGCTTCCAGACCAAGAAGACCACCACCCACCACGGCCCCCCGCTGACTACGACGAGCGCAGGATTCGATAGCATTAAGATCTTCAATAGTGCGATAAACGAAGCAATCCTGGCTCTCTGCCCCTTTGATTGGTGGGATCCACGGGTAAGAACCGGTAGCCATGATCAGTTTGTCGTAATACACCGTGCGGCCGGTATTGGAGTGAATAACTTTTTCTGCACGGTTGATGGTGATCGCACGTTCACCGATCAGTACCTTCACGCCGTGTTTTTGGTAAAACCCCTCGCGGACCAACGAAAGTTCTTCAGCTGTGTGATGCGAAAAATAGGAGGAGAGATGGACGCGATCGTAAGCGATACGCGGTTCTTCACAAAAAACGGTGATTTCAAACGAGTCTTTGTCTGCCTTTTCCAGCAGGTTTTCGATAAAACGGTGGCCGACCATGCCGTTACCGATGACAGCGAGTTGGAGCCTGCGCATTTTTACCTCGAAATTCTGATTTCCTAGATGTACCTTATTCCTCCCTGACGGTCATTTATTGATACAAATCAAGACAGCCTTCATATACCTATAATGTGTTATCTGTGTGATTTTTATCGATATTTTATAACTTGTGGTTTTTATTCAACTTTAGCTTAATCGTGTTGATAGAAGAATGCTCATCCGGTATTGGCAAAGCCGCAGGTTATTACGTTGCCAATCTGTATGATTAGGCTGTGTCCCTTAACTGTCCGTGGTGCCGTCATAGCCCTAAAAGCCCATTATCAAGGCGGAGGGTGAAGGGCAGAGGGCCCTCTGTTCAAGCCGGACAACACAGAGAATGGGCTTTTGGTGTACGACCCTACGGGCTGACGCCATTGGCGTGCATTGCTGCGTTTTTCGCCGCTTATTGGGGACACCCAACCTCGCGGCTTACGCCTTGCTCTGCACGCAAATGACCGCCAGCGGCGCTCGCGTACAGTTAAGGGGCACAGCTTAGTGTCATGACGAGTCAAGCAAGGGGGTAAAAGTGGCGAATAATCCAGTGCAGTTTATCGACAATCTGCGGCTCAGTTGCCACGAGGCCACAATTGTTGCAGGCTGTGATTTTACAACTCTGGCAGAAGAAGCGTGAGTGTGTGCAATTCGGCGAGGCACAACAGTAGTAGCGATGAACGCTCATGGGGCAGGCACTATAGGCGGGCATGCTCTCGACGGAAAGTTTAGTCACTGAGATTACCGCCGTGTTTGTCGAGGAAGCGGCTCTCGCCGTTATCATGCAGGAATAAAAGCTTTGCAGGGCACGTAATATATATGGTGCAGAGTATAATACGATGAAATAAATGGGAAAAGTACTCCGCTGAACTCATACCGAAGACGCGCTACGTTCAAAAGAGCACTAAAAACAGCCAGTCGGAAATCTCGGCGGTTCCGGTGACGAATCCCTTAATGCAACACAGCTTTAAAACTTAAAGAATCGTTATAAAATATTATTTTTTTTGTAAAAAAAAGAATTTAAAACTTTAATTTATAATTTACTTTGACTTAACTAATTGGTAATATTTTTTGAATTGAAATTGATTTAATTTAAATAACTACTAGTTATTAAATTAATAGTTACCTTAATTAACTATCGAACGTTCCTTTCGTAATTTTCACATAAAGTTAAATCTTATAAATCCGATTATTTAGTCTTTCTTTGCTTTGAAATTTGTAACACCAATAGGGTTTTATTTATAGCAAAAATCTTCGCATGAGTTACTCGGTGTAAAATCATGTACACACTGAAAGTATAAAAAGAGCCTTGAATCAAGGATGCATCAGTGTGAAGTTTGCCTAGTTAATAATTATTTTGGTTTACGCCCCCCTTTTTAAGGGTGATTTTCAACGCAGAATACTATTTACAACAGTGCCTTAATCGGATTTTTTTATGCAAAATTCTATACAAGAATCAAACCGGACAATTACAGTTGAAGGGGATTTCCTACCTCGTTTAATAGATGGAAGCTCAGCATTAAAACTGCGACGTATTACAGGTGCTGAAACACTATCACAACCTTATGAGTACCATCTAGAGTTATCGACATCATTGGATATGCCAGATGAGCAAGCCGCAAATCTGGACTTACGCGCAATGCTGTGTCATGAGATGACAGTGAAAATTCAGCTTGATGGAGTAAGTATATCCATCTCTGGTATGGGAGAGCAAAAAAATATTGGTGAGGGGATACGTGAAATATCTGGCCTTGTCACTGAGGCAAGTTTAGTAGAAAAAAAAGACCGCTATTACATTTATAGGTTGGTTATATCTCCTTGGATTGTGCTTGCTAAACGTCGTACTGATTACCGTATTTTTCAGAAAAAAACAATTATTGAAATTATTGATGAGCTATTGAACGGTCAGTATTCTTATTTCTATGAGCTTCATTTTCAAAATGTACATCCGATAATAGAATATGAGGTGCAATACGGTGAGTCAGACTATGACTTCCTTCAGCGTTTATTAGAACGTAGTGGCATCTATTGGTATTTTAAACACGAGCATGGCATGCATCGGATGATATTGACTGACAGCATGGGAACTCATGCTCCTGTTGCAAGCTCAGCCTATCAGGTGTTGCCATATTCTCCTTCTGAAGATAGGAATGCACAAGAGTTTATCAGTTCTTTTAATATGACTGAATGTATTCAGTCAGGAGGGTGGACGACTAATGATTTTGACTTCACGAAGCCATTGGCTGAATTAACAGTAGAAAATTCAGATCCAAAACCAAATCCATATAATAATTTAGCCATTTACGAATGGCCAGGAAACTATACAGATACCGCTCAGGGGAATGAATATGCTCGAGTGCGTATGGAAGAGATTCAAGTCAAGAGCTTGCAGGCATCCGGAAAAGGCAATGTGCGTAATATCGTCTGTGGTACCACGTTTAACCTGCAAGGATATCCGCAGAAAAACGCCAATCGAGAGTATTTAGTCACACATTCATGGTTGGAGGCTGAAGAGTTGGGTGAAGCAAGTGCGTCTGGCAATTATAATTTCAAGGCGCGCTTTAACGTACAACCCGTAACTATACCATTTCGCCCTGAGCGTAAAACTAAATTACCCCGTACAACAGGGCCTCAAACAGCAATTGTGACAGGCCCGCCTGGGCAAGAAATCTGGACGGATGAACATGGTCGCGTAAAGGTGAAGTTTCATTGGGATCGATCGTCTATGTGTGATCACAATTCATCATGCTGGATAAGGGTTTCCTACCCGTGGGCCGGCAGTAATTTTGGTGGTGTTAATATCCCGCGTGTAGGCACTGAGGTCATCGTGGATTTTAAGAATGGTGATCCTAATAGACCCATTATTACCGGACGTGTATACAACAACGTCACTATGCCTCCGTGGGATCTACCGGGAAACGCAACGCAAAGCGGACTAATATCACGATCGTTAGGTGGGGGATTGGACAATGCGAATGCACTGCGCTTTGAAGATCGTATGGGGCAAGAAGAGGTGTGGCTGCAAGCCGAACGTGATCTGCTTACTCAGGTGAAAAACCATGAAGTACATCAAGTACAGGCAAATCGTAATAAGGCAATTGGCGGAGATGAGACAACGGATATCCAAGGAACACGTTCTGAAACAGTCGTTGGTGACGAAAAGATCGAGCTGATGGCCAATCGCCGTCGATCGGTCGCAAAGGATGAAACCATCGAGATCGGGGGAAATCATCAAAAATCGGTCAAAGGCAATCAGCGATATGATGTCACAAATAACCACGACAGATCGATTGGTGGAGATGATAGTCTCGATGTATCCGGTCAACAGAATATTAAAATCAATAAGGGACAGAAAGTAGAGGTAGAGCAGGATCTAAATAAGAGCATTGGTGGGGATCATACCGTTAGTGTTGGTAAAACCTATAACCTGACAGCTACTGATAAAATTGAGTTGATTGTAGGTTCAGTATCTTTTGTTCTGGAAAGCAATGGCAATATCACTATTAATGGAGTAGATATTAATATTGGTGGTAGTGGTCACATCAATATTAACGGTGATACTGTTGATTTAAATTAAGTCCTGCGGAACCTTAAAGGTAATTTATAAACAGAGAAATCATATAATCTATTTTAACCTAGACAACATAATGATAATCGTATGGCTAATTTTAAAAATTATAGTTTTTTTTCTGCCTTACAATATAAAGGCATAGATCAGAATGACACGGGTTTTCACGTGGTTGTTGCTCGTGTTGTTTATGATATGAAAATAGAGAAAAACAACCAATGTGCTCTTACCCTTTCATCAAAACAAGAATCATTAAACTATAGTGATATAAACTATAAGGATATGAGTCGTAGTAGCGTTAAGTATGAGAGCGATTTAGCACCCTATAAACCTAAAACAGATATTATTATTAATGCTACGGCCTATTCTCCTCATGATCAGGCGACGCCCTCTTTTAACGTATCCGTCATGATAGGGAATTATAAAAAGTCATTGCGTATTCACGGCCCACGCTCTTGGCTATTTACCCCTCTAGGGTGGTCACTCGGGTTTCCAAAACCTATCAAACAGCTTGATATTACCTATGAGTATGCATCCGGTGGCTGGTATGAGAGTGAAGATAAAACCATCGCTTCACCCAATAACCCATTAGGAATGGGATGGTATCCTGCTGAATATTTGAAAACGTGTAAAGTCACTGAACTGCCTGCGCCACAAATTGAATCAGAAACTTTACCCGTAGTCAGTATTAAAGAACTTATTCTTCCAGAGGGATTCGGATTTTTTGGCAGAGGTTGGCATGGACGTATCGAATATGCAGGAACTTACGATAACGCATGGGTAGAAAACAGACATCCTTATTTACCTGAGGATTTCAATTTCAGATACTGGTGTGGAGCACACCCGACGCTTCAAATTTCACACCCGAAACCTTGTGATAATATCCCTGTAGAGCTTTTTGGCTTACTACCAGCAAGTGAAATCGCAGATCAACATATTCGTATTCAGATCCCGGTAGAAACCTTGTTTATTTTTTTCAATACAGAATTTAGGCTTGGAATTACCAAGGATATGATACTTGATACGATAATTATCGACATGAATGCCCGCAAAGTGTTCTGTTCTTATCGAATCACACTGGCAGAAGAACTTAATGTTACGGAGATCCAGTTGCGCTATATCGCAGTGGATCACCGGCAAAAGCAAATAGATAGAGCAACGGCAATGAGACAAGATCTGTCGTCTACAGAGTTTATTCCTTTGCCGCCCAGCTTACTCAATAAAGGTAATTTATATGGCTAAAAAACTCGGAGCAAGAAAAGATTCAAATTGGTTGATTATTGGTAAATTGCCTGATGTTTGCCTTACCCCGCCAGGCAACATCCCGGTGCCCTATCAAGTCGTTTCGGATCTTGGAGATGCACAAGATACGATAAATGATGTCAGGCTCAATGGCGATCCAGCCTTTGTGTTTAATAAAAGTAAAGCACCGAAAACGAAAGGGGATGAAGCAGGCACTCAGGGAGGCATTAAAAGTGGAACCGTCGGTGGAGATTGCTGGCCGAAAGAACGTAGTAATACAGTACGTATCGGGAAAAAATATGTCATCCGTGATGGAGATGAATTTTATATGAATGGAAAGTTTAACGCTGAGTGAATCTCATATTATGACATTCTCCTTCAGTGGGCTGCAGAATATTCTAGAGGGTAAAAAAAATGAGTATGGGTGAATGAAATTATACCCCGGTGTAATAATACTAAATTGGCAAAATATGTGATGTGTGAGAAAAATCTGTTCAACATAAACAGCAATTTCAGAGAGAATAATTGACAGTATGGCTGAAGGAAACACAATAGGAACACTTGTCAACCAATCCAGCCCCAACTCATCGGGCGGTGACACCAATCCTCCTGAAGAAAAAAGCTGGTGGGATTCGATAAAAGAATACGTACACACTGGCTTGGATATTGCTGCAGCGCTCCCGGTCGCTGGGGCCATATTTGACGGTCTGAATGGCGCTATTTACACAGCAGAAGGTGATTATGGGAATGCCGCCATCTCATTTTCTTCTGCCGCACTGGATTTCGTGCCGGGGGTGGGATCATTAGCCAAAGGTGGAAAATATGCTTATAAAATTACCAAAAGTGTATTAAAAGTTTCTGAAAAAACAGTTGCAACGCAGTTAGAAAAAACAGTTGCAAAGCAGTTAGAAAAAAATGTTGCCAAACAATCTGAAAAAAGTCTCGCCAAACAATCTGAAAAAGAAACTGCTGAAACTATTGGAAATCGAGCGGCAAAAAAGGACGATGGTATTTCGGTTAAAGATAAAAAAAATGAGAAGTCAGTCCCTTCGAAGGTTTGTCCCAAGAGTGGGCACCCCGTCAACCCTGTTTTAGGCTGCAAATTTTTAACGGAAGAAACCGAACTTGATTTTAGGTTGCCATCAGTGTTGCCTTTACTTTGGCAACGTAGTTATTTCTCTGATCAGTCTGGTAACGACTGGCTTGGACAGGGCTGGTCTCTTCCATTCTCTTGGCGCTTATTGCAACAAACAAATAGTATGTTATTGATCGATTATCAGGGGAGAGAAATAAAATTACCTAAACTTGCAGAAGGGATGCGTATATTTGAGCCTAATGAACAGCTTTTTTTTGCGCGAGAGAGAAATAGCCGCTACCGTATTAGTACCATTGACAACCGGGTTCAGTATATTTTTTCACCTCTTGCATTAGGTGATGATGACCCTCAAGGAATCAAGGTTTCTTATTTCCCTTTGACGGCAGTGCAAGATGAATATGGAAATCATATTCGTTTGTGTTATGAAGATAATGGGTTACCTACAAATATTTATGATGCTGCTGGGCGATGGCTTAAATTGCATTTTATTACATTGACTCGACCTGATGGCAACGAAGTTCACCGCTTGCAAAGCGTCACTCAACTGAGCTGGGGTGCCGATTGCAAAGATCAACGCAAAACACAGCATCCTGAAACACTAGTCACCTATCGATATTCAGACGATGGCGATCTCATTGGCGTTTATGCCGCGAATGGTGATATTATTCGTGAGTATCGCTATAAAAATCATATTCTTATTGAACATAGTCAACCAGGTGGTCTTGTTGCGCGTTATGAATATGATGAGTATACAATAAAAGGTAAGGTTGTACGCCATACAACAAATTTAGGGCAGACCTGGTTATTTGATTATCGGGTTAATGAAACTTGGGTAACAGATCCTATTCAGCGTGTTACGCGTTATCAGTATAATGCCGATAAAGAGCTAACGGGTGTTATCAGTGGTAATGAACAAACAATACAAAAAATTTTAGATAAGTTCGGTCGTCAGACCACCCTTACTAAGCCTGGTGGGCTTCAGACACACTATGAATATAACAGTTACGGTATGGTGACAGCGGTCACTGATGCTGCAGGTAACCGTATAGCAATACGGTATAATCTCCAACACCGTCCTATTGCGATTATAGATGCAATGGGTCATGCAACTCGCTATGAATATAATTCAGCAGGAAGTATTTCACGTCAAATTAATCCATTAGGACATATAACCGAGTATACCTATAATGAGCGAGGTTTAGTGACTGAAATAAAAAGTCATGATGGAAAAATTCGTCAAATGGAATATAACTCGGCAGGGCTGTTGGTTACCTATACGGATTGTTCCGGTTTTATTACTCGATTTGGCCACGATACAAAAGGAAACGTCAACACCTTATCTACAGCTGACGGTACTACATTAGTGTTCACTTACGATTTTCGAGGGAAACTGCTTACCACCTCCTTTGCGGATGGTTCAAGTAATCATTACACGTATGACCGTCTTGGCCGTCAAATTGGAAAAAGTAATGGTTTGTCGGCAAAGACTGCTTGGCAACTGGATGTTGACGGGTTGCCGCTTATACGTACTGATGCTTGCGGTAATAATTTTTGCTATCAATATGATAATGTCCGTCGACTTGTTGGCCTGACGAATGAAAATGGGGCAAATTATTATATTACCTATGATAACAATGACCGAATCATTCGTGAAAAAGGTTTTGACGGCACGGTGACTAACTACCGATATAACGATGCTGGACAGCTTTTTGAAAAATATGAGTTTGGAAGCGAAGGTTCTATACAAATAGGCAATAGTCCAAATCAGGGGATTAAGACAATATTCAATAGAGACAAGTTAGGTCGAGTTATTGAGAAAATCACCTGTGACGAAAAAAACAATCTAGAGATGCGAAATTATTATCAATATAATAAAAATGGCTTCCTGATAAAGGCTTATAATACTGATAGCATAATTGAGCGTAGTTATAATGAAATAAATCAGTTAATGTCAGAAACATGTAAAGCTTTTGGGTATACCCAAACTCTTCTGCATTCTTATGATAGTTATGGTAACCGCTGTCAGACAATCCTTCCTAGCTATACAAAATTGGATTATTTTTATTACGGTCCAGGCCATTTGCTACAGATTAATGTTGATGGGGAAGTGCTTTGTGAAATGGAACGGGATAGCATGCATCGCACAGTCTCCTGCACACAGGGTGAGTTAATCAGTCATTTTCAATACAGCCCTCTAGGACAATTACAACATCAACAGGTTTTACCCCAAACCTCTCCTAAAGAGCTCTTTACTCCCATTATTTCTCGTACCTACCAATATGACAGAGCGGGTAATTTACAAAGTATAAGTAGCCCTTTTGATAAAGAAAGAAATTACCAATATGATGCTCTTAATCGAATACTCAAGGCTGGTGATGAGATTTTTGCTTTTGATCCCGCACATAACTTGATTGAAAACGCTTCATCAAAATATGCAAATAGGGTAATTGATAACCGCCTCAGTGGTTACCAGAATTGCCACTATTCCTATGATCTTTACGGGAATCTAAGGGAAAAGACCATGGGTAAAGATAGTTGCCTTCTCCTGCATTATAACCCCGAGCACCAACTCGAGCGTGCGGAAATGCGTTTTGGAGGTAACCATATGGTGACCAAATATAATTATGATGCGCTGGGACGCCGGATTTACAAAAAGAGCACCCATGAGGCGGTGTTTTTTTTATGGGACGATAACCAGTTATTAAGCGAAATAAAAGCAGGGCAGACGACTACCTTTTTATATGAACCTGGCACTTTCTCTCCATTGGCGCAAATTGTCCAAAAAGGCACTTCGGAGAAAGATATTTACTATTATCATACCGATCAAGTCGGTGCACCACACGAACTGACAACAATGAACGGGCAGATCGTATGGCGTGCTCATTATAAAGTCTGGGGGAAGGTAGCGGCGATAGATTCCTCAGAACAACAGGATAATAACGATGCGATACGTCAGCCATTGCGCTTCCAAGGGCAATACCATGATGAAGAAACAGGATTATATTACAACTACCATCGTTACTATGACCCTGATATTGGGCGTTTTATTACCCCTGACCCTATAGGCTTGGCTGGTGGAATGAATGCTTATCAGTATGCGCCTAATCCAACAGTTTGGATTGACCCTATGGGATTAGTAAATGAACACACCGGTTTTGTATATAGAGCTTTAACAAATCCTCAGTACTTGTCGGCAATTTTGGGAGTTGGTATTGAAGCCAAAAACCCTAATGCTGATTTTTCCCACAAAATGCATGTGGGTGGCGGTGTCATTCCTGGAGGTGATCATCCTGGGGGACAGGATTTGCAAACTCAATTCCTATCAACAAGCAAATCTTTGGAGCGTGTCAAGTGTTATGATCAATCGGAAGGGCAGATAAAAAAAATTGTGAAAGGGCAGATAATTAAAATCGACTTATCAAAAATTCCCGATAATGCAATAAAAGATATTAGCAATGGGCATGGTTTGAAAGGATCTGCACAAATGTGGGCCCGACGGGACCAAGAAGTTCTGATAAACAGAGTCATTCCACCTGATGCTTATGAATTGCTCTTATGAGTTGCACTGATGTGATGGACGCCGCTCTCTGTGTCTGGCCTGTGATACGGCTGATAGGATGGTGACCACTGTTTGCCCTATTTCACCATCAGTGCTGATCCCTTCGTCACACAGTGCGCGGATCTCCGCAATGGCGTAGTTATTGCGGAGATCCAACCTGCGGAAACAACACTGTATCTGGCACAGTAAGAGAAGGTTGATTTCCAGCGTTAAATGCAACGAAGGCAATAAAAAAGGGTTCTGACGTGGCAGAACCCTTGAACGCCAATGATCAGAGTTTAGTGTGTGGTATGTCCATGACTGCGGTGTTTGGTGACAAAACCAAGCAGCAGACACATCACAAACACCACCAGATACAGGCCGTTAGCCGTAGTCAGTGCGGCGTGTGCGCCGCCTTTAGCAACGATCGGGCCAGTAACCACAAAGGTCAACATCGTACCAATGGTGCCGCAGGTGAGAATGAAGTTGACCAATTTGGGTGAAGAAACCTTGGTCTGCAGTGAACCCAACGTAATTAACGTCGTGTAGATGGCACTGGAGACGAAACCTAGCGCTAGCATGTAGTAGCCCAGGTGGGTTGGGTTATCGGTGCTGATAAACAGGTACATTGCGACGGTCGCCAAGGCTGCCAATACGGTAACGACGCGTTGCAGATCGAAGAAGCGCAGTACAAAGCTGAACACCCACATTCCAACCATGTACGAAGTCCAGAAGTTGCTGACCACTTTCCCCGCTTGGCCGATCTCCATACTGAACGATTTGGTCGCGTATTCCGGCACCCATTGAATGAAACCCAATTGGCCCAGGATATAGCACAGTGCCGCGATAGAAAGGAACAGGACTCCGATCCCCCATTTCTCTTTCACTACCGGTTCGCCGCTTTCTTCACCTTTGTTACCCAGCACCGGAAACTCGGAACACAAGGTCAATACAAAGATAACCAGATAGAGCACACCAATACAGGCATAAACCCAATACCAACCTATGCTGCGTGCCAACAAGGTCGCGGCAATGATCGGAAAGATCATTCCAGCCATGCTAAAGAAAGAATCGGTGAACAGCAGACGTGAACCACGCTGACGGCCAGCATACATATGCGTGATCAGGAAGGTTCCGATCGACATGGTAATACCGCTGACAACGCCGAGCACAAACATGCACAATGAGAACACCGTTAGACTTTTGCCCACCATCAACCCGGCGATTGCCAGCACCATCAGGATGAAGCCAAAGACCAATTGACGTTTGAGCGGGATAATCTCCATCAGCCAGGCATTTAGGAAGATCGAAATCAAGATACCCGCGTTGAGGAATGTGAAGGTATTGCTCATGCTGGAAATCGGCAGATTAAAGTAGTCTGCAATATTTCCCATCACCATCCCTGTGACGATCACTAATGCACCGGTCAGCGCGTAAGAAAAAAAGCTGATCCATGTTAGCCGGATGCGGTTGCTGTCATTCATGTTATAGGCCTGATTGTGTCTGTTGAGGTGTATATCCGTCGCCATTGAAATTACAAAGGGGGATGTTCCATCTGTAAGTTGGTTGTAAGTCGCGTTCAAATTGATTTCTGACCGATGTGTCGTTCAGTTGTACCTACCCTGCATCTTGGAGTTATTTGGGTATATACTCTTCATACTTCAAGTTGCTTGGGTGTTGACTGCCTTCGTTCATCCCAGTCACTTACCTGAGTAAGCTCCTGGGGCTTCGCTCAGTTGCCGCCTACAAGCAACTCGAATTATTTTGGGTATAGAACAGGTTTTAGGCCGCTGGCTTTTTCTGGTAAAAACAGAAAAATCCCGTTGAGGCCAACAGGACGAGGATCCTAGCATAGGGAACGGGATTTTTTGTGATCGAGATCTTCTTTTGGGTTCAATACATTAAATGTAGTAACTTTCTTCCATGATACCGCACACAAGTTCATTCAAGTTGCAGGTAGGTTTCAACCTTGTTGGCGGTGATTCCACGAGCGCATAGTTAGCGTTGTTTGATAACGCCTTTGAGACTGTAATGGCACCACGAGCGGTGAAGGGGCACACCGAGTACCCATTATGGCCCCATTAACCCTCCGTGGATCAAAATCTATTCAAGTTCCCCGACATATTGACAACCTTGTTCTTTACAACTTTCTTCATAAGAAAGAATACTCAACAATTCGGTTCCAGGTTCACGTAGGGCATCTCTTGCAATTATAGAGACGATGCCATTAACGTTTGAAAAATATTCAATGGATGTTTTGCCGAAAAAATTACGTTGAATAGCGACTTTTTGCCCTGGTTTTACCATGTCACCTAAATCGACAAGCATTTCAACATAACCGCCAGTTTTAGAAACGATGGTATCCAGTTTGTTACCAAAGAAAAAATTCGTGTCTTTGGCTACTTTCCCGACTTTTTCATTACTCATCGCATAATCGGCAAGAATATTCATTACGCCATCGACGCTGGCTTGAATCAGCTTTTTATCAAAATGCCTGGGGCCTCCAACTTCAACGGTAATTGCGGGTACACCCGATTTTATTAACGTTGTTTCCAGCGTTCCCTGTACACCGGGATCGTCTTTAATCTGATCGACAGGAAAGAGTTCCGCCAAGCGTTTAGACTCAGGGTTACGGTAATCTGAAAAAATAAACCACGCAAAGTCAATGCCTGTAGAAGCGGTATGGAAGTCAACAGCGATATCCGCATTGCCTTTGATCAGTTTTTCCCAAATCAGCCAGGCTTGCCGTTCGGCAGCATTACCAAACTCTTTCCCTGGCCAGACTCGATTCATATCTGACAGGCTGCTTCCTGCGCTGCTAAGCGGCCATTTACGCTGCACAAACTCAGTAGAAGGGCGGCTAATATCAAGTATGGCTATCACCGTTCCCGACAACTGTTCTGGATTGATTGTGTTAAACACCTTATGCAGTACACCGACAGGACTGGTTTCATCACCGTGTACGCCTGACGTCAATAGTAGCCTTTTACCCTCATTCATCCCTTTCGCAACCATAATAGGAACATACCAATATTGCCCCGTTCCCATTTCTACACCTTTAAAAAGAAAATAATGAATTTTACCTTTTTGCAAGCTATCCAGATTCAGAGATTCAATGACTGGGTAACCCTGAATGCTATCTGTCTTTAAATCATCAGCCTTCGCCAGAGGAGGGATTAAAAATAAAGTAATAATCAACATGCATTTAACGATGTTTTTCATTTGTTTACTCCACGTGAGGTAACTAGTTGAAATGGGTTAGTCGTGTTACCGTTATATTTATGAAGAATGTTTCTTTGACGCTAATATCCTTGTATATATACCCTCCACTCTTCAAGTTGCATGGGTGTTAGCGTCGTCCGTTCGCACCCGTCACAGAGTGAGCTATGCTCCTGGCGACGCTCAGACTTGCCGCCTATATGCAACTCGAATTATTTTGGGTATAGGCTTATTTTTCTGAATCTTTAAAAAAGCCAGTTCAGTATAGTGCACCTTTATTTTTTCAGAGTTTCATAAAGCGCCTTCAGTATCAGAATATGCCCTTCACGTTGCTGTGATGTCGGCTGTGTTTACTGCTCCAGCGTTCTTTAATTGTGTACAAGTGGTGCCGTTGGAGGTTCCTTGAGAGTACGGTAAGGTAGAGCTTCATGGCTTACTGACCAAATAAGTGGTGAACAACCTAGCAATATAGTCAATAGCTTAAGCACTCCAGTTACGCCTCAAAACCTTTCAGATAACGCTTGTAAATCTGTCTGAATATACTTATTAATCTTTTAACTCGGTAAATAATGCGTGTTCAGCTTGGCAAAAATGGGGCTTGCGATCATACTGTCGACAGGAAAAACCAGCCGTGTTAGGAAGTGTCTGACAATTGAGTAAATGTTGGTAAATGGCTGGCGCTGGTCAGATTAGCTCTTTAGAATTGATGAGCTTCTCCGTTATATGTCTCTTAGAGAAAGGACCTGTTCATGTTCAAACGTACTTTAGTGACCTTCGTTGCGCTGTGTTCACTTACCGCAATGGCTCCTTCGGCATTGGCCGCCGGTGAAACACATGTCATGTTAACCACCTCGGCAGGTAATATTGAGTTGGCGCTCGACAGCCAGAAGGCACCTGTATCCACCAAGAACTTTATCGACTATGTGAACAGTGGCTATTACAACAACACCATTTTCCATCGCGTTATTCCTGGTTTTATGATCCAAGGCGGCGGATTCACTGCGGATATGCAGCAGAAAACCGCCAAGACGCCGATCAAGAATGAGGCTGATAACGGTCTGCGTAATTTGCGCGGTACCATTTCTATGGCGCGTACTGCCGATAAAGACAGCGCGACCAGCCAGTTCTTCCTGAATGTGGCCGACAATGCGTTCTTGGATCACGGCCAGCGTGATTTTGGTTATGCGGTATTTGGCAAAGTGGTGAAAGGTATGGACGTGGTAGACAAAATTTCCCAAGTACCTACCGGTAACGTCGGCCCTTTCCAGAATGTACCGAGCAAACCGATTGTGATCTTGTCAGCGAAAGTACTGCCATAAATCGAATGCGCCGGTTCTGGTAGAAGAACCGGCAGTTTTTCCCGCTAGAAGCCTTATCTGCATCACTGTTTTCTTCCGCACCTCATGATTCAATTGCCCACCTATACCTGACCGGATACCCGGTACACTGTGTTTCCCGTGTTGTTCAGGATTAGCTGTTGTTATGTTCGAGTTTAACCAGGTTTTACTGCTGCTTCAGCAGATGAGTGTCTACCTTGTTATTGCTTATTTGTTGAGTAAAACACCGCTGTTTATTCCTTTGATGCAGGCCACTATCCGCTTACCTCACAAACTACGGTATGAACTGATACTGGTCAGTTAACGTATTGAAAAAATGCGCTTTTCCTGATTAGGTTAAGCGCCTTTTTCTTTGAAATGACTACACCATAGACTACACCGAAACTTGAACGATATTACTCTTTGATGAACGCAGGCAAACAAAAAAGTCACCTAAGTGGCGTTGTTATTTAATGCTGGCGTAAACCACTGCAGCCATAAAGACGGCTCGTAAATGCTCACCCATTTTTAACAATAAGCCATTGCAACAAGATGATCATCGCGTAAACAAATGCACCTAACCCAATGAAATGAAATAGAATATATACTTTCCGAAGTAACGGAGTCACAGCCTTAACTGGGATAAGGTTTACTTGCTTTGCGACACACTCATTCGATCTTATAGCTAAAATATCTGGAACATCTTGATTTACAGATAGAATCTCACACCGGATAGGGTCGTTCGGAGAAAGGCTCTCAAAAGTAACTATGTAACGACCATCATTCACAAAACTTTCTGTATATTGATGAATAGGCCAAAAATTCATATACATAGGTTTGTAATTAAATACTAACGTAATGTTAGTTGCACTCTCTCGACCTTCATTGACTAGGATTAGCGATCGGGTATGTACTAACTGACGGTCATAAATAATCTCATTATTCGCATTGCGCACAGGCTCGTTCAATAAAAACGTAAATCCATGTTGAAAGCCATAAGATAACGCTGCTTTCGCTTTGAAACGGTTATTTCGCTTTGAAACGGTTATTAAGCACCCAAGTGAACAAAGCGATAAACACAGAAAATATCTCCTTGCTGTAAAGCTTCAAAATCTCCATATAACCTCTCCAATGAATGTGGCCGAGAAGAACAGTTTACACTCAATGTTTGGAAGATTCTTTGCAGCCTTTGCCCCCATTAGATACCCTTGAACGCCGCAAGGCGCTGTTGTTGCTCTTCGCTCAGGTCGAAGGCAAATTCTTCATGCTGTAGCTGATAGGTGCCGAAGCTCATCAGGAAGGCGACAGCCGGGTCTATCTTGTTCGCGGCCTTCTTCTTGTTCGGCTTGATATTGGCGTTAGCATCGGTTTCCATCACCACGTTATCCGGGTAGTTACCAAGCCTAAGGCGCTCCAACCTAGCCCCACGCCCATCTAAACGATACGCATAAACCCAGCTTACTGCGCCTGACTTGGAAACACGGACGCTCAACCCTTCACCATCTGCAATCACAATTTCTTTTTCGCGTGGCGTGTTGAGTAATGATCGAAGTTTTTTGTCGTTCAGCTTGTTTGTGCCGCTGGCCATATCACCCCAGAAATATCAGTTCATAGCTTCCACGTGATACACGGATCAATGTAAACCCACGAACAAGCATGAACAACCACAAACAAAAATATATTTATTTATGATAAAAATCATAATATTACAAGACAGCCACGAACCATAAAAAACCATGCTTCACAGAATACTTTGTTATGTGATCTTTTCGGTGTTTTGCATTATGGGCACCTATTTCGGTTTACATAATTCAGTACTCCATCGCCAACACGCACGCCATCGGTGCCGTATTGGGTGGGGGATTGCACCGCGCTATACGTTGAGAGGGAAGCCGACAACGCAGCAACGTATTCAAATGGACGCCGTCCGATGACGAGCTTTGAGAACGCGAGAGAACCTAGACAATCAATGAACACAGCTTAGGCCACCTTGACGGCAGTAGGCTACGCTTATAGCTTTAACATATCGTCAGACGTTTCTACGTTGCATTCGCTTGAAGGAAAAGCCTATGAGTGAACCACGGATTATTGCCAAAGCGATGATTGCTGGGAAACCAGCACATGATCTGGTTATTCTGCCTGCCTTAGCAAACCGGCATGGCCTAATCACCGGAGCGACCGGAACGGGTAAAACGATCACTCTGCAAAAGATGGCAGAACAATTCTCGCGCATCGGTATTCCGGTATTTTTGGCAGATGTAAAAGGTGATCTGTCGGGTATTGCTGCCGAAGGGGTCTCTTCCGATAAACTACAGGCGCGATTGGCTACCATTGGTATCAGCAATTGGCAACCCCATGCCTGCCCAGTGATCCCTTGGGATATTTTTGGAGAAAAAGGCCATCCGATACGTGCCACTATTTCCGATCTTGGCCCACTGTTGCTGGGCCGTTTGCTGGATCTGAATGAAGTGCAAAACGGTGTGCTACAACTGGTGTTTAAAATCGCTGATGATAACGCACTGTTGTTGCTGGATATGAAAGATCTGCGTGCGGTGGTGCAGTATGTCGGTGATAACGCCAAACAGTTCCAGACTCAATACGGCAATATCTCTTCAGCGTCGATCGGTGCTATCCAACGTGGTTTGTTGACGTTAGAACAGCAGGGAGCCAATCAGTTCTTTGGTGAACCGATGCTGGATATTAATGATTTGATGAGAACTGACAGTAACGGCCAGGGCGTCATTAATCTACTGGCCGCAGATAAGCTGATTAACCAGCCGAAATTATATTCAGTCTTTCTACTGTGGTTATTGGCAGAATTGTTTGAGCACTTGCCAGAAGTCGGCGACCCTGAACAACCTAAGCTGGTCTTTTTCTTCGATGAAGCGCATTTGTTGTTTAATGAAGCTCCCTCCTCTCTGCTGACTAAAATCGAACAAGTTGTACGTTTGATCCGTTCTAAAGGTGTGGGTATTTACTTTGTCACCCAGAATCCACTGGATATTCCAGACAGTGTATTAGGCCAGTTGGGTAATCGTGTCCAGCATGCTTTACGGGCCTTTACGCCAAGGGACCAAAAAGCGGTGAAGGCTGCCGCACAAACCCTGCGTGCTAATCCTGCCTTTGATGCACAAACAGTGATTACCGAGTTGGGCGTTGGGGAGGCGTTGGTTTCCTTTCTGGATGAGAAAGGACGTCCAAACATGGTGGAGCGAGCGATGGTGATTGCCCCCGAATCGAGAATGGGCATGTTGGGGGATGAAGGGTTGAACAGCGTTATCAATAAGTCGCCGCTGTATGGGTGCTACGAAGATCTGGTCGATCGTGAATCTGCTTACGAAAAGCTTTCTGTTGAGGGGTTTGCCACTCTTGGCAAACCGCAGCCGGACCACACGGCGCAAAAACCGGCAACAGAGCAGCAAAATAGCGGTGGTCTGATGGGGGGGTTAAACGAAATTTTATTTGGTTCTACCGGGCCTCGCGGCGGAAAACGAGATGGTATCGTTCAGACTGCCGCCAAGAGCATGGCTCGTGATCTGGGGCGTCAGATCCTGCGTGGCGTCTTAGGCTCAATCATGGGTGGCCGCAAAAAGTAGGCTGACATTATCGGTAGTCGCAGTAAACTGGTGCCGCGTTTTTTCTGTTGGACGTTATATGCTGCTGCTGATTGATAATTACGACTCTTTCACCTACAACCTTTATCAATACTTCTGCGAATTGGGTGCAGAAGTGTTGGTAAAACGTAATGATGAATTACAACTGACCGATATTGAAAAGTTGGCCCCCCAGCATTTAGTTATCTCCCCTGGACCTTGTACCCCAAACGAAGCGGGAGTCTCGTTGGACGCTATTCGCCATTTTGCCGGAAAACTGCCAATCCTCGGCGTTTGCCTTGGGCATCAGGCCTTAGGACAGGCGTTTGGTGCTGACGTAGTGCGTGCTCGCGAGGTTATGCACGGTAAGACGTCCAGTATCCGCCATATCAATAGGGGAGTATTCACAGGCCTGAATAACCCGCTGACGGTAACGCGTTACCACTCATTGGTACTTGATGCTGCTACTTTGCCTGATTGTTTTGAGGTAACAGCCTGGAGCCAGAGAGGCAATGAGCAGGATGAGATAATGGGTATTCGCCACCGAACGCTCGCGTTGGAGGGGGTACAATTCCATCCTGAAAGCATTCTCAGTGAACAAGGGCATCAGCTTTTGGATAATTTTCTTAAAAATTAGAAGGTTATGTTTTTTCGCTATTTAAAGTGATTTATATTTGCTCTTGATTGGTTTTTTATGCATATTTTGTGATTATATTTTCACTTGATACCTATTGTTCAGGAGTTCCTGATGTCCGAAAAACCCTCTGTAAATCGCAGTACCTTCGACCAGGTTATTCTACCTGTCTATGCCCCCGCTCAGTTTGTGCCGGTAGAGGGCAAGGGCAGCCGTGTATGGGATCAGCAAGGGAAGGAGTATATCGATTTTTCTGGCGGTATTGCGGTGACGGCACTGGGGCACTGTCATCCAGCCTTGGTGAAAGCGTTAAAGCAGCAGGGTGAAACCTTATGGCATACCAGCAATGTGTTCACCAATGAGCCTGCATTGCGTTTGGCCACCAAACTGATTGCAGCCACCTTTGCTGACCGCGTGTTTTTTGCCAACTCAGGGGCTGAAGCTAATGAAGCCGCATTCAAATTGGCGCGTCATTATGCTATCACTCGTCACAGCCCTTACAAAACCAAAATCATTGCCTTTAACAATGCGTTCCATGGTCGTACCCTGTTCACCGTTTCGGTGGGGGGACAGCCGAAATACTCTGATGGCTTTGGGCCTAAACCTGCTGATATTGTTCATGTTCCCTTTAACGATCTCGCAGCCGTCAAGGCTGTAATGGACGATCACACTTGTGCCGTCGTCATGGAGCCGATACAGGGGGAAGGAGGGATCACCGTCGCTGAGATGGCTTTCCTCAAAGGCGTGCGTGACTTGTGTAATCAACACCAGGCTCTGCTGATATTTGATGAAGTACAAAGCGGTATGGGCCGTAGCGGTAAGCTGTTTAGCTATATGCATTTTGGCGTTACGCCAGACATTCTGACCACAGCCAAAGCACTGGGAGGGGGATTTCCAGTGAGTGCAATGCTGACTACCGAAGAGGTCGCCTCGGTAATGCAGGTAGGTACTCATGGTACGACCTATGGGGGAAACCCGCTGGCTTGTGCGGTGGCAGAGGCTGCATTGGATGTTATCAATACGCCGGAAGTGTTAAGCGGCATCGAGCAGCGGCACGGGTTATTTGTCCAGGCTTTACAGAAAATAGACAAAAAACACGGTATTTTCAGCGATATTCGCGGCTTGGGGTTGCTTATTGGTGCAGAGTTAAAAGCGGAATATCATGGTAAAGCACGTGATTTCCTGACCGCCGCCGCCGCGCGTGGTTTGATGATCCTTAACGCCGGGCCAAATGTGATCCGCTTTGCTCCTTCGCTGGTGGTAGAGTTGAAAGATATTGAAGAGGGTATGGCACTGTTTGAACTGGCCGTGCAGGATGTGATTCACGCCTAATCTTTCTGCGTGCTCAGGCTCATGGACGGGCCAAGAATACCTAGGCGGCTTGAAGTCTGACGAGTAGATCAGCTGTCACGCAGTTTGCGCTTAAGCCAAATCCCATGGTGTGGGCGTTGGCGCCACGCCAGTGAAGAAATGGTATGCATTACGCCAAGATGTGAAAGAATGCGCCGCAGGTGGCGCTCCATTTCGGTTATTGGCATATCCGGGTGCAGGGCAGGTAACTGCATGATGCTGTTGCTGATATTCGGCCCGTCATACTCCAAGCGCTGTTGGCAGCTTTGCAGCGCAATCTCACAGCTTTGCAGATATTCTTCCGCCAGTTTTGGCGTCAGCATATAGTGCTCGCGTGCCAGAATGGTCATTGCATTCAGATGTTCGACAATAAACTGGTTGTGTGTGATCCATAACCGCATATCTGTCAGATAATCTGATTTAAACCCGGGTTCCTGCATGGCCTGATTGAGAGAGGTGAATAGGGTGTTGTGAGCCTGATTAACCTGCATCCGCGTATAGGCTAATTTGATGGGGTTGGGTTCCTGTTCTTCCAATAACATGCGTAATGCTGTCTGGTCATATTCCAGCGCCTGATGCGCGTTTTTACGCAGTAGTCCACTTTGCCATTGTGGCCACAGCCAGATCGTTCCGCCAAATACCAGTACGCAGCCGATAAGCGTATCTATTAGCCGGGGTATCAGGAAATCGGTGCCGTTGAGAGCCAATATTTGCAACGTGTAGACGGCGGTGATGGTAAAGCCTATCACTGCCAACCCGTAGTTTTTACGCAAAACCAGATAGGCCGCGAGAGTGATTGCCAGCATAACGCAGAGCGTTGCCAGCTCTGGCAGTTGCAACTGCAGCAACCCTGAGGCAATCACTAATCCAATCACAGTACCAAGCGCACGGTGCTGGATCCTCACCCTTGTCGCGTTGTAACCGTTCTGGCTGACCAGCATAATGGTCAGCAAAATCCAATAAGGTTTGGGCAGGTTGAATATCATCCCCAGATTGCAGCCGACGGCGAGTATAACCCCCAACCGGGCAGCGTTACGCAACGCATTGGATTTTAGCGAAAGATAGCCCACCACCGCGGGCCAGAAGGGTAATCGCGACTGATTGATCATAATGTTACGGCGATAGAGTGGGCGCTGGGTTCGTAGCAGACGTGCGATCCGGCTGAAGTGGTAATAGCAGAATTGGCCAACCGGATTATCGGCATGCTGTGTAGCCACTTTTTCTAATGCGGCCAACTCGTTTTTCATAGCAAAACGCTGTGAGCGGCGATGATAAAGAATATCGTCGGCCACTTCGCGCAGGCGCGTTGCGATAACTTGCGCGTTGCGGCGGATAATCGCTTCGGCCTGACTCTGCTCCACCAGTTTTTGTACCTCTTCTGGCTGATGCAGGCTGACGGTAATGTGTTCCTGCAGATCGAGCGCGACCTGAAATATGTTTTCTAAACGCTTTTGCTCAAGGTTGCTGGCATGGGGCAAGAAATTGAGTTGTTGGTACAACAGGTTGATGAGATCCATCACTTGTTGTTGGCGTTTTAATAAAGGGGGAAGGGCGGTTTCCGGATCGATGTGTTGAGTCAGCAATGAGTATTTCGCTTCAAAATAATCGGCTAACTGCGTAAAAAGTTGGCTCAGAGATTCACGCATCGGTTGTTCTTTCCATAGCTTGAACCAGAACCAGGTAAATAACCCGTACCACGCTGTGCCTACGATATATAGCAAGGGGTTATGCCATATAGGGACGCTGCCTGCCGTGCTGAGTGAGAAAATGGCCGCGACCATTGCTGCGGGCAACAAACGGGCGTGCAGTGGACTGATTTCACCACTGACGCCAAATAACAATGCCATCCCCAACATTAGCAAGGGTAACGGAACATGCCACAGCAGAGTCTGTTGCAGCAATAAACTACTGAAGGCGAACAATAGGCCGCCAACGACTAGACGCTTGAAAAAGCGTTTGTGGGGAGTATCCAGCCCGGCGATGTTGCAACAGGCGGGAACCAGAGAGAACAGCAACCCCAATTGCAGGTTTCCAATCAGCAAACCAAAAGCCACTGGCAGGCAAAGTACCAGCGTTTGCCGCAGCGCATAATTGACTTCAGGGTGATAAATCAGGCGACGCCACATGGTTTGCCATTCTGCAGGTAGAGACACGACGCATGTTCCTGCGCCGTGTTTTCAAGGATTAACGAGTGCCGTATACGACAATGGTTTTGCCGTGAGCGGAAATCAGGTTTTGATCTTCGAGCATTTTCAGAATACGACCGACGGTTTCACGCGAGCAACCGACGATTTGGCCAATTTCTTGGCGGGTGATCTTGATCTGCATACCATCAGGATGAGTCATGGCATCGGGTTGTTTTGCCAGATTCAACAATGTTTGCGCGATGCGCCCAGTGACGTCAAGGAAAGCGAGGTTACCCACTTTCTCTGAGGTGACTTGTAGACGGCTTGCCATCTGTGCGGAAAGACGCATCAGAATATCCGGATTAACCTGGATCAGTTGGCGGAATTTTTTGTAAGAAATTTCAGCTACTTCACAAGCCGTTTTTGCTCTTACCCAAGCACTACGCTCTTGGCCTTCTTCAAATAATCCTAGCTCGCCGATGAAATCCCCTTGGTTAAGGTAAGACAGAATCATCTCTTTGCCTTCTTCATCTTTAATCAGCACCGCGACGGAGCCTTTTACGATGTAGTAAAGCGTTTCGGCCTTTTCACCTTGGTGAATCAGCGTACTCTTTGATGGATATTTGTGGATATGGCAATGAGACAGGAACCATTCAAGAGTCGGGTCTGTTTGCGGTTTGCCGAGAACCATTCGCTGTTATCCTCTGTTGTTATCGCTGCCTTGTATCACAGGGGTCAGAGTTCCCTGTAAACGTGCCTATAGCCTGGTTTTTTATTAGTGGCTATCAACAGGTTTGAGGCATGTTATAGAAATATGCTTGTGTTCTAGCATATTGACTTGCGCGGAGTGCTGCAAGCTACATTCTGTTAACATACCAATATAGGAACCTTTCCTTTGGCAGTTCCCTGAAAATCGAACACCTGGAAAGAGTTATTGCGACTTTGTTTGTAGCACAGAGTGAGGCGAGTGTCTTGTATTGTCTCGCTTCAGCATGACTAGCATCAGGTTCCGTTGTCAGTTTCTATGCGAAAGCTTACTTTGTTTTCAGAAGTTAACCGGAGAGTACAAAATGCAGGCAAGAGTGAAATGGGTTGAGGGGCTGACTTTTTTGGGGGAGTCAGCTTCTGGTCATCAGGTGTTGATGGATGGTAACGCGGGGGATAAAGCACCAAGCCCAATGGAGATGGTGTTAATGTCCGTTGGGGCGTGCAGTGCCATTGATGTGGTGTCAATTCTCCAAAAAGGCCGTAACGATATTGTTAATTGTGAGGTAAAACTGACCTCAGAACGTCGTGAAGAAGCTCCTCGTCTGTTTACCCATATCAACCTGCACTTTATTGTGACCGGTAACGGGCTGACCGATAATATTGTTGAACGAGCGGTTAATCTTTCCGCAGAGAAATACTGCTCTGTAGCGCTGATGCTGAACAAAGCCGCTAGCGTTACCCATACTTTTGAAATCTGTGAAATTGCCTGAGCCTACCATCGATAGCGCTGGCAGTGAACGCGTAATAAATCCAGAAATTGCCGCGCCGTAATGGTTAGCGGCGATTTTTGCGAGTACAGCACGCAATACTGTGCTTGCGGCAGATTGTCGATAGGTAATGTCACCAGTCGGTGCTGTAAATAGAGCGGTGTCGCCATTGCTCGAGCGACTATCGCCAGATAGCCCGCTTCCAAGACCATATTCAGC
Organism: Serratia sp. UGAL515B_01; assembly: GCF_033095805.1. Classification (NCBI taxonomy): domain Bacteria; kingdom Pseudomonadati; phylum Pseudomonadota; class Gammaproteobacteria; order Enterobacterales; family Yersiniaceae; genus Serratia; species Serratia sp. UGAL515B_01. The sequence goes on along the minus strand of NZ_CP109901.1, from coordinate 3,576,188 downwards.
CCGCATGCCACTGAATCTGTACGTATAGGCGTATGGGGCAACTGTTGGTAGAAAGTGCCGAGTATCGATTGTAGTTGTTGGTAATACCCCATGTCGGTTTCCGGTAATACGAGTTTTGCTTCACGGAGTTCATCCATTGATGTCGCCTGCATCAGGGGGTGTCCTTGGCGTGCAATAATGCAAAATGAAGCGTTGAATAGCGGTTCGCGCACTAAATCCTGCAACGGGAGTTCAGCGCTGAAAGTGCCGACGGCAAAATCCAGCCGCCCCTCACGTAATGCTGGTAGCAATGTAGAAATCTGGGCTTCACGGATGAGCAGATTGGCCTGTGGAAACGGTTGTTTAAATTCCTCTACCAGTGCCGGGAGTACCGTGAGTGCCAGCAAAGAAGAGCATCCAACAGCAACGCTGCCCTGTGAATGCTGGTTCAACTGTTTTATCTCATCGGCGGCACGCTGCAGTTCTTCCAGAATCAACTGCATCCGTAGAGAGAAGGTGCGGCCTGTTTCGGTCAATGTCATCCCTTGGTTACTTCTAATGATTAACTGGGTTTCTAACACTTGCTCCAATTCGCGGATAGTGCGACTGACTGCCGGTTGAGATTGCCCAAGCGTGCGCGCCGCAGCGCGAATACTACCGCTGCGGATCACTTGCTGGAAAACCTTCAGTTGCTGCAACTTTGGTAAATACCCCATTTCTACCCCTATCAGCAAAAGTCATCATCAATTAAAAAATTGTATCTTATGCAGTTAATAAAAAGCCTATAGATTCCACGGGATTGATATAAGTGATTGTTATTTAAAGTTATAAGTGATGTCGATCACACTATCAACATAAGCCCGCCATGATGTGGGACCTTAGCGATAACTTAAAGGAATATCAGCGATGAAAAATCGTTCACTAATGATTTTTTTGCTGTTTGTGGGTTATGTCGTAGTTTACATTGATAAAACCGTAATGGGGTTCGCGCTGTTGCCTATCGAACGTGAGTTCAATTTGCAGGCTGAACAGTTGGGGTATATTACCGGTATGTTCTTCTTGGCCTACTCATTGTTCCAGATACCGGCTGGTTGGCTCAATGACCGTTTTGGATTCAAGAAAGTACTGTGTAGCTCATTACTATTGCTCGGCGGATTTGCGCTGTGCTTCGGCATCTTGGGATTCGGCTTGGGGCTACTGGTAACGTTTCGTTTCCTTTCCGGTATAGGCCACTCCGGCTATCCCTGCTCGTGCGCTAAAGCTGTGGTGGCGAGTTTCTCGCTTGAACAGCGTACGTTCGCGCAATCCATTCTACTTTCCTCCGCCGGGCTGGCGATGACTGTCGGGCCGCTAGTGGCGGTTTATTGCCTTGATCATATCGGTTGGCGTGGTTCCTTCTCTGCGCTTGGGCTGCTGGCATTCGTGATTGCTGCCTGTATCTTATGGCTGGTACCTAACCCGCCTCAAGCCGAACGTGCCCAGCCTGGAGCAACAGGGGCAAGCTATAAAGCCTTGTTGAAAAGCCCGATCGTATTGCTGCTATTTGTGGCGATCTTCTGCATTAACATTCCGTCTTATGGTTTGATGGCCTGGCTGCCGAAATTCCTGGTTCAGCAACGAGGGCTACCGATAGGTGTTTCCAGCCTGGTAGTGGCTGCTGGTGGTTTGGGGATTTGGATTTCCTCACTGGGTACTGGCTGGTTGGTAGGGCGTTATCTACAAGGCCGCGAGCCACAGGTGATTTGTTTGAGTTCCTTCCTTAGCGCAATCTGCATCTGGCTGGTGTTTACCAGTGAGTCACCATTGACTGCCAGTCTGTGCCTGTTCCTGAGTTATGTCTTTCTGATGGCGTCTTTTGTGACGGTTTTTACCCTGCCAATGAAACGTTTGCCTGCGGAAGTGATGGGTGCTGCGATGGGGTTGATCAACACAGGTGGCACCCTTGGGGGATTTGTTGCGCCGATTGCTATGGGCTATTTGATCACTCTAAGTCAGGACTACATGACGACCTTTATCTTTTTGGCATTGGCCATGGTGGTTTCTGGGCTGGTGATCCTGCCGCTGGCGCGCCAGTCGCGTCAACCAGCATTGAACATTGAGGAGTACGAAAATGGATATTGAGCAGTTGATAGCAGGTGTTGAGCAACAGGTATTGAATTGGCGCCGCCACATTCATGCCCATCCTGAATTATCATTTCATGAAGCGCAGACAGCCGATTATATCGCCGAGCAACTGGCCAGCTTTGGCCCCTTAACGGTAACCCGTCCGACCCCGAATAGCGTGGTTGCTGAATTGAAGGGGGCGGCACCGGGGCCTTGTTTTGCGTTGCGTGCTGACATCGATGCTTTGCCGATTCAGGAGGAAAACGACGAACCCTTCTGTTCGACACGACCAGGTGTGATGCATGCCTGCGGCCATGATGCGCATAGTGCAATGCTACTGGGGGCAGCCAGAGTATTATGCCAGTTGCAATCTCACTTACAGGGTTCAGTGCGTTTCATCTTCCAACATGCCGAGGAGGTTCCACCGGGAGGGGCACAGCAATTGGTGGAGCTTGGGGTATTGAATGGGGTGACGATGATCTTCGGCTTGCATGTTATGCCCAATTTCCCTACTGGTGAAGTGGCGTTAAAACAGGGCGTTTTCAGCGCTTCCAGTGATAACTTCGATATCGTACTGCAGGGGAAGGGTGGACATGGGTCGATGCCTCATTTATGTATTGATCCCATCCCTATCGGTGCGGAAATTGTCACTGCCTTGCAGCAGATTGTTGCACGTAAGCTTGATCCATTGAATGTCCCTGTCCTGACAGTGGCAACCTTCCAGGGGGGTGACAGTTATAACGTTATTCCGGACAGTGTCAGGCTAGCAGGCACCCTGCGTACTCATAGCCGGGAAGTACGCGAACGGGTACCGCTGTTGGTTGAACAAACCGTTGCAGGGATCAGCCAAGCTCATGGCGCAAGCTACAGTGTGAACTGGACGCGTGGTTATACCATCGGTAATAACCACCCAGACGCTTGTACCATCGCACGTGAGGTGATTGCTGAAGCTGTGGGGCCGCGGGCATTGCGGGAAATGGCAACGCCGATGTTTGGCAGTGAAGATTTCTCGTCCTATCAAGAGAAAGTTCCGGGATGTTTCCTGTTTGTCGGCAGTGGCAATGAAGCGATTGGTGCCACTTATGGTGTGCATAATCCACGGTTTAAGCTGGATGAAGCTGCATTACTGATCGGGGTGAAACTGCACGTCGGCTTTATTCGCCGTCTACTGATGCGCTGAGAAGCATAGGCGCGGTGATGAACCGCGCCAGACAAGGTTACTATTCTATTTTCTTACCTTCCAATAGCTGTTTTACCAATGGAGCCATGATCAGCTCCATTGCCAGCCCCATTTTGCCACCCGGCACAACCAGCGTATTGATATGTGAAATAAACGATCCCTGTAGCATGGCCAACAGGTAGGGGAAATCGATCTGATCCAGGCCGCGAAAGTGGATCACCACCAGGCTTTCATCCAGTGAAGGAATCGCTTTAGCGGCAAATGGGTTAGAGGTGTCCACCGTTGGAACCCGTTGGAAATTGATGTGGGTACGTGAGAACTGTGGCGTAATATAGTTAATGTAGTCCTCCATCGAACGAACTACGGAGTCCATTACCGCTTCGCGTGAGTGACCTCGCTCCCCCGTGTCACGCACAAGCTTCTGTATCCACTCTAGGTTGACAATAGGAACCACGCCAACGAGTAGGTCGACATGTTTAGCCACATCGATGTGTTCTGTCACTACGCCGCCATGTAGACCTTCATAAAATAGTACATCTGTTGGAACAGGTAAGGGTTCCCAAGGGGTGAATGTTCCCGGCACCTGATTGTAGGGTACGGCTTCATCGTAAGTGTGCAGATATTTGCGTGAGCGACCGGTACCATTTTTGCCATATTCGACAAAACTTTGTTCAAGCAGGCCAAAATCGTTGGCTTCCGGGCCGAAATAGCTGATATGGCGACCCAGATCGCGCGCTTTACGGATGGCTGCATCCATTTCCGGCCGAGTATAGTGATGGAAACTGTCACCTTCCAGCTGTGCCGCATGGATATTGAGCTGCTGGAAAATCTTGCGAAACGCCTGGCTGGTGGTGGTTGTTCCGGCACCGCTGGAACCGGTTACCGCGATAATAGGGTGCTTAGCAGACATAAGTGGAAAACTCCATTAAGTGTGCGAGGTAGTAGGCTTCAATTCGCCTTAACAGAATATACCTCTATTTCTTGATGTTACAGATAACCAGTTTGCCATTGAGACCATTTTTAAATGGAGGATCGCAGTGATCTGCGCCCTCCTGCGATCCCCGCAACTGTAGCCATGGCACCAAGAAGCAGTGAGAGGCGAAAAAATGTTTCATCATATCCTAGTGCTGAAATCAACGGTGTGCTGAATAAAGGGGAAAGAAACTGACCAAGAAATATTGATGTGGTCAAAACGCCCCCAGCGAAGCCCCTGCGTTGTTCTGGCACAAGGTTGAGTGCAATAGCGACGAAATTTGGTGACACCGTGGCGTAACCTGCGCCGATCGCTGCAGTACCGGCAAAGATGGTCCAGGTATTTCCTCCATTGCTGATGAGCGTAAACCCAAGGGCCATCATGGCATAGCCTAAGGTGTAGTTACCAAAAAAGCCGATTACCCGCTTTATCCGGGCATAAAGTAAAGCGGTACAGCCCCCCGTTAGTGTCAATACACCTAAAGCCGAGCCGGTCATCACTGCGCTATTGTATCCTTGTGCATTGAAGAAAAAGGGCAACTGCGTTGGCAGGACGAAGAAGATCAGGTTCGTCATCATTTGCAAACACGCTAAAGCTAATAAAATAAAAGGGTTCCATGCGGGATCTCCACTGTTCCTGGATATTTTTGCCTGAGGGGTTGCTCTGGCTGGCTCGGTAATGACCATCCACATCAGAGGCAGGAAAAGGGCCGCTAGGCCGTAGATCGCGAAGGGTAGGCGGGGTGATATTGCTGCCGCGTATCCAGCCAGTGAGATAAACAGAAAACCTCCGAAATTGCGAGCCGACACCTGTAACCCCACAAAGTCATTGCGTTGGTCGCCGGTGAAGTAGTCACCAATCAGGGCTGTTCCCGCTGTCATAATGATCGCCACGGCGACGCCCAAGACCAAGCGGCTTGCAAAAATCTCAGGCAGGCTTGGAAGGTAGAGACCGGCACTACCTGTGATAATAAACAGGATAACGCCAACCAGCAGCATCCAGCGTCGCCCAAAACGGTCAGAGAAAATACCTGCAAGCGGAGCACATAGAACCACGCTCAGAGAAGGAGCAGGCACCAGCAGGCGCGTCAGAATGCCTGCGTTTGGCGTGTCTGAAAAACTAGCCTCAAGCCCTGCTAGTGCGGGGCTGATCGTTGCATTCGCCATAACGGTCAAACTCGCCGCCATTAAAAGAGCAATAGCTTTTGGATCTCTCCAGACGGCTCTTTTGAGATAATCCGGACCTTGTTCCATGTTTTGTTTTCCTGTTGCAAGAGTTTGTGTGTTGATGCATCTTACAAATTCAAGTCAACTTGAGGTCAAGTATGAAAGTTCTGGATATCGGCGAAGTAGCGCAACAATCCGGCGTATCACCTTCGACGTTGCGTTATTACGAGGAAATAGGGTTGATCGCATCCGTTGGACGACATGGGTTGCGCCGGCAGTTTGAGACGGATGTTTTGTTGCGGCTCTCATTAGTGGCGCTCGGTAAGTCCGCAGGTTTCTCACTGGATGAGATTTCTGGAATGTTTGGCAAAGATGGCAGGCCGGAATTACCGCGCGCAAACCTACATCTCAAAGCAGACGAGCTAGAGCGTCAGATCGACAATCTCACAGTGTTGAAAAATGCTCTACGTCATGTTGCCGACTGCCCGGCCCCATCACATCTTGAATGTCCGAAATTCCGGCGTTTACTCTTGACGGCAATCCGTCGCCAAAAGAGTAAAGCGAAATAAGAAATGAGGTTATCGTTGCGAAAACCCGTACCCTTCGCCCTGCCATAGAGCGACGTTGGGTAAAACGATGTTGAAGGGGGATGTCGGTGAAATGGCAACTACATCTCTTCGTGCCCGGTGCGTATCTGCCCACGGGGCATGAGATTAATGGTTTCATGCAGTTCAGACCACACCAGCACCACCTCTCCACTTTTCAACTGGCGGCGTACGTCTTCCACCTTTTGTTCTAGCGTTCGCTCATGTTCACCGTAGTCGGTTCCTTCACGCAGGACAAAGGATTCGATCAGGTTGTTCAGAGTTTCATTTTCAAGCTCTTGCCAGGGGATAATCACGTTGTTGATTCCAGAAAAGGAGCAAGCCAGGATGGAATGCGGTATTCCAGCCACATTTGCGGTTTTTTTAATGTGCCGCCAACAAAGCCAACGTGGCCGCCGCGTTCCGTCAGTTGATATTCGATATTGGTAGGTAGGCTGGTGAGGTCGGGGATCACCTCATCGGTCATAAAGGGATCGTCTTTGGCATGAATGATCAGCAAGGGTGTGGTGACCTGCGGCAACAGCGGCAAGGCACTGCAACGGCGATAATAATCGATAGCATCACTGAAACCGTGAATGCGTGAGGTAATAACTTCATCGAATTCGCGGATGCGCCGTAATTTGTTCAACTGTGGCAGATTCAGAGGCAGTGTGCCTGGATAATGCAGCAGTTTACGCGCCGCATTTTGTTTTAGCTGGCCTAAGAGGTAGTGCTGATAAACGCGAGAAAAGCCCTGTTCCATACGAATCGAACAAGGCTCCAACATCAGCGGAGCAGAAACGATAGCGGCTGCCTGTAACAGGCTGTCATTCCCCTGTTGTGCCAGGTAGTAAGCCAGCATATTGCCGCCAAGAGAAATGCCGACCGCTGCCGTGGGCACTTCACCAAAACTGTCACGTAACCAGCGCAGGAAGAAACGCGCATCTTCCGTTTCACCGGAATGATAGATACGTTGCTTGCGATTGGGGACGCCACTGCAGCCGCGAAAATGCATTACCACCCCCAGCCAACCTTTCTCGCGCCATGTATTGAGCAATCCGTGGGCATAAGGACTGTAAAAACTCCCCTCCAACCCATGAAATAGCACCACGCGTGGTTTATTCCGCGCCAATTGCGGATCTTCATTCCAGGCTAAATCGACGAAATCGCCATCAGGCAACTCCAGCCGCTGCCAGAAGGGTTTCAACATGACACGACGACGAACCAACCGTGGCAACAGGGTTTGCAGATGTGGATTACTTGCCCCAGTCAGTGGGCGAAAGGATTCATTCATAGTTGAATAAAATTCTTGTTGGCGGCTATTGTGTGATCAATACCGCACTGTTAGCTTCAATACCCAATGTGAACAATCATACTGCAAAAAAATCATTTGGGTGAGGAGCACCCACTTCATGGAGCTGAGTTTATTTCTTTCGATGTTAGGTTTCTTGTGGGTTGCAGCGATCACGCCAGGCCCAAATAACATGCTGCTGACCACTTCTGGCGCTAATTTCGGCTTCACGCGTTCATTGTGGCTGATGATTGGTATTATGCTGGGTATGCAAAGTATTTTGTTGCTGGTGGCGTTTGGTGTAGGTGGGTTGATTCTGATTTATCCCTCTTTGCACTTGATGCTCAAGATCCTTGGCAGTCTCTACCTGCTGTGGCTGGCATGGAAAGTAGCTACAGCGGCTTATGAACAACTGGAAACCGACGTTGCACCGCCCAAGCCTATTCGCTTCTATCAAGGCTGGCTGTTGCAGTTCCTCAATCCAAAGGCTTGGTTAATGGCATTGGGGGCGGTGGCGAGTTTTAGTCTGGCGGGTGACAAATACAATCACTCTATTCTGGCGATCGCCTTTGGTATTTTTGCCGTAAACATCATTGCTGGGATCATCTGGTTGGGGTTTGGTACGGTCATTGGCCGTCTGTTACGCAGTAAAAAAGCCTGGGTTATCTTTAACGTTTCGATGGGGCTGTTAACGGCGGCTTGTGTATTACTTATTTGGCATTGAGGAAACACCGATGGATGAAAATTATTTTCACGTTGATGCGTTTATCGGCAAAGGTCTGCGCGGTAACCCGGCGGGAGTTTTACTGTTAAAACAGCCTTTGGATAGCGCGCAAATGCAAGCTATTGCTAATGAGCTCTCTCTGCCGGAAACCAGTTTTGTTTGGGATGATGGTGATATGCAGGCGATCCGCTGGTTTACGCCAACGCGAGAGGTTGACCTCTGCGGGCACGCGACTCTGGCTGCTGCTCATGTGCTGCTGAATGTGGTAAATCCGTCACAGAAAGACATCCGTTTCCGTTCCGCCAGCGGTGAATTGTATGTAAAACGCGATATTGCAGACGGTGAACGTCTGATCCTTGATTTCCCCTCCCGGCCACCACAGAAAATAGCCGAACCGGCGCGACTGGCGACATTGCTTGGTGCTCAACTGTTGGAGGTATGGCAAGCGACTGCGATAATGGTGGTCTTGGCGAATGAAGAACAGGTCAAAACATTACAGCCAGATATCGCTGCGTTGATCGATTACGTCGGTTGCGGCGTGATCGTAACTGCGCCGGGCGACGAAGTTGACTTTGTTTCGCGTTACTTCTCTTTGGATCGTAGTGAAGACCCGGTAACGGGATCTGCACATTGTACGCTTATGCCTTATTGGACGGCGCGGCTTGGTCGCCATGTGCTGCATGCCAAACAGATCTCGTCGCGTGGTGGTGAGTTATTCTGCGAACTGAAAGGGGATCGCACGTTGTTGGGCGGTTATGCCCATATCTTTTTGCGCGGGAAAATCAATCTATAAAAGTCTGTAGCACCTTAGGTGCTACAGAGCCGAGATTAGCTGCAACCGTCGGTTTTAAGGATACTATCGAGCATGCTGGGCTGTAGCTATGGATACCAGACGACCCTGCAGCTCTTGCTCCATGGTTACCCGTTCTTGCTCGACAATATTCCCCGTAATAATGGGTGGGATGTTAGGTATTACATAGGGGTAATTGAATTTATTGTAAAGCTATCAGTGATAATCAGCATCACTTGACGTTGTATGAGATATCGTTTCAGAGAGTCCGGTTTATTGAGGCTTCGATTGTCAATATTGTGTTAGATAATACCTCATCAATTCCCCTCAATATTATCAGCAGGGGGTAAAGGGTGTGTATGCTAATAACGTCCTGCTTCACTGAAGGTTAATAGACCCAAAGTAGGCAATTATATGATCCCGTTCTCATGGCTAATATAACGGGTTATCTTGCATGAGTAAATCAATCACAATCAGGTTTTTAACAGGAGTATAACCATTTATATCATTAACTTAATCACTATGACTTTGCTGATTCTTCACAAAAAAAGGATGTGAGAATTATCTTATTCTGGGGTCCAGCCTTTTATGCTCATACATTGATAGAAAGAGTCGTTACGATTTTTTGTGTTAATATCTTTGAGGTAAGTCTCTATCCCAAGCCTACCAAAATTTTCATATCCCCCATCTCCTCTATCTACACCATATTCTCCACTCGTCCAACTTCTATCATATTTCATATAGTTACAATGACTATCATTGCCAGTGTTATTAATGTAATGATCATATTTTGATATTTTTTTTACCTCGCACTCGATAGGGAATATTTCTTCTGCTTTCTCATGGCATAATATTTTAGCAAGAGGAAGATACATAATGTTGTCATTGTCCTTTTTTATAGCCCAATAACTCGATGTGACTTGGTTTTTTGAACAACCAAGAAGGCATGTTGCAATAATAAGTGTTGTTAATACGGTTGTTACTTTCATGTTGTTCAATTAATGATTATTGTGCAATGTGTCTTGCAGTAATATACGTAGGTTACTTTTTATTGTTCATTAGTCCACTGCTTTCTAGTTTGGATTAGCTATTCATTTAGTTTTCATTAATGCTCATTGTTTCTAAGATAAATGCTGATGGGGAAAAGTTGGCAGAGTCAGCAGGTAGATAAATGAAATTTTAACGATGTGACTAAAAAACGATTAATGAATTTCAGAGTGTTAGCTTCTTTACAAAATAAATTCACCTTGCGTTGCAAGGTGAATGAAGTTGTAGACCTCGGGTATTAGGCTGTGTCCCTTAACTTTACGCGAGAGCCGCTGGCGGTCATTTACGCGCAGAGCAAGGCGTGAACCGTGAGGTTTGTTGGGACAGGTAAACGGCGAACAACGCAGAAATGAGCGCAAACGGCCCCGGCCCGTAGGGACGCGCCCCAAAAGCCCATTATCTGTGTTGTCGGGCTTGAACAGAGGACCACACTCTGCCCTTAACCCTCCGCCTTTATAATGGGCTTTTGGGTCTACGACGGCACCACGGGCAGTTAAGGGACACAGCCTAGGATTAATTTTCTGATTCAAACGCCTGGGTCAGGTTTTCCAGCTGTTCCTGCGCTTCTAACCAGGTCATTTCTGTCTCTTCCAACGCGGATTTGGTTTGGCTCTGCTTTTGAAGGCATTCCGTCAGTTCGGCTTTCCGGCTGATATCATACAATGCCGAATTTGCCAGCTGCTCTTCCACTGTCACTAACTCAGCCCCCAGTTTGTCCATCTGTTGTTCCAACTTGGCGATTTGCTTACGCAAAGGCTGGGTTTGCGTTCGGAATTCGGCTTCGCGACGTTTCTGATCTTTACGTGCTTGCGCGCTGTTGCCGTTATCCTGTTTGGATGGGGTATCTTGCTGCGCCTGCTGTTTTTGCAAGTCACTGAGCCACTGCTGGTAATCGTCCAGATCTCCCTCAAACGGCTCTACCTGGCCGTCATGTACCAGATAAAGATCGTCGGTAGTAGAGCGGAGTAAGTGACGGTCGTGCGAAACGACCACCAATGCGCCTTCGAAGTCGATCAGCGCTTCAGTCAACGCCTGACGCATATCCAGATCCAAGTGGTTGGTGGGTTCATCGAGCAGCAGGAGGTTGGGCCGCTGCCAGACGATTAGCGCCAGAACCAGCCGCGCTTTTTCACCACCTGAAAAACGCTCGGTAACCTCGGTAACTTTATCGCCCTGAAAACCGAAGCCGCCGAGATAATCACGTAGCTGCTGTTCCAACACTCGCGGCGCGATGCGGCTCAGATGCTGCAATGGTGATTCATCAGCGCGCAGGAACTCCAACTGATGCTGCGCGAAGTAGCCCAGCTTTATGCCCTTTGCCAGCCCAACTTCGCCGCTCAGTGATGGCAGAGTACCAGCCAGCAATTTAATCAGGGTCGATTTACCGGCGCCGTTACGGCCCAGTAAGCCAATGCGTGAACCGGGCACCAGATTGAGCTTAATCGACTGCAGGACCACTTTATCACCGTATCCAGCACTGACTTTTTCCATGCGTAGCAACGGGTTTGGCAGGCTTTCCGGTTCACGGAAGCTAAAACTGAAGGGGTTATCTACATGCGCAGGAGCAATCAGCTCCATGCGCTCCAGCATCTTGATACGGCTCTGTGCCTGCTTGGCTTTAGAGGCCTTGGCACGGAAACGGTCAATATAGCTTTGCAGGTGAGCCACTTTCTCCTGCTGGCTCTGATAGAGCGACTGTTGCTGCGCCAGCTTGGTTACGCGCTGGCGCTCGAACGAGGAATAGTTACCGGTATATTCGTTGATGGTCTGATTTTCAATATGGAGGATCTTGTCCACAATGGGATCGAGAAAGTCCCGATCGTGCGAAATCAGTACTAAAGTGCCGGGATAGTTTTTCAACCAGCGTTCCAGCCAGATAACCGCATCCAGATCCAAGTGGTTGGTCGGTTCGTCGAGTAACAGTAAATCAGAACGGCAAACCAGAGCCTGAGCCAGATTGAGACGCATGCGCCAACCACCGGAGAACGCACGCACCGGCTTGAGTAACTGCTCATTGGAAAAGCCTAAACCGTGCAGCAGGCTGGCGGCACGGGAACGAATAGTCCAGGCATCAATCGCGTCCAGCTTACCGTGCAGTGTGGCGATGGCATGTCCGTCATTGTCACTGTTTGCCTGTTGTAATTCGATTTCGAGCTGACGAAACTCGCGATCGCCGTCAATAACATATTCAATGGCAGGCACATCCAATGCGGGTGTTTCCTGATTAACCCAGGCTAATGCCCAGTTGCCGGGGAAGGTATAACTCCCGCTGTCTGCGGTGATTTCGCCCTTTAATAATGCCAATAGCGTCGATTTACCGCAGCCGTTCTTACCCACCAGGCCAACTTTTTGACCTGGATTAACCGTCGCCGTGGCGTTGTCCAACAGGACGCGTGTACCGCGTCGGATTTGTAGCGAGGAGAATACAATCATAAAGCGCCGTATGTTTGGAGTATGTTAAATTGAATCGGTTTACGTTAACAGGACACTCACCTATTTCTTTCAAGTTGCGGCTATGCTGCAATTTGGTGCATCCTCACGGGCTTACTTGAGTCAGGGCTGGAGCAAGTGAACGCAGCCAACAGCGCAGCAGCTTGAAGAATACGAGTTTATGCTGTCCTAATTATCAGTCTTTGCGTTGCATGGTAACGGAAATCTGCCGGCATGACGACGCTTTGGAGGGGAATGATGTCGCAGCCACCTAAGGTTTTGCTGCTGTATACCCATCCGGAATCCCAGAACTCGGTAGCGAATCGGGTTTTGTTAAAGCCGGCACAGCAATTGGAACACGTTACCGTGCACGACTTATATGCACACTACCCAGACTTTTTTATTGATATTCACCACGAACAACAACTGTTGCGTGACCATCAGATTATTGTTTTTCAACACCCTTTATATACCTACAGTTGCCCAGCTCTGTTGAAAGAGTGGCTGGATCGTGTTCTGGTCCGTGGTTTTGCCAGTGGTATTGGCGGTAATGCACTGGCAGGTAAATACTGGCGATCGGTGATCACCACCGGCGAGCCTGAAGGAGCTTATCGAATCGGGGGTTATAACCGTTATCCCATCGAGGATGTCCTGCGTCCTTTTGAACTGACCGCTGCCATGTGCCATATGCACTGGTTGACGCCGATGGTGGTGTACTGGGCGCGCCGTCAGAAGCCCGAAGTGTTGAGTACCCATGCCGATGCTTATGATGATTGGTTGCGTAACCCTCTGCAATATAAAGGGAGGTTGTGATGGAAGGTGCAACGCTAATCAGCGCCATTCTGTTATTTCTGTTTGCAGCCGTGGTTACGGTGCCTATTGCCCGCCGTTTGGGGATAGGCGCGGTTTTAGGCTACCTGATCGCCGGTATCGCCATTGGCCCTTGGGGATTGGGTTTTATCCGAGATGTCGATGAAATACTGCACTTCTCAGAGCTTGGCGTGGTGTTTCTGATGTTTATCATCGGGCTGGAGTTGAATCCGGCCAAGCTGTGGCAACTACGTCGTTCGATCTTCGGTGTTGGGGCTGGGCAAGTGTTGATCACCGCTGCGGTAATGGGGACGTTGCTTTACTTCAGCCATTTTGCTTGGCAGGCCGCGGTGATTGGTGGTATTGGCCTGGCGATGTCGTCAACGGCCATGGCGCTTCAGCTGATGCGTGAAAAAGGCATGAACCGCAATGAAGGGGGGCAGCTAGGTTTCTCTGTGCTGCTGTTCCAGGATATGGCGGTGATCCCTGCGTTGGCCTTGATCCCTCTCTTGGCGGGAGGAGCAGGCAACAGCGACGACTGGGCTGACATCGCCATAAAGGTAGCGGCATTCGGTGGCATGCTGATTGGTGGCCGCGTCCTGCTGCGGCCACTGTTTCGCTATATCGCCTCCTCAGGCGTGCGGGAAATCTTTACGGCAGCAGCGCTGCTGGTTGTGTTGGGCGCCGCATTGTTCATGGAAACACTTGGTCTGTCGATGGCTCTGGGGACGTTTATCGCTGGAGTGCTGTTGGCCGAAAGTGAATATCGCCATGAGCTGGAAATTGCTATCGAGCCTTTCAAAGGGTTGTTGCTTGGGCTGTTTTTCATCTCGGTAGGGATGGCCTTGAATATCGGCGTACTTTATACCCATCTGGCGCAGGTGCTATTAGGCGTCTTTGTCCTGATAGCCGTTAAGTCAAGTATATTGTACTCGTTGGCGAGCATATTCGGTTTGCGTAGTGCCGTACGCACGCAGTTTTCTGGCGTGCTGAGTCAAGGTGGGGAATTTGCATTCGTGCTGTTTTCAGTAGCGTCGACTCAGCATGTTCTGGATACAAAACAGTTGGCATTGTTGTCGGTAGTTGTAACTCTCTCGATGATGACGACACCTTTATTGATGCAAATAATTGATCGCGTTCTTGCCCATCGTTACAACGTTCAGGATGAAAATGAAGAAAAACCCTATGTAGAGGATGATGATCCCCAGGTGATCATTATCGGCTTTGGCCGTTTCGGGCAGGTGGTTGGCCGCTTGCTGATGGCCAACAAAATGCGCATTACCGTACTGGAACGCGATGTCAGTGCGGTTGGCGTACTGCGCCGTTATGGCTATAAGGTTTACTATGGGGATGCTACTGAGTTGGAGCTGTTACGTGCGGCGGGAGCAGAGAAGGCTAAATCCATCGTCATTACCTGTAATGAACCGGAAGACACGATGGCTATCGTTCATTTATGTCAGACTCATTTCCCTAACCTCTCTATTCTGGCGCGAGCCAGAGGCCGTGTAGAGGCTCACGAACTGTTACAGGCGGGAGTAAAACAATTCAGCCGAGAAACGTTTTCCAGTGCCCTCGAACTAGGACGTAAAACGTTGATGGAGCTGGGCATGCATCCTCATCAGGCTCATCGCGCGCAACAGCACTTCCGGCGATTGGATATGCGTATGTTGCGAGAGTTAATGCCACCGCACCAGGGTGATGTGGCGCAGATCTCACGTGTTAAAGAAGCACGGCGCGAACTGGAAGAGCTTTTCCACCGTGAAATGCAAAAAGAAAAGCGGCAGTTTGATGGCTGGGATGAAGACTAGGCGTTGTCTCTCAGTTGCCCGTGAGCCATACCCGTCAATAGCGAAAAAATTCGGAGCTTAATGATGTCTGTAACACGTAAAAGATTTATCGCCGGAGCAGTGTGTCCAAGCTGTAACGCTATGGATTCGATGATGGTGTGGCGTGAAGATCAGGTTGAGGTGGTGGAGTGTGTCAAGTGTAAGCATTATCAGCGCCAGACCGAGCAACAGGTTGAGAAACACGTCCGCGCACAAGAGCAGGTGATCGGTATTTTTCACCCTGAATAGCGTTATCTGCCGTGATTTTTCATGCTGGAGGGTACACTGAGGCAGATTTCCGATACAATCTTCACCGATTTAGTTTCTACCCAAAGTACTTGGGGCTTCAGGTAGGCGGCAAGGGCTGACTATGTGACTGGGGTGAGCGCTTGCAGCCAACACCCCTACTGCTTCAAGTAAGACGGGTATCCAACGGTAGGAGATATCATGAAAGTAGCAAAAGACCTGGTAGTCAGTTTGGCTTATCAGGTACGTACAGAAGACGGTGTTTTGGTTGATGAGTCTCCGGTGAGTGCACCGTTGGACTATCTGCATGGGCATGGCTCTCTGATTTCTGGTCTGGAAACAGCATTAGAAGGTCGCGATGTGGGCGAGCGGTTTGACGTTCATGTCGGTGCTAACGACGCATACGGTAACTACGACGAAAACCTGGTGCAGCGCGTACCAAAAGACGTTTTCATGGGCGTTGACGAACTGCAGGTTGGCATGCGTTTCCTGGCAGATACCGATCAAGGGCCAGTGCCTGTTGAGATCACTGAAGTGGATGGTGACCATGTTGTGGTTGATGGCAACCACATGCTTGCCGGTCAAAACCTGAACTTCAATGTGGAAGTTGTTGCAATCCGTGAAGCCACAGAAGAAGAGTTGGCTCACGGGCATGTTCACGGCGAGCACGATCATCACCATGAACACGGTGATGGCTGCTGTGGTGGTCATGATCACGAACATGACCATGAAAAGAAAGGTGGCTGTGGCGGTAACGGTGGTTGCGGTTGCCACTGATCCAGATGTTCTTATTACAAAGAGGTCGCTTATGCGGCCTTTTTCAGTAATGTGGTGGTGGGGTTTCTTCTGACTGTGAAGCGATCATCGAAGGTTGAGTGGCGCGCAGTTTATCAACCAATAGGCGAAGCTGCTCCTGCAATTTCAACATTTCCAACTGATGCCGCACCACGGTTTGGTTAAGCTCTTCGATAGTTATTTCCTGAAATGCCAGCCGGCTTTCCAACTCTTCCAGCCGTTTTTTTAAGCTCTCGTCACCTGTGTTGTGCATTATGTTACCTTTAGTGCTGTTAAATCACGAATCCCGAATCTATGTTAGCAGTAGCAGCAGACTTTGTGCTGTGTAATTTACTAAAGTGGCGTTTCAGAGCACGGTATCTAATAAAGTAAATATCAGTGCAACTTAAAAAAGCAGTTAACTATCATTCCATTAAGAAGGACGAGTGGTCGGAGTATCCAACTGGCTAAACTGCTTACGTTAATAATATCTAATGTGTAGACTCTAGGCCGCGGTTTGAAACTTATGTACGATTAAGTGGTCACATCTTGACTCGATTGATTACCTGTGTGACTGTTTTATTAGGTTCAGGCAGTTATAGTAGCTTGGTTAATTTACTTAATGATTGTTTGGGGCATCGCTTCAGACACTGGAGATATGGATGAAATCTTTGTTTAAAGTCACGCTTCTTGCAACCACGATGGCCTTTGCTCTGAATGTGACTCACGTTATGGCGGCCGATGCAGCTAAACCTGACGCTGCTGCGGCAACTGCAGAAGCAGCTAAAGCAGCACCTGCGGAAGCAGCTAAACCAGCAGAGGCACCAAGCACGGGAAAATTCAAGAACGACGATGAGCAAGCCGCTTATGCACTGGGTGCCTCACTGGGCCGTTATA
Organism: Serratia sp. UGAL515B_01; assembly: GCF_033095805.1. Taxonomy (NCBI): domain Bacteria; kingdom Pseudomonadati; phylum Pseudomonadota; class Gammaproteobacteria; order Enterobacterales; family Yersiniaceae; genus Serratia; species Serratia sp. UGAL515B_01. Next base: position 3,559,368 of record NZ_CP109901.1, on the reverse strand, counting down.
TGGAAAACTCGCTGAAAGAGCAGGAAAAGCTGGGGATAAAACTGGATAAAGACCAGTTGCTGGCTGGTGTTCAGGATGCGTTTACCAACCAGAGCAAGCTGAATGATGCAGATATTGAAAAAACATTACAAGGTTTTGAAGCACGTGTGAAAGCCTCTGCTCAGGCTAAGATGGAGCAGGACGCGAAAGAAAATGAAGCAAAAGGAACCAAATACACTGAGTCCTTTGCCAAAGAAAAAGGCGTGAAGAAAACCGAGTCTGGTCTGCTGTATCTGGTAGAAAAGGAAGGGACAGGTGAAGCACCAAAAGACACTGATACTGTTGTGGTGAACTACAAAGGTACCCTCACCGATGGTACCGTGTTTGATAATTCCTATGACCGCGGCGAGCCATTATCATTCCGTTTAGACGGCGTGATCCCAGGTTGGACCGAAGGACTGAAACATGTCAAGAAAGGTGGTAAAATCAAGCTTGTTATCCCACCAGCACTGGCTTACGGCAAAACAGGTGTTCCCGGTATCCCAGCCAATTCCACTCTGGTCTTTGATGTTGAGTTACTGGATATAAAACCAGCACCTAAAGCTGACGAAAAGACAGAAAAAGCAGCTAGCGAAGCAGCAACCGATACCAAAGCTAAGTAAGTCCTTAATTTCATCAACTGCCGCCAATAATCTTCTTGGCGGCGGTTTTTTACTTCCAAACCAGTCATCATTCAAATTCCCTACAAGTTTAATACTCTCTTAACTGATCGCTTGACGCCTAGCTGGCATCGGGCTTAACGTCAATAACACGCGCAAAGAAAAGGACTCTGATCTGGCAGTTTGCTAGACTCGCGGTCTGAACTTATGAATCATGCGTCTGCCCCTTAGGGCATGTATCTAAAACTGTTCTTGGCCTCTCACCTGTGGATGATGGCTGTACTCCACCAGAATATCTTTCAGGTGTGATTGCATGAGCAGTTTTAGCTGCGCCCCCTGGCCCAGGCGTTCTATGAGGTGGTATCTCCGATGTCTAATTCGCTTTTATCCAGCGAAACCAGCGAACTTGATTTGCAGAATGAACGTCCGTTTAGCCAGACGGATTACGAAATCCTGAAGTCATATGAAGCCGTGGTTGATGGGTTGGCAATGTTGATCGGTGCGCACTGTGAGATCGTGCTGCATTCGCTCGAAGATCTGAAATGTTCCGCAGTAAGAATCGCTAATGGCGAGCATACCGGACGTAAAATCGGATCTCCTATTACTGACCTTGCACTGCGTATGCAGCATGATATGGCGGGGGATGACAGTAGCGTTTCCAAAGCCTATTTTACTCGTGCCAAAAGCGGTGTTCTGATGAAATCAGTAACGATAGCCATCCGAAATCGCGAGCAGCGCGTTATTGGTCTGCTTTGCATCAACATGAACCTTGATGTGCCTTTTTCCCAGATCATTCAGACTTTCATGCCGCCAGAAACGCAAGAAGTCGCTTCCTCGGTCAACTTTGCTTCCTCGGTTGATGATTTGGTGGCACAGACGCTGGAGTTCACTATCGAAGAGGTGAATGCCGATCGCAATGTGTCGAATAACGCGAAAAATCGTCAAATAGTGCTCAATCTCTATGAGAAAGGGATATTTGATATCAAGGATGCAATTAATCAGGTTGCCGACCGCCTGAATATCTCCAAACATACCGTGTATCTGTATATCCGCCAGTTTAAAAGTGGCGATCTGCTGGGTAATGAGCGCTGATGCTGAATTATTGTCTACTGGTTACCGGGCCTGCTTATGGTTCACAACAGGCTAGCAGCGCTTGGCAGTTCGCTCAGGCCTTATTGGCTGCTGGTCACCGAATTTCTTGCGTCTTCTTTTATCGCGAAGGCGTGCTGAATGCTAACCAATTGACGTCTCCGGCGAACGATGAGTTTGATCTGGTACGGGCGTGGGTTGCCCTAGCGCAGCAACATGGTATTGAACTTAACGTTTGTGTGGCTGCTGCTCTGCGTCGGGGAGTGGCTGATGAACAGGAAGCCGAGCAGCTTAAGCTGGTTACGTCAAATCTACAGGCTGGTTTTACCCTGAGTGGTTTAGGTTCATTGGCAGAAGCTGCACTGAGCTGTGACCGTCTTGTGCAGTTTTAAGAGAGTAATATGAAACGAGTTGCATTTGTTTTTACTCACGGGCCGCATGGTAATGCATCCGGTAGGGAAGGACTGGATGCCTTGCTTGCGACTTCGGCACTCAGCGAGGACATCGCTGTTTTTTTCATTGCCGACGGTGTGTTGCAGTTGCTTCCCGGTCAGCAACCGGAAAAGATTTTGGCACGAAACTATATTGCTACTTTCGGATTATTGCCGTTGTATGACGTTGAACATGTCTATGTTTGTGAAGCTGCTTTGCATGAACGTGGCTTACAAAGTGTCAACGATTGGGTGTTGGCCGCGGAGATTCTTCCCGCTGATGCGTTACGGCAGAAACTGGCCAGTTACGATGTCGTAATGACATTTTAGGATACTCAAATGCTGTTTACTCTCAGCCATTCCCCTACCCACTGCGATCTCCCTGCACTGTTGAAGCTTACCGAGGAAGGCGATGCCTTGTTATTGATGCAAGACGGTGTGCTCGCCGGTCTTGCCGGCAGCGCCTGGCTTGATTTATTGCTTAATGCCCCAGCAAAGCTATATGCGTTGCGGAACGATCTTGATGCAAGAGGGCTGGCTGGTTGTATTTCACACAATATTACTGTCATCGGTTATACTCATTTCGTTGAATTAACCGTAAAGCACCGCAGCCAAATGGCATGGTAATGCGAGTAATGTTGTATATTTCTTGACACCTCTACAGGTCAGCCATAAAATTCTGCGTCCTCGTACTTTGCCAGTAGTGCATACGAGGGGACTTATCACGTGTTTACGAAGCAAGAAACGAAGCAAAACCCAGGAGCTTTTTGAATGGCAACGATTAATCAGCTGGTTCGCAAACCACGCTCTGTGAAGGCTGCTAAAAGCAACGTTCCAGCGCTGGAAGCTTGCCCGCAGAAACGTGGTGTATGTACCCGCGTGTATACCACCACCCCGAAAAAACCAAACTCTGCACTGCGTAAAGTATGCCGTGTGCGTTTAACCAACGGTTTCGAAGTGACTTCCTACATCGGTGGTGAAGGTCACAACCTGCAGGAGCACTCCGTGATCCTGATCCGTGGCGGTCGTGTTAAAGACCTGCCAGGTGTTCGTTATCACACCGTTCGTGGTGCACTTGACTGTTCCGGTGTTAAAGACCGCAAGCAAGCTCGTTCCAAGTACGGCGTGAAGAAGCCAAAGGCTTAATGGTTCTCCGTTAAGTAAGGCCAAACATTTTCACTTTAATGTCAAAATAAACTCATAGAGTTTTGGACAATCCTGAATTAACAACGGAGTATTTCCATGCCACGTCGTCGCGTAATCGGCCAACGTAAAATCCTGCCAGATCCTAAGTTCGGATCAGAGCTGTTGGCCAAATTTGTAAATATTCTGATGGTAGACGGTAAAAAATCTACTGCAGAAGCAATCGTCTATACCGCGCTGGAGACCCTGGCTCAGCGCTCTGGTAAAAATCATCTGGAAGCTTTCGAAGTCGCTCTGGACAACGTGCGCCCGACTGTAGAAGTTAAGTCTCGCCGCGTTGGTGGTTCTACTTATCAGGTTCCAGTTGAAGTTCGTCCGGTTCGTCGTAATGCCCTTGCAATGCGCTGGATCGTTGATGCTGCTCGTAAACGTGGTGATAAATCCATGGCTCTGCGCCTGGCGAATGAACTGTCTGATGCAGCAGAGAACAAAGGTTCTGCTGTTAAGAAGCGTGAAGATGTTCACCGTATGGCAGAAGCCAACAAGGCGTTCGCCCACTACCGTTGGTAATTACCACGTAGTAGTTATGCTAACCAAGCGGGCGCTCCAAGAAGCTAACCTGCTTGGCTTAACTGAACTTGAACGCCTAAGGCAATAGAGGAATAAAATGGCTCGTACAACACCCATTGCGCGTTACCGTAATATCGGTATCAGTGCTCACATCGACGCCGGTAAAACCACCACTACCGAACGTATTTTGTTCTATACCGGTGTAAACCATAAGATTGGTGAAACGCACGAAGGCACCGCGACCATGGACTGGATGGAGCAGGAACAGGAACGTGGTATTACTATCACTTCTGCTGCGACGACCGCCTTCTGGTCAGGCATGGCCAAACAGTTTGAGCCGCATCGTATTAACATTATCGACACCCCTGGTCACGTTGACTTCACTATCGAAGTAGAACGTTCAATGCGTGTGTTGGATGGTGCAGTAATGGTTTACTGTGCCGTTGGTGGTGTGCAGCCACAGTCAGAAACTGTATGGCGTCAGGCTAACAAATATAAAGTGCCACGCATCGCGTTCGTTAACAAAATGGACCGTATGGGTGCCAACTTCCTGAAAGTGGTTGGTCAGCTTAAATCTCGTCTAGCAGCAAACCCGGTTCCATTGCAACTGGCGATCGGTGCTGAAGAGAAGTTCACCGGTGTTATTGACCTGGTGAAAATGAAAGCGATTAACTGGAGTGATGCAGACCAGGGCGTGAGCTTTGAATATGAAGACATCCCTGCAGACATGGTTGAGTTGGCTGAAGAGTGGCACCAGAATCTAGTTGAATCTGCAGCTGAAGCTTCTGAAGAGCTGATGGATAAATACCTGGGCGGCGAAGAGCTGACCGAGGAAGAGATCAAAAAAGCTCTGCGTCAGCGCGTGCTGAAGAATGAAATTATCCTGGTTACCTGTGGTTCTGCGTTTAAAAACAAAGGCGTACAGGCAATGCTGGATGCGGTTGTTGAATACTTGCCGGCCCCAACTGACGTTGAAGCTATCAACGGTATGCTGGACGATGGGAAAGACACCCCAGCGGTTCGTCACTCTGATGACAAAGAGCCTTTCTCAGCGTTGGCGTTTAAAATCGCTACCGACCCATTCGTGGGTAACCTGACGTTCTTCCGTGTTTACTCGGGTGTTGTTAACTCCGGTGACACCGTTTTGAACTCAGTCAAAGCTCAGCGTGAGCGTCTGGGCCGTATCGTTCAGATGCACGCTAACAAGCGTGAAGAAATCAAAGAAGTTCGTGCTGGCGACATCGCTGCGGCAATCGGTCTGAAAGATGTAACTACCGGTGATACGTTGTGTGATCCTGCTAACCCGATCATTCTTGAGCGTATGGAATTCCCAGATCCGGTAATCTCGGTTGCTGTTGAACCAAAAACCAAAGCTGACCAGGAAAAAATGGGTATGGCTCTTGGCCGCTTGGCGAAGGAAGACCCATCATTCCGCGTATGGACTGATGAAGAATCAGGTCAGACTATCATCGCGGGTATGGGTGAGCTGCACTTGGATGTCTTGGTTGACCGTATGCGTCGCGAGTTTCACGTTGAAGCAAACGTCGGTAAGCCGCAGGTTGCTTACCGTGAAACGATCCGCGATACGGTTAAAGACATTGAAGGTAAGCACGCCAAACAGTCTGGTGGTCGCGGTCAGTACGGTCACGTTGTGATCGATATGATGCCTCTGCCTCCAGGCGGCGTTGGTTACGAATTTGTCAACGACATCGTGGGTGGTACGATTCCTAAGGAATTCATCCCAGCCGTTGATAAAGGTATCCAGGAGCAGCTGAAAGCCGGTCCACTGGCAGGTTATCCTGTTGTTGACATCAAAGTGCGCTTGCACTTCGGTTCTTACCACGATGTTGACTCCTCTGAACTGGCGTTTAAATTGGCTGCTTCTATCGCATTTAAAGATGCGTTCAAGAAAGCCAAACCAGTTCTGCTTGAGCCTGTAATGAAGGTTGAAGTTGAAACCCCTGAAGATTATATGGGTGACGTAATTGGTGACTTGAACCGTCGTCGCGGTATGATCGAAGGCATGGATGATACTGCTACCGGTAAAACCGTTCGCGCTCAGGTTCCGCTGTCTGAAATGTTTGGTTATGCTACTGACCTGCGTTCTCAGACCCAGGGCCGTGCTTCATACTCCATGGAGTTTTTGAAGTATGCTGAAGCGCCGAACAACGTCGCTCTGGCCGTTATCGAAGCCCGTGGTAAATAAGCTTTCGGGTTTAACACATTGATCCAGTGCTCTCACCAAAAGGGGGAGCATAAGAGTAAGGAATATAGCCGTGTCTAAAGAAAAATTTGAACGTTCCAAACCGCACGTTAACGTTGGTACTATCGGCCACGTTGACCACGGTAAAACTACCCTGACTGCTGCAATCACTACCGTTCTGGCTAAAACCTACGGTGGTAGCGCTCGTGCTTTCGACCAGATCGATAACGCACCAGAAGAAAAAGCACGTGGTATCACTATCAACACTTCTCACGTTGAGTATGACACCCCGACTCGCCACTACGCACACGTTGACTGCCCAGGGCACGCCGACTACGTGAAAAACATGATCACCGGTGCTGCTCAGATGGACGGCGCTATCCTGGTTGTTGCTGCGACTGACGGCCCAATGCCTCAGACTCGTGAGCACATCCTGCTGGGTCGTCAGGTTGGCGTTCCTTACATCATCGTATTCATGAACAAATGTGACATGGTTGATGATGAAGAGCTGCTGGAACTGGTGGAAATGGAAGTTCGTGAACTTCTGTCTGCTTATGACTTCCCTGGTGATGATCTGCCAGTTGTCCGTGGTTCGGCTCTGCAAGCGCTGAATGGCGTGCCAGAGTGGGAAGCGAAGATCATTGAGCTGGCTGGTCATCTGGATTCTTACATCCCAGAGCCAGAGCGTGCGATTGACAAGCCATTCCTGCTGCCAATTGAAGACGTATTCTCCATCTCTGGTCGTGGTACCGTTGTTACTGGTCGTGTTGAGCGCGGTATCATCAAGGTTGGCGAAGAAGTTGAAATCGTTGGTATCAAAGACACTGTTAAGTCTACCTGTACTGGCGTTGAAATGTTCCGCAAACTGCTGGACGAAGGCCGTGCGGGTGAGAACGTGGGTGTTCTGCTGCGTGGTATCAAGCGTGAAGATATCGAACGTGGTCAGGTTCTGGCTAAACCAGGTTCTATCAAGCCGCACACCAAATTTGACTCAGAAGTGTACATCCTGAGCAAAGAAGAAGGTGGTCGTCATACTCCATTCTTCAAAGGCTACCGTCCACAGTTTTACTTCCGTACAACTGACGTGACCGGTACCATCGAACTGCCAGAAGGCGTAGAGATGGTAATGCCTGGCGATAACGTGAACATGGTTGTTACCCTGATCCACCCAATCGCGATGGATGACGGTCTGCGTTTCGCAATCCGTGAAGGTGGCCGTACCGTAGGTGCGGGCGTTGTTGCTAAAGTTCTTGCTTAATAGCAAGTAACTTACGAGCATTAAAAGAGGGCACTTCGGTGCCCTTTTTTGATTTTAATTGAAATGGAAACTATTCTCACTTAGAATTATGAAATAGATTATGCAGTGAGTCCCACTTATGTACGTATGCCTATGCAATGCAGTGACTGACAAAGCGATCCGCAATGCAGTACGTCAACACGGTCCCCATACGATTAAACAATTACGTAGCTTGGTGCCAATCGGTAAGGATTGCGGTAAATGTATGCGCCAGGCGAGACAAATCCTGCTTGAGGAACGTGCTGCGATTATTCATCTACACAAAGTTGCCTAACTCGGAAACTAAAAGGTCAGGCGGTTCTTTGACTCTTTGTTCATAGGTTCTACACTTCTAGAACTTCCCAAGAGGAGATACCTATGAAAGGCGATAAAAAAATCATTGCCCACCTCAATAAACTGCTCGGCAACGAGCTGGTTGCTATCAATCAATATTTCCTGCATGCCCGAATGTTCAAAAACTGGGGCTTGATGCGTCTCAACGCCAAGGAATATCACGAGTCGATCGATGAGATGAAACATGCCGATCGCTACATAGAACGTATTCTGTTTCTTGAAGGGATACCGAACTTGCAAGAGCTTGGCAAACTAAATATTGGCGAAGATATTGAAGAAATGTTGAAATCCGACCTCAATCTTGAGCTTAAAGGAGCAAAAGATTTGCGTGAAGGAATTGCCTACGCTGATTCGATCCATGACTACGTCAGCCGCGATCTGATGAAAGATGTTTTAGCCGATGAGGAAGAGCATATTGACTGGTTGGAGACAGAATTAAGCCTGATCGAACGCTTAGGTATTCAAAACTACACGCAGAATCAGGTGCTGGAACCAAAAGACTGATACTAACTGCTCCCCGTCGCTAATGTATCATGGTAGGTACTAGGCAGTGTCCCTTTACTGTCCGTGGTGCCGTCGCAGACCCAAAAGCCCATTATCAAGGTGGAGGGGGAAGGGCAGAGTGCGGTCCTCTGTTCAAGCCCGACAACACGGAGAATGGGCTTTTGGGGTGCGACCCTACAGGCTGGGGCCATTTGCGCGCATTTCTGCGTTGCTCGCCGTTTATTTGGCCCACCAAACCTCACGGCTCACGCCTTGCTCTGCGCGTAAATGACCGCCAGCGGCGCTCGCGTACAGTTAAGGGACACAGCCTAGGAATAGGGGAGCAAAAGCATTTCCCCGTTCTTATACCTATCACTTTGATCGTCAAAATGCCCACCTGCTGAAATCACCGCCATCCTTGGTGCATCGCCATCCATTACTTGCTTCCTGTTCAGTTTTGCGTATAATGCGCGGGCTTACCTAATCTTGGTAAGCCTGATTTTAGCGAATCAGTCGATAGGCAGGTACGTTTTGCCCTTCGAACAATACTCCCGACATGGGGGTTATATGTTGACGATTACACTCCCCCATCAATCGAAATGGGTGCGAGGAGTAATTATTTACGTTTATAAATAATTGGAGCTCTGGTCTCATGCAGAACCAAAGAATCCGTATCCGCCTGAAAGCGTTTGATCATCGTCTGATCGATCAATCAACCGCGGAAATCGTCGAGACTGCCAAGCGCACTGGTGCGCAAGTCCGTGGTCCGATCCCGCTGCCAACTCGCAAAGAGCGCTTTACCGTTCTGATCTCTCCGCACGTCAACAAAGATGCGCGTGATCAGTACGAGATCCGCACTCACAAGCGTCTGGTTGACATCGTTGAGCCAACCGAGAAAACCGTTGATGCTCTGATGCGTCTGGATCTGGCTGCCGGTGTGGACGTGCAGATCAGCCTGGGTTAATCAGGTCATTGAGCGATTGAGAGGTTGAAACAATGATTGGTTTAGTCGGTAAAAAAGTGGGCATGACGCGTATCTTCACTGAAGACGGCGTTTCTATCCCAGTAACCGTAATTGAAATTGAAGCGAACCGTGTGACTCAGGTTAAAGACCTGGATAACGACGGGTACCGTGCCATTCAGGTCACTACTGGTAGCAAAAAAGCGAACCGTGTGACCAAACCGGAAGCGGGCCATTTCGCTAAAGCTGGCGTTGAAGCTGGCCGTGGTCTGTGGGAGTTCCGCCTTGAAGAAGGTCAGGAGTTCACTGCGGGTCAAGAAATCAGCGTAGAAATTTTCGCTGACGTTAAGAAAGTTGATGTTACAGGTACTTCTAAAGGTAAAGGTTTTGCTGGCACTGTAAAGCGCTGGAACTTCCGTACCCAAGACGCTACCCACGGTAACTCCTTGTCTCACCGCGTTCCGGGTTCTATCGGTCAGAACCAGACTCCGGGCAAAGTGTTCAAAGGCAAGAAAATGGCTGGCCACCTGGGTGACGAGCGTGTAACCGTTCAAAGCCTGGACGTAGTACGTGTTGACGCTGAGCGCAACCTGCTGCTGGTTAAGGGTGCTGTACCGGGCGCTACCGGTGGCAACCTGATCGTTAAACCAGCTGTGAAGGCGTAAGGGGATAGCAATGGAATTAGTATTGAAAGACGCGCAAAGCGCGCTGACTGTTTCCGAAACTACCTTCGGTCGTGATTTCAACGAAGCGCTGGTACATCAGGTTGTTGTTGCTTATGCAGCAGGTGCCCGTCAAGGTACTCGTGCTCAGAAGACCCGTGCTGAAGTGACTGGTTCCGGTAAAAAACCATGGCGTCAGAAAGGTACTGGCCGTGCGCGTTCAGGTTCTGTAAAGAGCCCGATCTGGCGTTCCGGTGGGGTGACCTTTGCTGCTAAGCCACAGGACCACAGTCAGAAAGTAAACAAAAAGATGTACCGCGGCGCGCTGAAAAGCATCCTGTCCGAACTGGTACGTCAAGATCGTCTGATCGTTGTCGAAAAGTTCTCTGTAGAAGCGCCTAAAACCAAGCTGCTTGCACAGAAACTGAAAGATATGGCGCTGGAAGATGTGCTGATCGTTACCGGTGAACTGGATGAGAATCTGTTCCTGGCTGCCCGCAACCTGTACAAGGTTGACGTGCGCGATGTAGCAGGTATCGACCCGGTTAGCCTGATCGCCTTCGACAAAGTGGTTATGACTGCTGATGCTGTGAAGCAAGTTGAGGAGATGCTGGCATGATCCGTGAAGAACGTTTGCTGAAAGTGCTGCGTGCACCGCACGTATCTGAAAAAGCATCGGCTGCGATGGAAAAAAGTAACACCATCGTTCTCAAAGTTGCCAAAGACGCGACCAAAGCAGAAATCAAAGCTGCAGTGCAGAAACTGTTTGAAGTCGAAGTCAAAGACGTTAACACCCTTGTTGTTAAAGGAAAAGTGAAGCGTCACGGTCAGCGTGTTGGTCGTCGTAGCGACTGGAAAAAAGCTTACGTCACCCTGAAAGAAGGCCAGAACCTGGACTTCATCAGCGGCGCAGAGTAAGTCGGAGGAGTAAGAACAATGGCAATTGTTAAATGTAAACCTACATCTCCGGGTCGTCGCCACGTTGTTAAAGTGGTTAACCCTGAGCTGCACAAGGGTAAACCTTATGCCCCGCTGCTTGAGAAACTGAGCAAAAGCGGTGGTCGTAACAACAATGGCCGTATCACCACGCGTCATATCGGTGGTGGCCACAAGCAACATTATCGTCTGGTTGACTTCAAACGCAACAAAGATGGTATCCCTGCTGTGGTTGAGCGTCTGGAGTACGATCCGAACCGTTCCGCGAACATCGCGCTGGTTCTGTACAAAGACGGCGAACGCCGTTATATCCTTGCGCCTAAAGGCCTGAAAGCTGGTGACCAGATCCAATCTGGAGTTGATGCTGCAATTAAAGCAGGTAACACCCTGCCTATGCGTAACATCCCAGTAGGTTCAACGGTTCATAACGTAGAAATGAAACCAGGTAAAGGCGGCCAGTTGGCGCGTTCTGCTGGTGCCTACGTTCAGATCGTTGCACGTGATGGTTCCTACGTAACTCTGCGTCTGCGCTCTGGCGAAATGCGTAAAGTTCCAGTTGATTGCCGTGCCACCTTGGGTGAAGTCGGTAATGCTGAACATATGCTTCGCGTTTTGGGTAAAGCAGGTGCTGCACGTTGGCGTGGTGTTCGTCCTACCGTTCGCGGTACGGCGATGAACCCAGTAGATCACCCGCACGGTGGTGGTGAAGGTCGTAACTTTGGTAAGCACCCGGTAACTCCGTGGGGCGTTCAGACCAAAGGTAAGAAGACCCGTAGCAACAAGCGTACTGACAAGTTCATCGTACGTCGCCGTAGTAAAAAATAATTAGAGGATAAGCCATGCCACGTTCTCTCAAGAAAGGTCCATTTATTGACCTGCACTTGCTGAAGAAGGTAGAGAAAGCGGTGGAAAGCGGTGACAAGAAGCCTTTGCGCACTTGGTCCCGTCGTTCAACGATCTTTCCTAACATGATCGGTTTGACCATCGCTGTCCATAATGGTCGTCAGCACGTACCAGTGTTCGTTTCCGATGAAATGGTCGGTCACAAACTGGGTGAATTCGCGCCGACTCGTACTTATCGCGGCCATGCGGCTGATAAAAAAGCTAAAAAGCGCTAAGGTAGGAGGAAGAGATGGAAACTATCGCTAAACATCGCCACGCTCGTTCTTCTGCTCAGAAGGTCCGCCTTGTTGCTGACCTGATCCGCGGTAAGAAAGTGTCGCAAGCTCTGGAAACTCTGACCTATACCAACAAGAAAGCTGCTGGTCTGGTTAAGAAGGTGCTGGAGTCTGCCATTGCTAACGCAGAACACAACGATGGCGCTGACATCGATGATCTGAAAGTCACGAAAATCTTCGTCGACGAAGGCCCAAGCATGAAGCGCATTATGCCGCGTGCGAAAGGTCGTGCAGATCGCATCCTGAAGCGCACCAGCCACATTACTGTGGTTGTGTCCGATCGCTGAGACTCTGGAGACTAGCAATGGGTCAGAAAGTACATCCTAATGGTATTCGCCTGGGTATTGTCAAACCTTGGAACTCTACTTGGTACGCGAATACCAAAGAATTCGCTGACAACCTGGACAGCGACTTTAAAGTTCGTCAATTCTTGTCTAAAGAGCTGGCGAAAGCTTCCGTTTCTCGCATCGTTATCGAGCGTCCTGCGAAGAGCATCCGTGTGACTATTCACACTGCTCGCCCAGGCATCGTTATCGGCAAGAAGGGCGAAGATGTCGAAAAACTGCGTATGGTCGTAGCGAAAATCGCTGGCGTTCCTGCGCAAATTAACATCGCCGAAGTCCGTAAACCGGAACTGGACGCGAAATTGGTTGCTGACAGCATTACTTCACAGCTGGAACGTCGTGTTATGTTCCGTCGTGCTATGAAGCGTGCAGTACAGAACGCAATGCGTCTTGGCGCTAAAGGTATCAAAGTTGAAGTAAGTGGCCGTCTTGGCGGTGCTGAAATCGCGCGTACTGAATGGTACCGTGAAGGTCGTGTTCCACTGCATACATTGCGTGCGGATATCGATTACAACACATCTGAAGCGCACACCACTTATGGTGTAATCGGCGTTAAGGTATGGATCTTCAAAGGTGAGATCCTGGGTGGTATGGCTGCAGTTGAACAACCGGAACCGGCTGCTCAACCTAAAAAGCAGCAGCGTAAAGGCCGCAAGTAAGGAGAGTCGCTGATGTTACAACCAAAGCGTACAAAATTCCGTAAGATGCACAAAGGCCGCAACCGTGGCCTGGCGCAGGGTACGGATGTTAGCTTCGGCACTTTCGGTCTGAAAGCTGTTGGCCGTGGCCGTCTGACTGCTCGTCAAATCGAAGCAGCTCGTCGTGCAATGACTCGTGCAGTTAAGCGTCAAGGTAAGATTTGGATCCGTGTATTCCCGGACAAACCAATCACCGAGAAGCCGCTTGAAGTGCGTATGGGTAAAGGTAAAGGGAACGTGGAGTATTGGGTTGCCCTGATCCAACCTGGTAAAGTCCTGTACGAAATGGACGGTGTGCCAGAAGAAGTCGCCCGTGAAGCGTTCAAGCTGGCAGCAGCGAAACTGCCGATCAAAACCACCTTTGTAACTAAGACGGTGATGTAATGAAAGCACAAGAGCTGCGTGAAAAAAGTGTTGAAGAGCTGAACACTGAGCTGCTCAACCTGCTGCGTGAGCAATTCAACTTACGCATGCAGGCGGCGAGTGGCCAACTGCAACAAACTCACCTGTTGAAACAAGTGCGTCGTAATGTCGCACGCGTTAAGACTTTACTGACTGAAAAGGCGGGTGCGTAAATGACTGATATTATCCGTACACTGCAAGGTCGTGTTGTTAGTGACAAAATGGAGAAATCCTTGGTTGTCGCTATCGAACGTACGGTGAAGCACCCAATCTACGGGAAATTCATCAAGCGTACGACTAAGCTACACGTACATGACGAGAACAACGAGTGTGGTATCGGCGACGTGGTAGAAATCCGTGAATGCCGGCCATTGTCCAAGACCAAATCTTGGACGTTGGTTCGCGTTGTAGAGAAAGCGATTCTGTAATAGAGTAGCTGGCTCTAACTTAATAAACGGCTCAGTAAGTGAGCCGTTTATTTTTTCTACCCATACATTGGAAGCGGTGTTATAATGCTGCGCCCTCAGTTATGGGGCTTTTCAACGACCTAGTAATAGGTCCTAAAGTTGTAGTTGACATTAGCGGAGCACTAACATGATCCAAGAACAGACTATGCTGAACGTGGCCGACAACTCCGGTGCACGTCGCGTAATGTGTATCAAGGTTCTAGGTGGCTCGCACCGTCGCTACGCAGGCGTCGGCGACATCATCAAAATTACCATCAAGGAAGCAATTCCTCGCGGTAAGGTGAAGAAAGGCGATGTGCTGAAAGCGGTAGTGGTGCGCACCAAGAAGGGTGTACGTCGCCCGGACGGTTCTGTCATTCGCTTCGATGGTAATGCATGTGTTATTTTGAACAATAACAGCGAGCAACCTATCGGTACGCGTATTTTTGGGCCGGTAACTCGTGAACTGCGTAATGAGAAGTTCATGAAAATTATCTCTCTGGCACCAGAAGTACTCTAAGGAGCGAACCATGGCAGCGAAAATCCGTCGTGATGACGAAGTTATCGTGCTTACCGGGAAAGACAAAGGTAAACGCGGTAAAGTAAAAAATGTCCTGTCTGCTGGTAAGGTCATTGTTGAAGGGATCAACCTGGTTAAAAAGCATCAGAAGCCTGTACCGGCTCTGAACCAGCCAGGTGGCATTGTTGAAAAAGAAGCTGCTATTCAGGTTTCCAACATTGCGCTCTTCAACTCGGCTACCGGTAAGGCTGACCGTGTAGGCTTTAGATTCGAAGACGGTAAGAAAGTCCGTTTTTTCAAATCTAACAGCGAAACTATCAAGTAATTTGGAGTATGACGATGGCGAAACTGCATGATTACTACAAAGACGAGGTAGTCAAACAACTGATGTCTCAGTTTGATTACAACTCTGTCATGCAAGTCCCTCGGGTCGAGAAGATCACCCTGAATATGGGTGTTGGTGAAGCGATCGCTGACAAGAAACTGCTGGACAATGCAGCAGCCGATTTGGCAGCAATCTCCGGTCAAAAACCGTTAGTCACCAAAGCACGCAAATCTGTTGCAGGCTTCAAAATCCGCCAGGGCTATCCGATCGGCTGTAAAGTAACTCTGCGTGGCGAACGCATGTGGGAGTTCTTTGAGCGTCTGATTTCCATTGCTGTTCCACGTATCCGTGACTTCCGTGGCCTATCCGCCAAGTCATTCGATGGTCGTGGTAACTACAGCATGGGTGTGCGTGAGCAAATCATCTTCCCAGAAATCGACTACGACAAAGTCGATCGTGTTCGTGGTTTGGATATTACCATTACCACTTCTGCGAAATCTGATGATGAAGGCCGCGCACTGTTGGCTGCTTTTAACTTCCCGTTCCGCAAGTAAGGCAGGGTTACTGATGGCTAAGCAATCAATGAAAGCACGCGAAGTTGTTCGCGTGAAACTGGCTGACAAGTACCGCGCTAAACGCGAGGAGTTGAAAGCTATCATTTCTGGTGTGAACTCATCCGACGAAGATCGTTGGAATGCTGTTCTCAAGCTGCAGAGTCTGCCGCGTGATTCCAGCCCGTCTCGTCAGCGTAAACGCTGCCGCCAAACTGGTCGTCCGCATGGTTATGTGGGCAAGTTCGGGTTGAGCCGTATCAAGCTACGTGAAGCCGCTATGCGCGGTGAAGTGCCAGGCTTGAAAAAGGCTAGCTGGTAATTACCAATTGAATCACGGGAGTAAAGACAGATGAGCATGCAAGATCCGATCGCGGATATGCTGACCCGTATCCGTAACGGTCAAGCCGCGAACAAAGTTGCGGTCACCATGCCTTCCTCCAAGCTGAAAGTGGCTATTGCCAACGTGCTGAAGGAAGAAGGTTATATTGAAGATTTCAAAGTCGAAGGCGATGCCAAGCCTGTTCTGGAGCTGGTACTGAAGTACTTCCAGGGCAACGCAGTGGTAGAAAGCATTCAGCGTATCAGCCGTCCAGGTCTGCGCATCTATAAGAAAAAAGATGAGCTGCCAAAAGTTATGGCCGGTTTGGGTATCGCTGTTATTTCTACCTCTAAAGGTGTTATGACCGATCGTGCAGCTCGCCAGGCTGGTCTTGGTGGCGAGATTATCTGCTACGTAGCTTAATTCGGGAGGAAAGAATGTCTCGTGTTGCAAAAGCACCCGTCGTCATTCCTGCCGGCGTAGAGGTAAAACTCAACGGTCAGGTTATTTCGATTAAGGGTAAAAACGGCGAGCTGACTCGTACAGTCCATGACGCCGTTATCGTTACGCAAGAAGCTAATACATTGACTTTCGCTCCGCGTGAAGGTTTTGTAAATGCATGGGCCCAAGCGGGTACCACGCGCGCTCTGCTGAACGCAATGGTTGTCGGTGTTACCGAAGGCTTCACCAAGAAGCTTCAACTGGTAGGTGTTGGTTATCGTGCAGCCATTAAAGGCAATGTGGTGAATTTAGCCTTAGGCTTCTCTCACCCAGTGGATCACCAGCTGCCAGCAGGTATTACTGCAGAGTGCCCTAGCCAAACTGAAATCGTGCTGAAAGGCGCTGATAAGCAGCTTATTGGCCAGGTTGCTGCAGATCTGCGAGCCTACCGCCGTCCTGAGCCTTATAAAGGCAAGGGTGTCCGTTACGCCGACGAAGTCGTGCGTACCAAAGAGGCTAAGAAGAAGTAAGGTAACACTATGGATAAGAAATCTGCTCGTATCCGTCGTGCGACCCGCGCACGCCGTAAGCTCAAAGAACTGGGGGCAACCCGCCTGGTGGTACATCGTACCCCGCGTCACATTTACGCACAGGTCATTGCTCCCAATGGTTCTGAAGTACTGGTAGCCGCTTCTACTGTAGAAAAAGCTATCAATGAGCAATTGAAGTACTCCGGTAACAAAGACGCAGCAGCAGCAGTTGGTAAAGCACTGGCTGAACGCGCGTTGGAAAAAGGGATTGCTAAAGTCTCCTTTGACCGTTCCGGTTTCCAATATCATGGTCGAGTCCAGGCACTGGCAGATGCTGCCCGTGAAGCTGGCCTTCAGTTCTAAGGAAGAGGTTTAAGATGGCTCACATCGAAAAACAAGCTGGCGAACTGCAGGAAAAGCTGATCGCGGTAAACCGCGTATCCAAAACCGTAAAAGGTGGCCGTATTTTCAGCTTTACCGCACTGACTGTCGTTGGTGATGGTAACGGTCGCGTTGGTTTTGGCTACGGCAAAGCACGCGAAGTTCCAGCAGCGATCCAGAAAGCGATGGAAAAAGCCCGTCGCAACATGATGAATGTCGCTTTGAACAGCGGCACCCTACAGCACCCGGTTAAAGGTGCACATACGGGGTCCCGTGTGTTCATGCAGCCAGCTCACGAAGGTACCGGTATCATCGCGGGTGGTGCAATGCGCGCCGTTCTCGAAGTTGCTGGGGTGCACAACGTATTGGCTAAAGCTTATGGTTCCACCAACCCGATCAACGTGGTTCGTGCAACTATCGACGCTTTGGCAAATATGAAGTCTCCTGAAATGGTCGCTGCCAAGCGTGGTAAATCCGTTGCAGACATTCTGGGGTAATTGACCATGGCTAAGACTATCAAAGTTACACAAGTTCGCAGCGCCATTGGCCGTCTGCCGAAGCATAAAGCTACACTGCTCGGCCTGGGTCTGCGTCGTATTGGTCACACCGTTGAGCGCGAGGATACTCCTGCTGTACGCGGTATGATCAACCTGGTTTCCTACATGGTTAAAGTTGAGGAGTAACAGATGCGTTTAAATACTCTGTCTCCGGCTGAAGGTGCCAAGCATGCGCCGAAGCGTGTAGGTCGTGGTATTGGTTCTGGCCTGGGTAAAACTGGCGGCCGTGGTCACAAAGGTCAGAAGTCTCGTTCTGGCGGTGGCGTACGTCGTGGTTTTGAAGGTGGTCAGATGCCTTTATATCGTCGTTTGCCGAAATTCGGCTTCACCTCTCGCAAAGCTATGATCACGGCAGAAGTTCGTCTGTCTGAGCTAGCTCTGATCGAAGGCGACGTAATCGACCTGAACACGCTGAAAGCCGCTAACGTTGTTGGTACCCAGATCGAGTTCGCTAAAGTGATGCTTTCTGGTGAAATCGCTCGTCCGGTTACCCTGCGTGGTCTGCGTGTCACCAAAGGCGCTCGTGCTGCTATCGAAGCTGCTGGCGGTAAAATTGAGGAATAAGTGAGCTAATGGCTAAGCAACCAGGACTAGATTTTCAAAGTGCTAAAGGCGGGCTCGGCGAACTGAAGCGCAGACTTTTGTTTGTTATCGGCGCGCTAATTGTCTTCCGTATCGGCTCTTTTATTCCGATTCCTGGTATCGACGCCACTGTGCTTGCCAAATTGCTTGAGCAGCAAAGAGGTACCATCATTGAAATGTTTAACATGTTCTCTGGTGGTGCCCTTAGCCGTGCTTCTATTTTTGCTCTGGGGATCATGCCGTATATCTCGGCGTCGATTATTATCCAGCTGTTGACGGTGGTTCACCCTACGTTAGCGGAAATCAAGAAAGAAGGGGAAGCTGGCCGTCGCAAGATTAGCCAGTACACCCGTTACGGTACGCTGGTATTGGCCATATTCCAGTCAATCGGTATTGCTACCGGTTTGCCGAATATGCCTGGTATGCAGGGCCTGGTGTTAAATCCAGGCTTTGCATTCTACTTTACTGCGGTTGTGAGTCTGGTAACCGGGACAATGTTCCTGATGTGGCTAGGCGAGCAGATTACTGAACGAGGTATCGGTAATGGTATTTCGATCATCATCTTCGCGGGTATTGTAGCGGGTCTTCCGCCGGCAATTGGCCATACTATTGAGCAAGCTCGGCAGGGCGACTTGCACTTCCTCCTGTTGCTGTTGGTTGCAGTATTAGTGTTTGCAGTAACCTTCTTCGTTGTTTTCATGGAACGTGGTCAGCGTCGTATTGTCGTTAACTATGCGAAACGTCAACAAGGTCGTCGTGTTTACGCAGCACAGAGTACACACTTACCGTTGAAAGTGAACATGGCAGGGGTAATCCCAGCAATCTTCGCTTCCAGCATTATTCTGTTCCCTGCCACGATTGCATCATGGTTTGGGGGCGGTACCGGTTGGAACTGGCTGACAACGATTTCGTTATACTTGCAGCCTGGGCAACCGCTTTATGTGCTACTCTATGCTTCTGCAATCATCTTCTTCTGTTTCTTCTACACTGCGTTGGTTTTCAACCCGCGTGAAACAGCAGATAACCTGAAGAAGTCCGGTGCCTTCGTACCAGGAATTCGTCCGGGAGAGCAAACGGCGAAGTATATCGATAAAGTAATGACGCGCTTAACCTTGGTGGGCGCGTTGTATATTACTTTTATCTGCCTCATCCCGGAGTTCATGCGTGATGCAATGAAAGTACCATTCTACTTTGGTGGTACCTCGCTACTGATAGTGGTTGTCGTCATCATGGACTTTATGGCTCAAGTGCAAACTCTGATGATGTCAAGTCAGTACGAGTCTGCATTGAAGAAAGCAAACCTGAAAGGTTATAACCGCTAGTCAGGTGCGTTTGAGAAGTTACGGAGAGTAAAAATGAAAGTTCGTGCTTCCGTCAAGAAATTATGTCGTAACTGCAAAATCGTTAAGCGTAACGGTGTCGTTCGTGTGATTTGCAGCGCCGAACCGAAGCATAAACAGCGTCAAGGCTGATTATCTCGCATATTTTTCTTGCAAAGTTGGGTTGAGCTGGCTAGATTAGCCAGCCAATCTTTTGTATGTAGCTGCAACATTATTTGAGTATCCTGAAAACGGGCTTTTCAGAATGGTGTTGCCGTAAAAATTAGTAGGAGTGCATAGTGGCCCGTATAGCAGGCATTAACATTCCTGATCATAAACATACCGTTATCGCGTTAACGTCGATCTTCGGAATCGGCAAAACTCGTTCACAGTCTATCTGTGCATCAACGGGTATTGCTGAAAATGTTAAGATCAGTGAGCTGTCTGAAGAGCAAATTGAACAACTGCGTGAAGCGGTTGCCAAATTCACTGTTGAAGGTGATTTGCGTCGTGAAGTTACCCTGAGCATCAAGCGTCTGATGGATCTTGGTACATACCGTGGTTTGCGTCATCGTCGTGGTCTACCAGTGCGCGGTCAGCGTACTAAGACCAACGCACGTACCCGTAAGGGTCCGCGTAAACCGATCAAGAAATAATCGGGGTGATTGAATAATGGCAAAGGCACCTGTTCGTACACGTAAGCGTGTAAGAAAACAAGTCTCTGACGGCGTGGCTCATATCCATGCTTCTTTCAACAACACCATTGTGACTATTACCGATCGTCAAGGTAACGCTTTGGGTTGGGCAACTGCCGGTGGTTCCGGTTTCCGTGGTTCTCGTAAGTCAACGCCTTTCGCAGCTCAGGTTGCCGCAGAACGTTGTGCTGACGCAGTTAAAGAATACGGTATCAAGAACCTGGAAGTTATGGTTAAAGGACCTGGTCCTGGTCGTGAGTCTACTATCCGCGCCCTGAACGCGGCTGGTTTCCGCATCACTAATATTACCGATGTGACTCCGATCCCTCATAACGGTTGTCGTCCGCCGAAAAAGCGCCGCGTGTAACGCCCCTGCTTTTCGGATTGTTGGAGAAAGAAAATGGCAAGATATTTGGGTCCTAAGCTCAAGCTTAGCCGCCGCGAGGGCACAGACCTGTTCCTTAAGTCTGGCGTTCGTGCGATAGATTCAAAATGCAAAATTGAGCAACCGCCTGGTCAACATGGTGCGCGCAAACCGCGTCTGTCTGACTATGGTGTGCAGTTACGTGAGAAGCAAAAAGTTCGCCGTATGTACGGTGTTCTGGAGCGCCAGTTCCGTAACTATTACAAAGCAGCAACCCGCCTGAAAGGCAACACCGGTGAAAACCTGTTGACCCTTCTGGAAGGTCGTCTGGACAACGTTGTTTACCGTATGGGTTTTGGCGCCACTCGTGCAGAAGCACGTCAATTGGTTAGCCACAAAGCAGTTATGGTAAATGGTCGCGTTGTTAACATCGCTTCTTATCAGGTATCTCCGAATGATGTAGTCAGCATCCGCGAGAAAGCTAAAAAGCAGTCTCGTGTTAAGGCTTCTCTGGAGCTGGCTGAGCAGCGTGAAAAGCCGACTTGGTTGGAAGTTGATGCTGCGAAGATGGAAGGTGTGTTCAAACGTATTCCTGAACGTACCGATCTGTCCGCCGACATTAACGAACACCTGATCGTCGAGCTTTACTCCAAGTAAAGCTTGAGTTTCAAAGAGAGGACACAATGCAGGGTTCTGTGACAGAGTTTCTAAAACCGCGCCTGGTAGATATCGAGCAAGTCAGTTCGACGCACGCCAAGGTGACCCTTGAGCCTTTAGAGCGTGGCTTTGGCCATACTCTTGGCAACGCACTGCGCCGTATTCTGCTTTCATCCATGCCGGGTTGCGCGGTGACCGAGGTTGAGATTGATGGTGTACTACATGAGTACAGCACCAAAGAAGGCGTACAGGAAGATATCCTGGAGATCTTACTCAACCTGAAAGGGCTGGCGGTGAGAGTTCAAGGCAAAGATGAAGTTATTCTTACCCTGAATAAATCTGGCATTGGCCCTGTGACCGCTGCCGACATTACCCATGATGGTGATGTCGAAATCGTCAAGCCGCAGCACGTGATCTGCCACCTGACCGATGTAAACGCTACTATCAGTATGCGTATCAAAGTTCAGCGTGGTCGTGGTTATGTGCCGGCTTCTGCCCGAATTCATTCGGAAGAAGATGAGCGCCCGATTGGTCGTCTGTTGGTTGACGCCTGCTATAGCCCTGTAGAGCGCATTGCCTACAATGTTGAAGCAGCGCGTGTAGAACAGCGTACCGACCTGGACAAGCTGGTAATCGAAATGGAAACCAACGGTACAATCGATCCTGAAGAGGCGATCCGCCGTGCGGCAACCATTCTGGCAGAACAACTGGAAGCTTTCGTTGACTTACGTGATGTTCGTCAGCCGGAAGTGAAAGAAGAGAAACCAGAATTTGATCCGATCCTGCTGCGCCCTGTTGACGATCTGGAATTGACTGTCCGCTCTGCTAACTGCCTTAAGGCAGAAGCTATCCACTACATCGGTGATCTGGTACAGCGTACCGAGGTTGAGCTGCTCAAAACGCCTAACCTTGGTAAAAAATCTCTTACTGAGATTAAAGACGTGCTGGCCTCCCGTGGTTTGTCTCTGGGCATGCGCCTGGAAAACTGGCCACCGGCAAGCATTGCTGACGAGTAACCGGATCACAGGTTAAGGTTTTACTGAGAAGGATAAGGTCATGCGCCATCGTAAGAGTGGTCGTCAACTGAACCGTAACAGCAGCCATCGCCAGGCTATGTTCCGTAACATGGCCGGCTCTTTGGTTCGTCATGAGATCATCAAGACGACCCTGCCAAAAGCGAAAGAGCTGCGTCGCGTTGTTGAGCCGCTGATTACTCTTGCCAAGACCGACAGCGTAGCTAATCGTCGTCTGGCATTCGCCCGAACTCGTGATAACGAGATTGTGGCAAAACTGTTTAATGAGCTGGGCCCGCGTTTTGCGAGCCGTGCAGGTGGTTACACTCGCATTCTGAAGTGTGGCTTTCGTGCAGGCGACAACGCGCCGATGGCATACATCGAGCTGGTTGATCGTGCTGAGTCTCAAGCAGAAGTTGCAACTGCAGAGTAATCTGTAGTAGCGTAAAAAAACCGGGCTTGCCCGGTTTTTTTACGTCTATTTCCTGTCAGAATGTGTCTGCATTGTGCACTGCTTAATTTCCCTCTTATCACCTACCATGGCTATGGCTTAATCTGTTCTTTAGAAGGGGCATGTATCTATGTGGTTACTGAAACCGTAGGCAGGTCGGTACATACTTGGCACTTAAAAAATTGGTGTGTTAAATAACCTGCCTCGGCTAAGGCAACCCTCTGGTATTCAAAAAGGTGGCTATGGACCCTGATTAGTATCAAGAGTCGGCAAACGATAAATTCAACCTGGAGGTATCCTGATGTTTAAAATCGGGCAATTGGCTAAGCTTGCAGATGTCACACCGGATACGGTGCGTTATTACGAGAAGCAAGGAATGATGGATCACAATACTCGTACCGAAGGAGGGTATCGTTTGTATAACGAGCAGGATTTACAGCGCCTGCGATTCATTCGTTATGCAAAACAGCTAGGTTTTACGCTAGAAACTATAGCTGAGCTATTATCAATCCGCGTTGATCCTGAACATCATACATGTGAAGAGTCTAAGTCAATCGTTGATGCGAGACTACGTGAGGTTGAAAGCAGACTATCCGAATTAACCAGAATGCGCGAATCACTGAAAAGGCTCAGTGATGCTTGTTGTGGAAGTAGTCACACCAGCAATTACTGTTCTATCCTAGAAGCCTTAGAGCAAGGCGCTAGCGAAGAGAAGGCTAAAAAGTGATTTGAATGCTTAGGAGCGTTTAATTGCTTCCCACAAGGTAGTACTATAAGCGAGTTTATTACCACAAACAGACAGGAATTAAGTTATGACAAAATATCGGCATACTAGAGGCCAGATCCGGGAAAATGCCATTGAGGCATTACTACACGATCCGTTGTTCCGGCAGCGTGTAGAAAAGAACAACAAGGGGAAGGGAAGTTACCGGCGAAAAGATAAACATGTAAAAGGTGGTAGCTGGGAGGCCAGTGGTAAATTTTCTTGTGATAACTTACCACTGGCCTTCTGGTTTTAAGGGACCAACAACCATCTTTTCATTAGGTTTTGCGTGCTGATGAAAAGCTTATTACTGCTTTGGCCGTTGTTGCTTGCTCAGCAAATCACGGATTTCAGTTAGCAATTTCTCTTCGGCTGTTGGAGCTGGCGGGGCAGTCGGTTCTTCAACTTCTTTACGGCGCATTTTGTTCATTAATTTAATGGCCATAAAGATTGCGAGGGCAACAATCACGAAATCAAAAATATTCTGCAGGAAAGCACCATAATTCATGACTACTGCGGGAACATTGCCTTCAGCTTCGCGTAGCACCAAGTGGAATTTTTTGAAATCTACCCCACCGATCAATAAACCCAGCGGTGGCATGATAATGTCTGCGACCAGAGAAGATACTATTCTGCCAAACGCGGCTCCAATGATCACACCGACTGCCAGGTCGACCACATTGCCACGCATGGCAAATTCACGGAACTCTTTCAATATACTCATCAGAACCCCCTCAAAAATCGACTAACATAAGTTTAATAAAGCAACTTATCCTTGCCATGGCAAGTAATGAAAATTTTAAGTTTTTACTGTGCGGATGAGACCGTGCGTCAATTAATCATCGCGAAATATCCCCGTACCCCCAGTCGCAACGGGGGCTTGTTCGCTTGCCGTCTGTCTGCAACTTGAAAATATTCACACCTATAAGAAAAATGGGCTGGGCTGGAACAATCGTTCGACGTCGGGAACAAACTTCTTATCGGTAATAAACATAATTACATGGTCGCCTTGCTGAATTTTGCTGTTGCTGTTGGCAATAATCACATCATCGCCACGGACAATGGCACCAATGGTGGTACCCGGTGGTAGTTTTATTTCCTCCACCATACGTCCCACAACTTTAGAGGTGCTTTCATCTCCATGTGCGATAGCTTCAATTGCCTCGGCGACACCACGGCGTAGTGAAGATACGCTGACAATATCTGCTTTACGGACGTGGCCAAGTAACGCCGAAATTGTCGCTTGCTGTGGTGAAATAGCAATATCAATCACACTGTCCTGGACTAAATCAACATAGGCTCGACGCTGAATGAGTACCATTACCTTTTTTGCACCCATACGTTTTGCCAGCATGGCAGACATAATATTTGCCTCGTCATCGTTGGTAATGGCGATAAAAACGTCAATCTGTTCTACATGCTCTTCTGCTAACAATTCCTGGTCTGAGGCATCACCATAGAAAACAATAGTGTCTTGCAACTGTTCAGCAAGCTCGGCAGCACGTTGCTGATTTCGCTCAATCAGTTTTACGTTGTATGATTTTTCTAACCGATGTGCCAGCCCCGCGCCTACATTGCCACCGCCGACAATCATGATACGCTTGTAAGGTTTTTCAAGGCGCTGAAGCTCGCTCATCACTGCACGGATATTTTGTGATGCTGCTACGAAGAAAACTTCGTCACCGGCTTCGATAATTGTGGAACCTTGGGGGCGAATTGGACGATCCTGTCGAAAGATCGCTGCCACTCTGGTATCTATGTGTGGCATATGTTCACGCATGGAAGAGAGGGCATTACCCACTAATGGGCCTCCGTAATAGGCCTTAACTGCGGCGATGCTAACCTTGCCTTCTGCAAAGTTAACCACCTGAAGTGCGCCGGGGTATTCGATTAATTTATAGATGTAATCGATAACCAACTGTTCTGGCGAGATCAGGTGATCGATTGGAACGGCTTCTGGATTAAAAAGTTTCTCTGCTTCCCTTATGTAATCTGGTGCACGGATACGCGCGATGCGGTTTGGGGTATTAAACAGCGAATAGGCAATCTGACAGGCGATCATATTGGTTTCGTCAGAATTGGTTACTGCAACCAGCATATCCGCGTCTTCCGCACCGGCTTCACGCAATACACGTGGATGGGAACCATGTCCTTGAACGACACGTAAGTCAAACTTATCCTGTAACTGACGTAGGCGTCCAGTATCGGTATCGACCACGGTGATATCGTTATTTTCACCAACCAGGTTTTCTGCTAGTGTCCCGCCAACCTGACCAGCGCCAAGAATAATTATTTTCATTGAATTCTCTGCTTCATACTACAACGGTCATGACCGAACGTTGAGAGTGTTAACAACACCCTTTAACAGTTATATTTTAATCAGCTTAGCGTAAAAGAAACCATCACCGTCTTCAGGATGAGGAAGATTCTGTTTACCCGGCGTTTGTTCGTTGCCAGTTTCAACTAGTTTCGCATCGCTATGGCTTTCTAGAAACGAAGCTATTTGCTCACTATTCTCTTGCGGCAGAATAGAGCAAGTTGCATAAAGCAACACCCCACCAGGTTTCAGATGTGGCCAGATGGCTTCCAGTATTTCACTTTGTAAACTGGCTAACTCTGCAATATCACTATCACGGCGCAACCATTTGATATCTGGATGTCGGCGGATCACACCAGTAGCGGAACAAGGTGCATCCAAAAGTATACGGTCAAACTGTTTGTCACCACACCATTGTTGCGGTGTCCTACCATCACCTTGCCTAACGACAGCCTGCAGGCGCAGACGTTGCAAATTTTCCTTTACTCGTGTCAATCGCTGTTCATCTATATCTACAGCCATCACATTCGCTTTTGGGGCTGCTTCCAAAATATGGGTGGTTTTACCACCGGGTGCGGCACAAAGATCGAGGATCTGCTCACTATCTTGCGGATCCAGCAGTTCGACACATCCTTGGGCTGAAGCGTCTTGTACAGTGACCCAGCCGTCTGCAAATCCCGGTAAATCTGTCACTGAGCAAGGAGTCAGCAGTCGTACCGCATCGCGATATTGCTTATGGGGCTCAGCCGAAATGCCGGCCTGCTGCATGAGTTTTAAGTAATTTTCTCGCGTATGGTGTAACCGATTGACACGAAGCCACATTGGAGGTTTTTGATTATTGGCATCAATGACTTGCTCCCAATGTGCCGGATAGGCTTGTTTAATACGTTCCAGCAACCAACTCGGATGCAGATAACGGCTTTGATTATTGGCTGCACGTGCCAATAGTTCTTCCTGTTGGCGCTGGAACTGCCGAAGGACGCCATTAATCAGGCCTTTCAGCTGCGGGCGTTTTAAGGCAACAGCGCCTTCCACTGTTTCTGCCAATACGGCGTGAGCTGGAATGCGGGTGTACAACAACTGATATAAACCAACCATCAGCAAGTAATGCAGCGTGCGCTGTTTACCCGTCATTGGCTTCGCCATCAGTTGCTGAATGCACCACTCAAGTTGTGGCAATACGCGCAGTGTACCGAAACAGAGCTCCTGCAATAAGGCTCGGTCTTTATCAGAAATGTTCTTCTGTAATGTTGGCAGAATTGTGTTGAGTGACTGCCCTTGATCCAGTACTTGGCCGATAGCTTTGGCTGCGTGGCTGCGAAGATTATAATTGTTTTTCATAGGCTGAAGCTGATAACGATCGGCATTAGGAAATAAAATGCCTGGTAAAAAAGCCCAGGCAATGGGAGTGATTGATATAACCGTCATACTTCAAGTTGCATGTACGTTGACGTTGTTTGTTCACCCCAGTCATTTACCGCCTTAAGTTCCCGGGGATTCAATGTGTTTCCGCCTTCCTGCAACTCGAGTTATTTAGGTTATATCCGGTTACCTGGAATAAACCATTCTCGACGTGAATTCAGTAAATCTTGGGCTGACATAGGTTTTTTACCGGCAGGCTGCAGTTGCGTCAGGTTTAGAACACCTTCTGCTGTAGCTACCTGGATGCCATGTTTATCGGCTTGTACAATGGTTCCTGGTTCTAAACAGGAGGTCTCAGCCAGCACGTTTGCTTGCCAGACTTTCACTGGTTGATCATCGATAGTGAAATAACTGACTGGCCACGGATTAAAGGCACGAATACAGCGCTCCAGCTGTGCAGCGGAAAGATGCCAATCAAGGCGTGCTTCTTCCTTGCTCAGTTTTTCAGCGTAGGTAACCAGTGCTTCTTCTTGTACTTCACGCTGAGCTATGCCTGAAGCCAGTTGCTGTAATGTTACCAACAGCCCTTGTGGCCCCAGTTTTGCTAGCTTGTCATACAGGCTGGCACTTGTGTCTGTGGCTTCTATTGGGCAACTGACCTTGAGCATCATATCACCGGTATCAAGGCCGACATCCATCTGCATGATCGTTACCCCTGTTTCGTTATCACCAGCCCACAACGCACGTTGGATCGGCGCCGCACCACGCCAGCGTGGAAGCAGTGACCCATGAACGTTGATACAACCTAGGCGTGGCATATCAAGCACAGCTTTTGGCAAGATGAGGCCATAGGCAACCACAACCATAACGTCTGCACTAAGATCGGCAACGAGATGCTGGTTCTCTTCTGGACGAAGAGATTTGGGTTGAAACACAGGGATCTGATGTTGCTCAGCCAGAACTTTTACCGGACTTGGCGTTAGTTTGTTTCCTCTGCCGGCAGGACGATCGGGCTGAGTGAATACCCCGACAATCTGATGCTGGGATGACAACAGTGTGTCAAGGTGACGCGCGGCGAAGTCTGGTGTACCTGCGAAAATAATCCGTAAAGGGTCAGACACGTTATTTTCCCGATCTGTTAGGCACGCGCATTAAGCTTGGCCATTTTTTCCAGTTTCTGACGAATGCGTTGGCGTTTAAGTGGCGACAGGTAATCGACAAATAGTTTGCCTACAAGATGATCCATTTCGTGCTGGATACAGATAGCTAACAAGCCATCTGCTTCGAGCTCAAAAGAGTGGCCATCGCGGTCAAGAGCGCGGATCTTCACTTTCTCTGCGCGAGGCACCAGCGCTCTGTGCTCAGGAACGGAAAGACAACCCTCTTCGATACCGGTTTCGCCGTGTTTTTCCAATAGTTCTGGATTGATCAATACCAAGCGTTGATCTCGATTCTCTGAAACGTCAATGACGATAATGCGTTGATGAATATCTACCTGTGTCGCGGCCAGGCCAATGCCTTCTTCCGCATACATAGTTTCGAACATATCATCAACGATGCGTTGGATATCTGCATTGACTTCTTTTACCGGGGCCGCAATTTTGCGTAACCGCTCGTCTGGGAAATGTAATACCTGCAAGACTGACATATATCTTTAGATCTGAATCCGAGTGATAAGGAGAGTTTAGTTTCTATTCTAGACATTTCCCGACCTGATTGACAGCATCCTTGAACGATTACATGAATTGGTATTACCCCATATTCAGCGAGGGAGTGCACGATGCAGCCAGAAGAAATTACTTTGCGTATGCATGCGGTAACAGGGATTAGCGTGCAGCAGGCCACCCATGTCATCAATCGGTTGATGGCAGAAGATAACCCGTCTTACTCGTTGTTAAGAGCATTAGGTTTAAATGATAAACAACAAGAACAGTTTATGCGGAGGCACTCGAGTTATCTCAAAGCAACGCTCAATTGGTTGGAACAACCGGGAAATCGGATGTTGAGATACGGTGAACCGGGCTTCCCTGAGCTTTTGGCTCATATCGGCGATGCTCCATTGTTACTGATGGTTCAGGGGGATGCAGCTGCACTGGGACGACCGCAAATCGCCATGGTTGGTAGCCGGCAATTTAGTCACTATGGTGAGCACTGGGGCAATTATTTTGCCTGTGGGCTAGTAAATTGTGGTTTTGCTATCACCAGTGGGTTGGCTATCGGTATCGATGGTATCTGTCATCGAGCAACACTTGATACCCAAGGAGTCACGATTGCTGTGTTGGGAAGTGGCCTGGAGAATATCTATCCACGTCGGCATCGTCGTTTGGCAAAGCAAATCATAGAACAGGGAGGAGCGGTAATTTCTGAACACTTGACCACCGATCTGCCTTTGGCCGATCATTTCCCACGCCGTAATCGTATTATTAGTGGGTTAAGTTTGGGCGTTGTGGTGATAGAAGCCTCGTTGCGAAGTGGTTCGCTGATAACGGCTCGTTATGCCTTGGAGCAGGGGCGTGAAGTGTTCGCCCTTCCGGGGGCTTTAGGTAACCCGATGAGTGAGGGAACACACTGGTTGATTCAGCAGGGCGCCAGTCTGGTGACTAGCCCAAAAGATATTGCTGAACAGCTAGGGAGTGGATTGAATTGGTTGCCTTTGAATGAGAATACAACTATTTCTTCATCAGAAGCTCAAGTTGAATTGCCATTTGCTGATGTGTTGGCTAACGTAGGAGATGAGGTGACACCTGTTGACGTCGTCGCTGAACGTGCCGGCCAACCTGTGCCAGAGGTAGTAATCAAGTTACTCGATCTGGAGTTAGCAGGGTGGATCGCAGCTGTACCCGGCGGCTATGTCCGAATAAGGAGGGCAGGCCATGTTCGACGTACTCATGTACTTGTTTGAAACCTATATCCATAATGAGTCTGAGATGCATGTAGATCAGGATACCTTGACTGACGATCTTGCGGAAGCAGGATTCGATCGGGATGATATCTTTAATGCATTGAATTGGCTTGAAAAACTTGCAGACCTCCAGGAAGGCGAGAATGCTCCTTATTTTATGGGTGCTGACCCGCTAGCCATGCGGATTTATACTGAAGAAGAGAGAGGACGTTTAGATGCTAATTGCCGTGGCTTTCTCCTGTTTTTAGAACAAATCCAGGTATTGAATCTCGAAACCCGTGAAATGGTTATCGATCGTGTTATGGCGTTGGATAACGAGGAGTTCGGTCTTGAAGACCTTAAATGGGTTGTGTTGATGGTACTGTTTAATATTCCAGGATATGAAGGTGCTTATCAACAAATGGAAGAACTATTGTTTGAAGTAAACGAAGGTTACCTGCACTGAGCGGGTAACGAGCATAGAAGACGTTATGACAAAAACAGCGATTTTTGCTGCTAGGCAAAATGAACCCTGTCCGGAATGTGGGGCCGAATTGGTGATCCGTAGCGGTCGCCACGGCCCTTTCTTTGGCTGTTCTGAATATCCTGACTGTCAATATATCAGGCCTCTAAAGGCACAGGCTGATGGGCATGTAGTCAAGGTGTTGGAAGGGCAAGCTTGTCCGAAATGTCTGGCGACTCTTGTATTACGTCAAGGGCGTTTTGGCATGTTTATCGGTTGTAGCCACTACCCTGACTGTGATCATATTGAAGTGATCGATAAGCCTGATGAGACTAGCATCGCTTGTCCCCAATGCGGCCAGGGAACATTACTGCAGCGCAAGTCTCGCTACGGCAAAACGTTTCACGCTTGTGATCGTTACCCAGAGTGTCAATTTGCCCTCAATTTTAAACCTGTGGCCGGTGAGTGCGCTTATTGCCACTACCCATTATTGATGGAGAAGCGCACAGTAAAAGGCCCAACGCTTTGCTGCGCTAGTAAACTATGCGGAAAACCCGTCGCAATCACAGAATAATTTCTCTATGAGCTCAGAACAAATTTCCGTATTCGCATCTATTATTTCCGCTCTCGAAAAACAGCAAGTCATTGCCTACCCAACAGAAGCCGTATTCGGCTTGGGATGTGATCCTGATAGCCAACAGGCCGTTATTGCGTTACTGG
The DNA here is from genome assembly GCF_033095805.1 of Serratia sp. UGAL515B_01. Taxonomy (NCBI): domain Bacteria; kingdom Pseudomonadati; phylum Pseudomonadota; class Gammaproteobacteria; order Enterobacterales; family Yersiniaceae; genus Serratia; species Serratia sp. UGAL515B_01. The sequence continues at coordinate 3,528,340 of NZ_CP109901.1, read as the reverse complement.
CGTTGAAGCAGCGCCCGTTAGATAAAGGCTTGATCCTTATTGCTGCCGATTACTCGCAGCTCACACCTTATATTGATGACAGTGTTTTGAGTGAACAACAGCGTGCCGCGATGTTTGCCAGTTGGCCTGGCCCAGTCACCTGGGTCGTGCCAGCAAAGTCGGAGACGCCACGCTTTCTTACCGGTCGTTTTAGTTCTCTGGCTGTACGTGTTAGCGACCATCCACTGGTAAAACAGCTTTGTCTTCAGTTCGGCAAGCCACTGGTTTCAACCAGTGCAAACTTGAGTGGTGAAGAACCGTGTCGCAATGTTGCAGAAGTGAGACAGCAGTTCGGCGAGTCTTTCCCTGTGCTGGTAGGTCACGTGGGTGGGCGGTTGAACCCTTCTGAAATAAGAGACGCTTTGACTGGTGAGCAGATCCGTCAAGGGTAGAATAGGTAATGTTTATGGAAAGGTTCGCAGTATTCGGTAATCCGATAGCTCATAGCAAGTCACCTCGTATCCATGCGCTATTTGCTGAGCAAACTGGGATTGAGCACCCGTATGGGCGTGTGCTGGCTCCGCTGGATGGTTTTGGGCCGGCTCTAAAGCAGTTTATTGGAGCGGGTGGTCAAGGCGCTAATGTTACCGTTCCTTTTAAAGAACAGGCCTATGCGGCAGCTTCAGAGCTAAGTCAAAGGGCGGCTATGGCAGGAGCAGTGAATACGCTTAAAGTTTTACCAGGGGGGCGGCTATTTGGGGATAACACCGACGGTGTCGGTTTGTTATCAGACCTTGAGCGTCAGCAACTTATCCAACCTGGAGATCGCATTCTGCTGGTTGGCGCGGGAGGGGCTGCACGAGGCGTTATTTTACCGCTGCTCTCTTCTGGTTGTGAAATGGTACTTACCAACCGCACATATAGTCGGGCTAACGAGTTGACGGAAGTATTCCGTACTTTTGGAAAGGTCGACGCATTACCTCTGGATCAACTTGATCAACCTGTATTTGACTTAGTGATCAATGCCACTGCCTCAGGGATAAACGGTGAGATACCGTCGTTGCCGAACAGTATTGTGAACAATACCACTCGTTGTTATGACATGTTTTATCGGCAGGGGATCACCCCATTCCTGGCCTGGGCACAGCAGCTTGGGGTAGAGCATTATGCTGATGGCTTGGGGATGCTTGTTGGTCAGGCGGCACATGCTTTCTTTTTATGGCACGGCGTTATGCCAGAAATCGAAGCGGTTTTACAACAACTCCGAAAAGAAATGGCGGCTTAGTTATGCCCCCGCTTTGGGCAACCGGGAGCGGGGTATTAGACATCTTCGGAAAGGTAGTCGTCTTTCCAGCGGACATAGTTATTGGCTGAGTAACGTAATCCCTCTAGTTCTTCTGTAGTTAATCGCCGGGCTTGGCGTGCTGGACTACCTACATACAAGTAACCACTTTCCAGGCGTTTGCCAGGTGAGACAAGACTGCCCGCTCCAATCATCACATCATCTTCGATTATTGCACCATCAAGCAGGATTGAACCCATACCAACCAGAACGCGATTACCGATAATGCAACCGTGTAGCATGGCTTTATGCCCGACTGTGACATCTTCACCAATCAGCAAGGGATAACCAGCAGGATTATATGCCGACTTGTGTGTGACATGCAGGACGCTGCCGTCCTGGATATTGCTTCGGGCGCCAATCTTAACTGCGTTGACGTCACCGCGAATGGAAACTAACGGCCAGATACTGACATCATCAGCCAGTGTAACGTTGCCGACCACGACACTAGATGGGTCGATCATGACGCGAAGGCCAAGTTGTGGGGAATAATGAAGATAAGAACGTATTGAATTGGACATGTGATAACACCTCTGGATCATATTACTGGCAATACTAGTCTTTAGCGGTGTAATTACAACCAGATAGCGCAGCGGATCCCTTGTAAAATAGCTGTTTTCGGGCAAGAACCACACGAAAGGGCTGAAAAGTGCGCAGTCGGCAAGAAAAGATCTAAAAAGAGGTTGTGGAAAAAAGGAAGATCCCTATAATGCGCCTCCATCGACACGGAACAGGTGAATGATTTCACGGTGCTTCCGGGGTCAGCAGAAAAAACCTAAAAATAAGGTTGACTCTGTAAAAGGAAAGCGTATTATACGCCACCTCGAGTTAGCAAGCGAAAGCGCGTAACTCACTGCTCTTTAACAATTTATCAGACAATCTGTGTGGGCACTCACAAGACGATATCCAGCTGCTTAGGCAGCAAAAAAATATCAAGTCTTGAAGAGTGACCAAGCAGTAATTCATGCGAATGAATTATTACGAAAGTTAATTTTCGAGCATCGCTTCACGAGTTGAAGCAAATCAAGCTTTTAATTGAAGAGTTTGATCATGGCTCAGATTGAACGCTGGCGGCAGGCCTAACACATGCAAGTCGAGCGGTAGCACAGGGGAGCTTGCTCCCTGGGTGACGAGCGGCGGACGGGTGAGTAATGTCTGGGAAACTGCCCGATGGAGGGGGATAACTACTGGAAACGGTGGCTAATACCGCATAACGTCGCAAGACCAAAGTGGGGGACCTTCGGGCCTCACACCATCGGATGTGCCCAGATGGGATTAGCTAGTAGGTGGGGTAATGGCTCACCTAGGCGACGATCCCTAGCTGGTCTGAGAGGATGACCAGCCACACTGGAACTGAGACACGGTCCAGACTCCTACGGGAGGCAGCAGTGGGGAATATTGCACAATGGGCGCAAGCCTGATGCAGCCATGCCGCGTGTGTGAAGAAGGCCTTCGGGTTGTAAAGCACTTTCAGCGAGGAGGAAGGGTTCAGTGTTAATAGCACTGTTCATTGACGTTACTCGCAGAAGAAGCACCGGCTAACTCCGTGCCAGCAGCCGCGGTAATACGGAGGGTGCAAGCGTTAATCGGAATTACTGGGCGTAAAGCGCACGCAGGCGGTTTGTTAAGTCAGATGTGAAATCCCCGAGCTTAACTTGGGAACTGCATTTGAAACTGGCAAGCTAGAGTCTTGTAGAGGGGGGTAGAATTCCAGGTGTAGCGGTGAAATGCGTAGAGATCTGGAGGAATACCGGTGGCGAAGGCGGCCCCCTGGACAAAGACTGACGCTCAGGTGCGAAAGCGTGGGGAGCAAACAGGATTAGATACCCTGGTAGTCCACGCTGTAAACGATGTCGATTTGGAGGTTGTGCCCTTGAGGCGTGGCTTCCGGAGCTAACGCGTTAAATCGACCGCCTGGGGAGTACGGCCGCAAGGTTAAAACTCAAATGAATTGACGGGGGCCCGCACAAGCGGTGGAGCATGTGGTTTAATTCGATGCAACGCGAAGAACCTTACCTACTCTTGACATCCACGGAATTTGCTAGAGATAGCTTAGTGCCTTCGGGAACCGTGAGACAGGTGCTGCATGGCTGTCGTCAGCTCGTGTTGTGAAATGTTGGGTTAAGTCCCGCAACGAGCGCAACCCTTATCCTTTGTTGCCAGCGATTCGGTCGGGAACTCAAAGGAGACTGCCGGTGATAAACCGGAGGAAGGTGGGGATGACGTCAAGTCATCATGGCCCTTACGAGTAGGGCTACACACGTGCTACAATGGCGTATACAAAGAGAAGCGACCTCGCGAGAGCAAGCGGACCTCATAAAGTACGTCGTAGTCCGGATTGGAGTCTGCAACTCGACTCCATGAAGTCGGAATCGCTAGTAATCGTAGATCAGAATGCTACGGTGAATACGTTCCCGGGCCTTGTACACACCGCCCGTCACACCATGGGAGTGGGTTGCAAAAGAAGTAGGTAGCTTAACCTTCGGGAGGGCGCTTACCACTTTGTGATTCATGACTGGGGTGAAGTCGTAACAAGGTAACCGTAGGGGAACCTGCGGTTGGATCACCTCCTTACCTAAAGATATTAGTTGAGTGCAGTGTCCACACAGATTGTCTGATGAAAAGTAACGAGCAGAAATACCTTTATAGGCTTGTAGCTCAGGTGGTTAGAGCGCACCCCTGATAAGGGTGAGGTCGGTGGTTCAAGTCCACTCAGGCCTACCAAATTTCTTCTCATGCTGCGTTATGTGCGCGGTCGTTTACGCCAGTAAACTTCCCTTCCACATGCCTTGCGTGAAAAGAAATTACATTCGCACTTCAAATCGAATGTAACTCTCCGAGTGGTACATAAAGGTCTCTGCGAGTGACTGTATGGGGCTATAGCTCAGCTGGGAGAGCGCCTGCCTTGCACGCAGGAGGTCAGCGGTTCGATCCCGCTTAGCTCCACCATACCGTCCTTGATAATACTTCAGAGTGTACTGGCAACAGTATGCTGCGAAGTATTTTGCTCTTTAACAATCTGGAACAAGCTGAAAATTGAAACCTGACAGCTGAAACTTATCTCTCCGTAGAAGTATTGAGATAAGGACTAACCTGTCAGAGAGTCTCTCAAATGTTTGCAGCACGAACGATGGAAACATCTTCGGGTTGTGAGGTTAAGTGACTAAGCGTACACGGTGGATGCCTAGGCAGTCAGAGGCGATGAAGGGCGTGCTAATCTGCGATAAGTGTCGGTAAGCTGATATGAAGCGTTACAACCGGCAATACCCGAATGGGGAAACCCAGTGCAATTCGTTGCACTATCCTGTCATGAATACATAGTGGCAGGAGGCGAACCGGGGGAACTGAAACATCTAAGTACCCCGAGGAAAAGAAATCAACCGAGATTCCCCCAGTAGCGGCGAGCGAACGGGGAACAGCCCAGAACCTGAATCAGGGTGTGTGTTAGTGGAAGCGTCTGGAAAGTCGCGCAGTAAAGGGTGATAGCCCCGTACACTAAAATGCACATTCTGTGAGTTCGATGAGTAGGGCGGGACACGTGACATCCTGTCTGAATATGGGGGGACCATCCTCCAAGGCTAAATACTCCTGACTGACCGATAGTGAACCAGTACCGTGAGGGAAAGGCGAAAAGAACCCCGGCGAGGGGAGTGAAATAGAACCTGAAACCGTGTACGTACAAGCAGTGGGAGCCTTCTTAATGGGGGTGACTGCGTACCTTTTGTATAATGGGTCAGCGACTTATATTTTGTAGCAAGGTTAACCGAATAGGGGAGCCGTAGGGAAACCGAGTCTTAACTGGGCGTCTAGTTGCAAGGTATAGACCCGAAACCCGGTGATCTAGCCATGGGCAGGTTGAAGGTTGGGTAACACTAACTGGAGGACCGAACCGACTAATGTTGAAAAATTAGCGGATGACTTGTGGCTGGGGGTGAAAGGCCAATCAAACCGGGAGATAGCTGGTTCTCCCCGAAAGCTATTTAGGTAGCGCCTCGTGAACTCATCTTCGGGGGTAGAGCACTGTTTCGGCTAGGGGGCCATCCCGGCTTACCAACCCGATGCAAACTCCGAATACCGAAGAATGTTATCACGGGAGACACACGGCGGGTGCTAACGTCCGTCGTGAAGAGGGAAACAACCCAGACCGCCAGCTAAGGTCCCAAAGTCATGGTTAAGTGGGAAACGATGTGGGAAGGCACAGACAGCCAGGATGTTGGCTTAGAAGCAGCCATCATTTAAAGAAAGCGTAATAGCTCACTGGTCGAGTCGGCCTGCGCGGAAGATGTAACGGGGCTAAACCATGCACCGAAGCTGCGGCAGCGACGCTTAGGCGTTGTTGGGTAGGGGAGCGTTCTGTAAGCCGTTGAAGGTGGACTGTGAGGTCTGCTGGAGGTATCAGAAGTGCGAATGCTGACATAAGTAACGATAAAGCGGGTGAAAAGCCCGCTCGCCGGAAGACCAAGGGTTCCTGTCCAACGTTAATCGGGGCAGGGTGAGTCGACCCCTAAGGCGAGGCTGAAAAGCGTAGTCGATGGGAAACAGGTTAATATTCCTGTACTCGGTGTTACTGCGAAGGGGGGACGAAGAAGGCTAGGCTAGCCGGGCGACGGTTGTCCCGGTTTAAGCGTGTAGGGGGTGTGACCTGGTAAATCCGGTTGCATATCAACCCTGAGGCGTGATGACGAGTCACTACGGTGGCGAAGTGGTTGATGCCCAGCTTCCAGGAAAAGCCTCTAAGCATCAGGTAACACAGAATCGTACCCCAAACCGACACAGGTGGTCAGGTAGAGAATACTCAGGCGCTTGAGAGAACTCGGGTGAAGGAACTAGGCAAAATGGTGCCGTAACTTCGGGAGAAGGCACGCTGGCACGTAGGTGAAGAGACTTGCTCTCGGAGCTGAAGCCAGTCGCAGATACCAGCTGGCTGCAACTGTTTAATAAAAACACAGCACTGTGCAAACACGAAAGTGGACGTATACGGTGTGACGCCTGCCCGGTGCTGGAAGGTTAATTGATGGGGTTAGCGGCAACGCGAAGCTCTTGATCGAAGCCCCAGTAAACGGCGGCCGTAACTATAACGGTCCTAAGGTAGCGAAATTCCTTGTCGGGTAAGTTCCGACCTGCACGAATGGCGTAATGATGGCCAGGCTGTCTCCACCCGAGACTCAGTGAAATTGAACTCGCTGTGAAGATGCAGTGTACCCGCGGCAAGACGGAAAGACCCCGTGAACCTTTACTATAGCTTGACACTGAACATTGAGCCTTGATGTGTAGGATAGGTGGGAGGCTTTGAAGTGTGGACGCCAGTCTGCATGGAGCCAACCTTGAAATACCACCCTTTAATGTTTGATGTTCTAACTCTGCCCCATAATCTGGGGTGAGGACAGTGTCTGGTGGGTAGTTTGACTGGGGCGGTCTCCTCCCAAAGAGTAACGGAGGAGCACGAAGGTTAGCTAATCACGGTCGGACATCGTGAGGTTAGTGCAAAGGCATAAGCTAGCTTGACTGCGAGAGTGACGGCTCGAGCAGGTACGAAAGTAGGTCTTAGTGATCCGGTGGTTCTGAATGGAAGGGCCATCGCTCAACGGATAAAAGGTACTCCGGGGATAACAGGCTGATACCGCCCAAGAGTTCATATCGACGGCGGTGTTTGGCACCTCGATGTCGGCTCATCACATCCTGGGGCTGAAGTAGGTCCCAAGGGTATGGCTGTTCGCCATTTAAAGTGGTACGCGAGCTGGGTTTAGAACGTCGTGAGACAGTTCGGTCCCTATCTGCCGTGGGCGTTGGAAGATTGAGAGGGGTTGCTCCTAGTACGAGAGGACCGGAGTGAACGCACCACTGGTGTTCGGGTTGTCATGCCAATGGCACTGCCCGGTAGCTAAGTGCGGAAAAGATAAGCGCTGAAAGCATCTAAGCGCGAAACTTGCCTCGAGATGAGTCTTCCCTGGGCCTTTAAGGTCCCTGAAGGAACGTTTAAGACTAAGACGTTGATAGGCTGGGTGTGTAAGTGCAGCGATGCATTGAGCTAACCAGTACTAATGATCCGTGAGGCTTAACCTTACAACACCGAAGGTGTTTTGGATTTGAGAGAAAAGAGTCGGTTTTCAGCGAAAGTTCCGGATTGGTTCTGATGGCTGCACGTGAGAAAGCGTGAGCGGTTGGGATGAAACAGAATTTGCCTGGCGGTAATAGCGCGGTGGTCCCACCTGACCCCATGCCGAACTCAGAAGTGAAACGCCGTAGCGCCGATGGTAGTGTGGGGTCTCCCCATGCGAGAGTAGGACACTGCCAGGCATCAAATTTGTGGGCTGATATGGCTCAGTTGGTAGAGCGCACCCTTGGTAAGGGTGAGGTCCCCAGTTCGACTCTGGGTATCAGCACCAGTTTACAGTGGTAATCAGAAGTTCGGCGAAAAAAATTAAAGAATTTGCTTGGCGGCAATAGCGCGGTGGTCCCACCTGACCCCATGCCGAACTCAGAAGTGAAACGCCGTAGCGCCGATGGTAGTGTGGGGTCTCCCCATGCGAGAGTAGGACACTGCCAAGCATCAATTACGCAAAAAGGCCACCCTTACAGGTGGCCTTTTTGCGTATGGGGGGTTGGTATCGTCTTATAGAATCTGAGCATTCTTGGTTATAAGTTAAACTCCACCCTCTTATTTATGAAAGATTTTCACCTTGATGCTGAATACTCGACATTAAGTTTAAAAAACGTTATCTTTGGGCATCTAGAAGTCTAAACGTATAAATGGATATGTGAGGATTAAGTAATGCCGATTCGTGTACCTGATGAACTACCTGCGGTAAATTTTTTGCGCGATGAGAATGTCTTTGTGATGACATCCTCACGAGCAAAAACACAGGAAATCAGGCCGTTAAAAGTACTCATCCTCAACCTGATGCCAAAAAAGATTGAAACCGAAAACCAGTTCTTGCGGTTACTTTCCAATTCTCCGTTGCAGATCGATATTCAACTGCTACGTATTGATTGTCGCGAATCGAAGAATACGCCAGCTGAACACCTGAATAATTTTTACTGTAACTTCGAGGACATTGAAGGTGAGAACTATGATGGTCTGATTGTAACCGGTGCCCCATTGGGTCTTATTGATTTTTGTGATATTGCTTATTGGCCGCAGATTGAACGTGTTATTGCTTGGGCTAGTAACCATGTTACATCAACGCTATTCGTCTGTTGGGCAGTGCAAGCAGCGCTGAATGTTTTATACGGTATCCCCAAAATAACGCGCGAAGTAAAGCTTTCTGGCGTTTACCAGCATCAGACACTCCAGCAGCATGCTTTACTGACCCGGGGCTTTGATGAGACTTTCCTGGCTCCTCATTCGCGTTATGCAGATTTTCCGACTGACGTTATTCGCCAATACACAGATCTGGATATTTTGGCGGAGTCAGAGCTTGCTGGAGCGTATCTTTTCGCCAGTAAGGATAAGCGCTTGGCATTTGTTACCGGACATCCAGAATACGATCCCCTGACGCTTGCAAACGAATATTGTCGCGATAAGAATGCCGGTCTCAACCCTTCCATTCCGCTCAACTACTTTCCTTACGACAATCCTCAACTTCCACCTGTAGCTTCATGGCGTAGCCATGGTCATCTGCTATTTTCTAATTGGTTGAATTACTATGTTTACCAGATCACACCGTTCGATTTGCGTCATATGAACCCCACCCTCGAGTAATTTTCCAATCTGCTCTAATGGTTGCTGCCATAGAGCACTTTAGGCTGTGTCCCTTAACTGTCTGTGGTGTTGCTGCAGTTCCAAAAGCTGTTATCAAGGCTAGGGTTGGCTTTCTGTTCAAGCCCGACAACACAGACTACGGCCTTTTGGGACGAATCCCTTAGGCTGCTGCCATTTGCGCACAAACGACTGCTAGCGGCACTCGCGTACAGCCTAATATTCCTGTCTTTTTCACTGTATTCTAAAGTTAGTAAATCACTTAAAAGACAAACACTGTCAATTTATGGAATGAGGTTCCTTGTTTTTATTACTATATTAAAGTTTTAATTTATTGATAATAATAAATTAATTATTATTTTTAATAAAAAATGGAAATCGTTTTTGATTTTTTAATTTTGTTAGCTATTCTAAAATTAAGCAGGATAAAGACTGACCAGTTTCAGGCTTTTTTACTCTGAATTGTAGTGATTTCCGATAACAATATTTCGCACTACCCGCATTGACAGTGTGAAAAGAAAGATGGAAAGGATAAAAACAATGACACAACAGGTAATAGGCAGGGAATTAAGTTTCACGCAGCGTTTCGGTGAAACTGAACGGCAGGTGCTCACGGAGGATGCAATCGAGTTCCTGACAGATCTGGTAGAAAAATTTACCCCTCAGCGTAACGAACTGCTGGCGGCACGTACTCGTTGGCAAGAAAAAATCGATCATGGTGAACTTCCTGAATTTATTTCGGAAAATGATTCCATTATTAATGGTGAATGGAAAATTCGAGGTATTCCCAATGACTTACTTGACCGCCGAGTAGAAATCACCGGTCCGGTTGAACGTAAAATGGTGATTAATGCCTTGAATGCCAATGTCAAAGTTTTCATGGCTGACTTTGAGGACTCACTGGCACCCAGTTGGGAGAAAGTCATTGAGGGACAAATCAATCTACGAGATGCGGTGAATGGCACTATCTCTTACACCAATGAGACAGGGAAAGTTTACCAACTCAAGCCCAATCCAGCCGTATTGATCGCTCGCGTACGCGGCCTCCATCTGCCAGAGAAGCACGTACAGTGGCAGGGAGATGCGATCCCCGGTGGGTTGTTCGATTTTGCTCTGTATTTCTTCCATAACTATCGTCAGTTGTTGGCAAAGGGCAGTGGCCCCTACTTCTATCTGCCGAAAACCCAGTCCTGGCAGGAGGCCGCCTGGTGGAGCGAAGTATTCAGTTTTACCGAGGATCGTTTCGAACTACCGCGTGGCACCATTAAGGCCACCGTACTGATTGAAACACTGCCCGCAGTATTCCAGATGGATGAGATCCTCTATCACCTACGCGATCATATCGTTGGGCTGAACTGTGGACGCTGGGATTATATTTTCAGCTATATCAAAACGCTGAAAAATCATAGCGACCGTGTCTTGCCGGATCGTCAGTCCGTTACCATGAACAAACCGTTTCTCAGCGCCTACTCACGACTGTTGATTAAGACCTGCCATAGGCGTGGTGCCTTTGCGATGGGCGGAATGGCCGCGTTTATCCCCAGTAAAGATGCTGAACAAAACGCAGTGGTTTTGGGAAAAGTACGCGCGGATAAAGAGTTAGAAGCGACCAATGGTCATGACGGCACGTGGGTGGCACACCCGGGACTGGCAGATACGGTGATGGAGGTCTTTAACCGTGCGCTCGGTGAGCGCCAGAATCAATTGGAAATATTGCGCGAAAATGATGCACCTATTACCGCAGCACAGTTGCTGCAACCCTGTGATGGTGAGCGCACCGAAAGCGGGATGCGTGCCAATATTCGCGTGGCGGTGCAATACATTGAAGCCTGGATCTCCGGCAACGGCTGCGTACCGATCTATGGCTTGATGGAAGATGCTGCTACCGCAGAGATTGCACGGACTTCTATTTGGCAGTGGATCCACCATGAGAAAAGTTTAAGCAATGGCCAACTGGTTACTAAAGCACGGTTTCGCCAAATGTTAAAAGAAGAAATGTGGGTTATCCGCGAGGAAGTGGGGGAAACGCGTTATCACGCGGGCCGATTCAGTGAGGCTGCACAGCTGATGGAACATATCACTACACAGGATGAATTAATCGATTTTCTGACTTTACCTGGCTATGCATTACTGGCCTGAACCGGTAAATCTGGCTTTTATGCTGGCTGAACCTAGTTAGGCCTTGCCGATAAAGTCAGAGCTTATCGGTCTGTTGAACCCTACTTCACCGAAAAGGATAAAAATATGGCTACCTCACGTACTCAACAGATCCAACAGCTGGAACAGGAATGGAAATCAGCACGCTGGAAAGGTATTACCCGGCCTTACAATGCTGAAGATGTGGTTAATTTGCGTGGTTCGGTCAATCCGGTTTGCACGCTGGCGCAGAATGGGGCAGACAAGTTGTGGGAACTGCTGCACGGCAAGTCCCGTAAAGGTTATGTCAACAGCCTTGGCGCGTTGACAGGAGGCCAGGCACTACAACAGGCGAAGGCCGGTGTAGAAGCTATTTATCTCTCCGGCTGGCAGGTAGCTGCGGATGCTAACACCGCTTCAGCTATGTACCCAGATCAGTCTCTATATCCCGTGGACTCCGTTCCCGCAGTCGTTGAGCGTATCAATAATACCTTCCGCCGGGCGGATCAAATCCAGTGGGCGAACAAAATTGAGCCAGGCAGTGAGGGTTATACCGATTACTTCTTACCTATCGTAGCGGATGCCGAAGCTGGATTTGGTGGGGTGCTGAATGCTTTTGAGTTGATGAAGGCTATGATTGAGGCTGGGGCCGCAGGTGTTCACTTTGAAGACCAACTGGCAGCGGTGAAGAAATGCGGCCATATGGGCGGTAAAGTTCTGGTGCCAACTCAGGAGGCGATTCAGAAATTAGTGGCAGCGCGGCTGGCCGCTGACGTTCTTGGCGTACCTACTTTGTTAATCGCCCGTACCGATGCCGATGCAGCGGATTTACTGACTTCCGATTGCGATCCGTACGACAGCGCTTTTGTTACTGGTGAACGCACCCCTGAAGGTTTCTTGCGTACTCATGCGGGCATCGAGCAGGCAATCAGTCGTGGTCTAGCCTACGCCCCTTACGCTGACCTGGTATGGTGTGAAACCTCCACGCCCGACCTGCAAACAGCCAAACGTTTTGCTGATGCGATCCACGCTAAATATCCAGGCAAGCTGCTGGCTTATAACTGTTCGCCGTCCTTCAACTGGAAGAAGAACCTGGACGACCAGACTATTGCACGTTTCCAGGACGAACTGTCAGCCATGGGCTATAAGTACCAATTCATTACGTTGGCTGGTATTCATAGCATGTGGTTCAACATGTTCGATCTAGCCCATGCTTACGCTCGTGGCGAAGGTATGAAGCATTATGTGGAAAAAGTGCAACAGCCAGAGTTTGCCGCAGTAGAACGTGGCTACACTTTTGCTTCGCATCAACAGGAAGTGGGGACCGGTTACTTCGACAAAGTGACCACCATTATTCAGGGAGGCGCATCTTCGGTAACGGCTCTGACGGGTTCTACTGAAGAACAACAGTTCTGATTGTTCAGGTTTGATTTCTGTGGGCTTGGCAGGCCAAGCCCTTGTGTGATCGATTTACGGCAGAGGCGAACAATGGCGGCAAAACTGGAATTATTGATCGCACAAACGATCTTGCAGGGTTTTGATGCCCAATATGGTCGCTTTCTTGAAGTCACTGCTGGAGCTCAACAACGTTTTGAGCAGGCAGACTGGCCCGCCGTTCAGTTGGCAATGAAACAGCGTATCCATCTTTATGATCATCACGTCGGCCTGGTGGTTAAACAACTGCAATGTATTACCGGACAGAAGTATTACGATGCAGATTTCCAAAATAGAGTCAAAGCCGTATATACCGAGCTTTTACCTGACTACCCGCGTTTTGAGATTGCAGAAAGCTTCTTCAATTCGGTCTACTGCCGCTTATTCCAACACCGCGATCTCACGCCGGAAAAGTTGTTCGTCTTCAGTTCTCAGCCCGAACGGCGCTTTCGCGATATTCCGCGGCCCCTAGCACGCGATGTTGTCCCTAATGGGGATTTGGCTGAGATGTTGCACAACCTGCTTACTGATTTACCGCTGCGTTTGCCCTGGGAAGACTTACCGCGCGACATTCACTATATCACCCAGACCTTATTGCAAATGTTTGATCCACAGCAATTAGCCGGAGCGACATTTCAGATCGCCAATGAATTATTTTACCGTAATAAAGCGGCGTGGCTGGTAGGCAAACTAAGGTTGGAGGAAGACATTTACCCGTTCCTGCTACCGATCCACCGCAGTGATGCTGGCGCGTTGTTTATTGATACCTGTCTGACCAGTAAAGCGGAAGCCAGCATTGTGTTTGGCTTTGCTCGCTCTTACTTTATGGTGTACGCCCCGCTGCCAGCGGCAATGGTCGAGTGGCTGCGGGAGATCCTCCCCGGTAAGACGACCGCTGAACTGTATATGGCTATTGGTTGCCAGAAACACGGTAAAACCGAATGCTATCGAGAATATCTGACCTTTATGGCGCAATCTCAAGAACAATTCATTATTGCGCCGGGCGTTAAAGGTATGGTGATGCTGGTGTTTACATTGCCCTCCTTTGATCGGGTATTCAAAGTGATCAAAGACGAATTTGCCCCGCAAAAAGAGGTGACTCAAGCGCAAGTGATGGTCTGTTACCAGTTGGTCAAGGAGCATGACCGTGTTGGGCGTATGGCCGATACACAGGAATATGAAAATTTCGTGGTTGATAAGGGGCGTATCAGTCCGGAATTGTTAGCAGAGTTGCAGCGTGAAGTACCGGAAAAACTGGAAGATCTCGGCGATCGGATCGTGATAAAGCATTTGTATATGGAACGGCGTATGACGCCATTGAATCTTTATTTAGAGCAGGCTAACGACCAGCAGTTACATGATGCCATCGAAGAGTACGGTAACGCCATTAAACAGCTGGCGGCGGCCAATATCTTCCCGGGCGATATGCTATTCAAGAACTTTGGTGTCACCCGCCATGGACGGGTGGTGTTCTATGACTATGATGAGATTTGCTATATGACCGAGGTGAATTTCCGCGAAATTCCACCGCCGCGTTATCCAGAAGATGAACTCGCCAGTGAACCTTGGTATAGCATTTCGCCTAATGACGTTTTCCCTGAAGAATTTCGTCATTTCCTGTGTGGTGATAAACGTATCCGACGTATCTTTGAGGAGATGCATAGCGACCTGTTTGATGCAAACTACTGGCGTGGACTGCAACAGCGTATCAAGGAAGGGCACATAGAAGATGTCTTTGCCTATCGCAAAAAACGACGCTTTAGCCAGCGGTTGCCTGCCGATTTTTCAGGGATGTCGCAGGCTTAAGTTATAAGGGGGTTGTGTTCTCCTCCCGTTACCGCTGAAATGGGAGGAGGACAAAACGTCAACGCACGCCGCCATATTCCAGGCTGATTTCTTTCGCCGCATGTATCACCAACGCACCCAGTTCGGTTACGCGATCGTCAGTAATACGTGATACCGGCCCGGAAATCGAGATGGCGGCAAAGGCTTCACGATGCTCGTCAAAAATACAGGCTGCTACACAGCGTAGTCCAAGGGCATGTTCTTCATCATCAAAGGAAAATCCCTGTTTGCGGATCAACGCCAATCCTTCTTTCAGGTTATGCGGTGTCAAGGTATAAGGGGTATAGGTATACATGCCTTTTTTATGTAGGAGTTTGGTGACCTGCTCATCCGGCATGCTGGCCAGAAAGGCTTTACCGGCGCCAGAGGCGTGCATTGGCAGTTTACCGCCGATCGGCGCAGACATCCGCATCAGTGCTGTACACTGGACTTGATCGATAATCACCGCCTGATCCTCGGCTTTATCCATCACTGCCAGATTGACTGTTTCACCCGACTCCTCCATCAAACGACGCAGTGTGGGGTGCACCATCGCCAGCAGGTTACGGCTTTGCAGAAAACTACTCCCAACGACAAACGCATGTGCCCCCATTGTCCATAGGCCAAGATCGCCGACCTGGCGCACGAAACCTAGCTGCTGCATGGTGGTCAGCAGGCGGTGAGTCGTGGAGTTAGGCAAACCCGCCTGCAGTGCCAGATCGGTCAATGCTATATTGCCATGCGCTTCGGCAATAAATTCCAGTAATTTTAAACCACGTGTCAGAGACTGGACCTGTCCCGTCGCTGCATTAGCAGTGAGCGTTGTACTGCGTGGCTTCTTGCCGCGTTTGGCAGGAGTTGATACGACCATGATTCACCTTCTTTTTTCCATCTTATGGAATTTATTTTCGTTTTTATAGTATGAATTGCAATACACTTATCCGCTCATCGGATCTGTTACCTGGCCAACCTGAAAAACTCTCAATACCCGCTGACAGCTTTGCCAGCATAACCTGTGCTAGGATGACTGGCTCTTCATCTTTCAAGTAATAAGCTGTTGAGCATAGGACGTTAGCGAATAATCGGGTGTGAAGGGGCTACAGTGATAAATCGAGTGGAACAACTGCGTCAGCAGTTAGCGCAGCGAATTTTCGTGTTGGATGGCGGTATGGGAACCATGATCCAGAGCTATCGGCTGGAGGAAATGGATTACCGTGGTGAACGCTTTGCAGATTGGCAAAGCGACCTGAAAGGCAATAATGACTTACTGGTGCTCACCAAGCCCGAGGTGATCACTGAAATCCATAATGGGTACCTGGCTGCGGGTGCCGACATTATTGAAACCAACACCTTCAACGCTACCACGATTGCCATGGCCGACTACCATATGGCGTCGCTGTCTGCCGAGATTAACTATCAGGCAGCAACCTTGGCCCGCGCCAGTGCCGATGAGTGGACTGCACGAACTCCCGAGAAACCCCGCTATGTTGCTGGCGTTCTGGGGCCAACTAACCGAACTGCATCTATTTCGCCAAATGTTAACGATCCTGCATTCCGTAATGTTTCTTTTGATCAACTGGTAGATGCTTACCGCGAATCAACCCGTGCATTGGTTGAAGGGGGAGTCGATCTGATCATGATCGAAACCATCTTCGACACTCTGAATGCCAAAGCCGCTGCTTTTGCGGTAGAAACCGAGTTTGAAGCACTTGGTATTACGTTGCCAATCATGATTTCCGGCACCATTACCGACGCCTCGGGGCGTACCCTTTCCGGCCAGACTACGGAAGCGTTCTACAATTCGCTGCGTCATGTTAAGCCGCTGACCTTTGGTCTTAATTGTGCTCTTGGTCCAGACGAGCTGCGCCAATACGTCGCTGAGCTGGCGCGCATCTCTGAAAGCTATGTCACTGCACACCCAAATGCCGGATTACCGAATGCGTTCGGTGAATACGATCTGGATGCTGAAGAGATGGCCAGACAGGTTGGAGAATGGGCTCAAGCGGGTTTCCTGAACATCATTGGTGGCTGTTGTGGCACGACCCCAGCGCATATTGCTGCGATGGCGAAGGCGGTTGAAGGTGTGCCACCACGTCAGCTGCCACAGTTACCTGTCGCCTGCCGCCTGGCTGGCTTGGAACCGCTGAATATTGATGCTAAGTCTTTGTTTGTTAACGTAGGGGAGCGCACCAACGTTACCGGTTCAGCGCGTTTCAAGCGGTTGATCAAAGAAGATAAGTACAATGAAGCGCTGGATGTGGCGCGCCAGCAAGTGGAAAGTGGCGCACAGATTATCGATATCAATATGGATGAGGGAATGCTCGACGCTGAAGCCGCGATGGTGCGTTTTCTTAACCTGATTGCCGGCGAACCCGATATCGCCCGCGTGCCGATCATGATCGACTCATCCAAATGGAGCGTGATCGAAAAGGGCCTAAAATGTATTCAGGGCAAAGGGATCGTTAACTCGATTTCGATGAAAGAGGGCGAAGAAGCCTTTATCCAGCATGCCAAACTGGTACGCCGCTATGGTGCTGCGGTGGTAGTGATGGCATTTGACGAAGTGGGCCAGGCAGATACCCGCGAACGCAAGTTCGAGATTTGTCGCCGTGCTTATCAAATCCTGACCGAACAGGTGGGGTTCCCGCCAGAAGACATCATTTTTGATCCGAATATTTTTGCCGTAGCGACCGGTATTGAAGAGCATAACAACTATGCTGTCGACTTTATCGAAGCCTGTGGCGACATTAAAACTCATCTGCCGCATGCCATGATCTCCGGCGGTGTATCCAATGTCTCGTTCTCTTTCCGGGGTAACGATCCGGTGCGTGAAGCAATCCACGCGGTATTCTTGTATCACGCTATTCGTAACGGTATGGACATGGGGATCGTCAACGCTGGTCAGTTGGCGATCTACGACGATTTGAGTTTAGAACTGCGTGAAGCCGTAGAAGATGTGATCCTCAACCGCCGCCAGGATGGTACAGAGCGATTACTGGTATTGGCAGAGAAATTCCGTGGTAACAAAGACAATGAAGTGGCGGTACAACAGGCTGAATGGCGGGGGTGGTCAGTTGATAAACGTCTGGAATACTCGCTGGTTAAGGGGATCACCGAGTTTATAGAATTGGATACTGAAGAGGCGCGTCAGCAGGCAGAACGTCCGATTGAAGTGATCGAAGGGCCATTGATGGCCGGTATGAACGTGGTGGGCGATCTGTTTGGTGAAGGGAAAATGTTCCTGCCACAGGTGGTGAAATCTGCTCGCGTCATGAAACAGGCTGTGGCTTATCTTGAACCTTACATTGAAGCTAGCAAGCAGAAAGGCTCAACGGCGGGGAAAATTCTGCTGGCGACGGTGAAAGGCGACGTGCATGACATCGGTAAAAATATCGTTGGCGTGGTGCTGCAATGCAATAACTACGAAATCATCGATCTGGGTGTGATGGTGCCAACCGAAAAGATCCTCAAAACTGCCCGCGAAGAGAAGGTCGATATTATCGGTCTGTCTGGTTTGATCACCCCTTCGCTGGATGAAATGGTCAACGTTGCCAAAGAGATGGAGCGTCAGGGATTTACCTTGCCGCTGCTGATTGGTGGTGCGACCACTTCTAAAGCGCATACTGCGGTGAAGATCGAGCAAAACTACAGTGGCCCAACGGTTTACGTGCAAAACGCATCGCGAACCGTTGGTGTGGTGTCTGCGCTGTTATCCGATAACCAGCGGGATGAGTTTGTTGCTCGTACGCGTAAAGAGTACGAAACCGTGCGTATCCAACATGGACGTAAAAAACCGCGTACTCCGCCGATCGGCCTGCAAAAAGCGCGGGAAAATGCTATGGCGCTGGATTGGGAAAACTACCAGCCGCCGGTGCCGAAAAAGTTGGGCGTATTCCCGGTGGAGGCCAATATTAGCACGTTGCGCCATTACATCGACTGGACCCCGTTCTTTATGACCTGGTCGCTGGCGGGCAAATATCCGCGCATTTTGGAAGATGAAGTGGTAGGGGAAGAGGCGAGACGCTTGCTCCAAGACGCTAACCAAATGCTGGATAGCCTGGCAGCCAACGGTAGTCTTAACCCACGAGGCGTCTATGGCTTATTCCCGGCTAACCGCGTTGGCGATGATGTGGAAGTCTACCCGGATGAGAGCCGCGAGGAGGTGCTGGTGGTCAGCCATCATCTCCGGCAACAAACGGAAAAAACCGACTTTCCGAACTATTGTCTGGCTGATTTTGTAGCTCCCAAGAGCAGCGGTAAAGCCGATTATTTAGGGGCTTTTGCTGTCACTGGGGGGCTGGAAGAGGATGAGCTGGCGGCGGCTTACGATGCCAAGCATGATGATTACAACAAGATCATGATCAAAGCCCTGTCCGATCGTTTGGCAGAGGCGTTTGCCGAATACCTGCATGAGCAGGTTCGTAAACTGCACTGGGGCTTTGCCGCAGATGAAAACCTCAGTAACGACGAGCTAATCCGCGAGAATTACCAAGGTATCCGCCCGGCGCCGGGCTACCCTGCTTGCCCTGAGCATACCGAGAAGGCGCAAATCTGGCATTTGCTGGACGTTAACCGCCATACTGGTATGAAACTGACGGAATCCTTTGCTATGTGGCCAGGGGCGGCGGTTTCTGGCTGGTATTTCAGCCATCCTGAGAGCAAGTATTTCGCGGTGGCTCAAATCCAGCGCGACCAAGTGGAGGATTACGCGCTGCGCAAAGGCATGAAAGTCGCTGAAGTGGAGCGCTGGTTAGCCCCGAACTTGGGATATGACGCAGATTGACGGCGATACTCACATCAAGTGCCCGTTACCAAACGGAAGCGGGCACTTGACTTGCTATCACTGTTTTTTCTGAATAGGGCGGCCGGACCAGTAACCTGCCAGCAGTGAGCCAGACAGATTGTGCCAGACTGAGAACAGCGCACCTGGTAGCGCCGCCAGTGGTGAGAAGTAGATCTTGCCCAGCGTTGCTGCCAACCCGGAGTTTTGCATCCCGACCTCGATGGCTAGTGTTCTACAGGTGGATTCATCAAACCCGAACAGCTTGCCACCCCAGTAGCCACTCAGTAATCCGATACCGTTGTGCAGGATCACCGCGATAATCACCATTAACCCCACCGAAGCGATATGGCTTTGGCTGCCCGCGACAACGGCACTGATAATGGCCACGATGCAGACCATCGACAGAGCGGGTAGATAGGGTTCGACACGTTTGACGGTTTTGGTGAAAGCGTGATGGATGATCAGACCCAGTCCGATTGGGAACACCACAATTTGCAGGATACTCAGCAGCATTCCCATGATATCAACGCTGATATTGGCATCGACATACAGACGCGTCAGTAAAGGGGTAGCAAAAACGCCAACCAACGTAGAAATGGCAGAAATAGTCACAGACAGAGCAACATCACCTTTAGACAGATAGATCATCACGTTGGAGGCGGTGCCGCTGGCTACGCTACCAACCAATACCATCCCGGCGGAGAGGTCTGGCGGCATACGAAAGAGTATCGCCAGTACCCAAGCAGCCAGCGGCATAATCAGATAATGCAAAAAAATCCCTGCCGCGACAGGCCCTGGACGTGACAACACACGTTTGAAGTCTTCCAGGCGCAACGTGACTCCCATGGCAAACATGATCAGCATCAACAGCGGGCTAATGTATGGGCTGAGGCCGGTAAACGTCGCCGGTGTGTAGTAAGCGGCAATAGAGAGCAGCACCGCCCACAGTGGGAATAAACGCGTAATTTTTGCCAACATAAATAGGTTGTCCTTAGCCAATATTGAATAGGTACGATGGGCGGTGTCGTGGGTACACCGCACTTCTATGATTGATAAAAATTTAATAAAAAGGCGCAGAGAGTCTGCGCCTGAGAGTTTAGCTGTCTGTGGCCTAATTACTCGAACAGATTATGATGCAGCGTTTGTACTACTCGCTCGGCATCGTCGCCTGGTACCAGGAAACAGAGGTTATAGCTGCTGGCACCGTAGCAAATCATGCGAATATTGAAAGGGTCCAGCACACCAAATACTTCTTTGCCCACTCCACAGGCTTGGGAAAGCTTGTTACCAATCAGAGCAACCAGTGCCAGATTCTCTTCTACTTCCACGCTGCACAACGAGGAAAGCTCGGTGAGCAGGGAGGTGGTAAGCAGACTGCCACCGGTAGTGGTGGAACCGGTAGTATCCATAGTCAATGCAACGCTGACTTCAGATGTGGTGATCAGATCCACGGAGATATTGTGGCGAGCCAGAATATTGAAAACCTCGGCCAGGAATCCGCGTGCATGCAGCATATTCAGGCTGTGCAGAGTGAGCAGCGTTTGTTTGCGGCGCAGTGCCAGTGCGCGGAACAATGGCGGGTTATCTGTGGTATTGCATACCAGCGTACCACCCGCTGCGGGTTCTTTGCTCGAACCGACAAATACCGGAATATCGCTGCGCACGGCGGGCAGCAAGGTGGCCGGGTGCAGGACTTTGGCCCCAAAAGTAGCCATTTCCGCCGCTTCTTCAAAAGCAATTTTATCGATACGTTTAGCGCTAGGCACCACGCGTGGGTCAGTGGTGTAAATGCCCGGCACGTCGGTCCAGATATCTACGCGGCTGACGCTTAAGGCTTCACCGATCAGTGCAGCAGTATAGTCGCTGCCACCACGGCCCAAAGTGGTGGTCCGGCCTTTGGGGTCGCAGCCGATAAAGCCCTGGGTAATCACCAGAGCCTCTTGCAGACGTGGTTTTAATAGTGAGTGAGCCAATTCTTTCAGCGCGGCGTTATCCGGTGCGGCTCGACCGAAATGATCATCGGTACGCATGACTTTACGAACATCAAACCATTCCGCCTTGACCTGACGCTGACGCAGCAGTTCTACAAACAGCAGCGTTGACATTAGTTCGCCGTGGCTTACCAATTCGTCTGTCAGGGCGCTAGACTTTGCCAAGGCGGCAGCTTCTGACAGCATGGTGATATTTTCCAGCATGCGCTCAATTTCATCGCGGATCACGGCTGGGTTATCGAGACGCTCAAGAATGGCGTATTGAATACGGCGGATTTCATCGATTTGATAGATCCGTTTCTCTGAGTCACAGCCTTCCGCCAGCGCCACGAGCAGGTTGGTGACACCGGCTGAAGCCGAAAGAACGACCAATCGAACAGTGGGATTGGAAAGTACGACATCGGCACTGCGATTCATAGCGTCGAAATCGGCTACACTGGTACCGCCGAATTTGGCTACAACTATCGCGTTTTGTGATGCTGCTTGATTCATGTAAAACCTCGTGTCAGGGATGCTATTTTAGATAGCATTTAATTTCCATAGCCTTGGCACAAGGGAAGAGCGGTAAACAGGGAGCAGGCGTAGAGGTTAAAACTACGATACACCCAGAAGCGCCCCACCTTGCTGACCGCCCTCTTAGGCGACCCATGGTGACAACCCAGGGGATTCAGCCCCTGTAGTCGACGCGATAATGACCGTTTCTATCGCATCTCGGCGTCGCTCCCCCTCGAGTGTCGTCATGGGATTACGGCTCCTCTGACACTGTACCTGGGCGACGCGCCTCTTCTGGCTTGCACGCATGGTTGTGCAAGTAGGCTGATAGAAATAACGGGTTTACACGCTGCTGTCAACGGGCAGAGGTTGAGGGATTTTCACTTGGTAACTGGGCAACCCATGTTCGGCGCATTCTCGGTGCGGTGTCTTCTCTGATCTTGGTGCAAAATAGAGGCACGTTTCCCGTTTCATCGCTGTGATAACAGGCTACAATCGGTCAATCACTTCACATTCATTCTCAAGCATAAGAGCGTTGCCATGAAAAATACCAATCCTAGTCAAACTGCTGCTTGGCAAGCCTTGCAGCAACATTTTGAACAAATGAAGGACATCCAGATCCGTGATCTGTTCGCTCAGGATAGCGACCGTTTCTCCAAGTTTTCTGCTACTTTCAACGGGCAGATGCTGGTGGATTATTCTAAAAACCGTATTACCTCAGAAACCCTGGAAAAACTGCAGGCGCTGGCCAAAGAAACCGACCTACAAAGCGCAATAAACTCAATGTTTGCCGGGGAAAAAATCAACCGTACAGAAGATCGCGCAGTGCTACACGTTGCGTTGCGCAATCGCAGTAACACCCCGATCATCGTCGATGGTAAAGATGTCATGCCGGAAGTGAATGCGGTGCTGGCGAAAATGAAACAGTTCTGCGACCGTGTGATTGGTGGCGATTGGAAAGGCTATACCGGCAAGCCGATCACCGACGTGGTAAATATTGGCATTGGCGGTTCTGATCTTGGCCCTTATATGGCGACCGAAGCGTTACGCCCCTATAAAAACCACCTGAATATGCACTTCGTTTCTAACGTCGATGGCACTCACATTGCCGAAACGCTGAAACCCCTAGACCCGGCGACTACGCTGTTCCTAGTTGCTTCCAAGACCTTTACTACCCAAGAGACCATGACCAACGCCCATAGTGCACGTGACTGGTTCCTGAACACTGCTGGCGATCAAAAGCATGTGGCGAAACACTTCGCTGCATTATCTACCAACGGCAAAGCGGTCGCTGAGTTTGGCATCGACACTAACAACATGTTCGAATTCTGGGACTGGGTGGGTGGGCGTTACTCTCTGTGGTCTGCAATTGGTTTATCTATCGCACTGTCGCTGGGCTTTGAAAACTTCGAGCAGTTGCTGAGCGGTGCGCATGAGATGGATAAGCACTTTGCCAAGACGCCGGCAGAGCAAAACTTGCCGGTACTGCTGGCACTGATCGGCATCTGGTACAACAACTTCTTTGGTGCGGAAACCGAAGCCATTCTGCCCTATGACCAGTATATGCATCGGTTTGCTGCCTATTTCCAGCAGGGTAATATGGAGTCTAATGGCAAATACGTTGACCGTAATGGCAACCCGGTGGATTACCAAACGGGCCCAATTATCTGGGGAGAACCGGGTACTAACGGGCAGCATGCCTTTTATCAATTGATTCATCAAGGCACCAAACTGATCCCTTGCGACTTTATTGCCCCTGCCATCAGTCATAACCCATTGAGCGACCATCACGCCAAGCTGCTGTCGAACTTTTTTGCTCAGACAGAAGCGCTGGCATTTGGTAAGTCTCGGGAAGAGGTAGAAGCCGAGTTTGCCGCGCAGGGCAAAAAACCAGAAGACGTTAAGCACGTTGCCCCTTTCAAAGTGTTTGAAGGTAATCGGCCAACCAACTCTATCTTGCTGAGGGAGATTACCCCGTTCAACCTAGGTAGCTTGATTGCCTTGTATGAACACAAAATCTTTACTCAGGGCGCTATCCTCAATATCTTCACCTTCGACCAATGGGGGGTGGAACTGGGTAAACAATTGGCAAACCGTATTCTGCCTGAACTGGCAGGCACAGAAGCCGTGTCAAGCCATGACAGTTCGACCAATGGCCTGATCAATCGTTTTAAAGCCTGGCGTTGAGCGTTGTATCGCACGAGTGATATGGCGTTGGCAAAAATTGCGTTGCCTGTTTTTTAGGCAGCTAACCGATAAGATTGTTCTGCCGGAGACGGTAAGGTCCCGGCAGAATATTGGTCTATGTGTATCATAAAGATCAGTTCCATACCTGCACAGGATAGTCTGTGCCCGCCAGAATCTTGAATACCAGCCTGGCTTGCGTCCCTCAATGCGAATAGCTTTAATAAACCCGATGGCAAGTGCTGGGAAAAGACCGGTCATGCGTTGATTAATGCACCAGCGATTGATTGCCATTGATGCTGTCACCATCATCATTGATCAACTGGTAACTGATATTCTGGTACTGGTGATTGCTTGACCGGTCGAGGATGATAATTTTACTGGAAAAGGGGGCGAGCATACCAATATCGACAGCGTAGCGATCTGTTGCATGTGTTAGCGTGGCGTCTTGATAGGTTGCGTAATAGGGAGAGCGATTTTCAACCTCCAGTTTCAATCGACCAGGCTCACGGATCAGGTTGAAGTGTTGCAGCTTGAGTAGATGATTAACTGCGGGGCTAAGGTCTTTAGGACGATATAACATCTTAAGCTGCAGGCGTATCGCCACTTTTATTTTGATTTGGTCAATGGCAGCGTTCTGTTCAGTGGGAGGAATTTCGTAAATATTGAGCCAGTATAACGACTCACGTTCCTGCGGTTGTGGCACTTGTGTCGCCAGCAACCGTAGGTTTTTCTTTTCCCCTGGTTCAAGGCGAAACAGCCCCGGCAGGGGTATCACTGGCACCTCCCCAGCGTTTTCTGGCGTGCCTTCTGGGGCCCCATCATCAATCCATGCCTGTACCACCACCGGATAGGGATTGGCGTTGAGCAATTGTAATGAGCGTTCGCGGTCTTCCCCCGAAAATACGACTCGGGAGGATTCAATAACCACTCCGGCCTGTACCCAACTACTGAGCAGTAATCCCCCAGCAAGATAACTTTTGAGCCATTTACGCATTATTGCACCTGAATAATGACTTGTGCTGTCGCATCGATCTTCCCTGCGGTGACTTTATTACCAGGTAAAGCCTTCAGGGTGGCGTTCAAGGTTTTGGTATAACGGGTTACCCCATTGACCACAGCGCCTGCGGTAGCGTCGTCTAATACTGGGTACCACCCGGCGCTCTCTACGCCTGTTAATGTGGTCAGTAGGTTTAATGGCGTGCCGTTAGGGCGCGAAAATTGAATGCCTACACCGGTGGCAACACCAGGGTCGCTGCCATAACCATCAGATAAAAGATAGCTGACCGCCCCCCCTGATAGGCCAAACCCGGCAGAGATTGCTGCTGCTGCGTTGGCTGGATTGACCAAGATCCCCATCGCTGTGTGGTTAGCTGCGATCCCATTGGAAAAATCCGTTAAATGACCATTGGCTGGACTTCCCGTCTGACAATCAAAGTTGATGGTCACAGGCATCTGACGACTCCCCCCTGAGCGCAGCTCTGAGACAGTAATGACCGGGAACGTCACCGTGGGGGTGACATTGGTGACGGAACAACTGGCGGCGCGACGAATATAAACGCGGTTATACAGACTGACGGCTCCGGGCGAGTAAGCAGAACCGTTGGAAGAGGTATTGAAGGAGTCCGTCCCTACCTTTAAGTCACTGGAGAGTGTCCCCCCTCTAAAGGCGATATAGGTATTAGGCTGTGGGAGTGCATAAATACCAGTGGTGTTTGAACCTTGCGCCGTTTCTAAGCGGAATAGCTCCACATAGGTATCACTGAAATGTTTGGCTTTCACCAATATCCAACCTTGTGAGTCAGTCTCCAGATTGATTAAGGGGCGTGCTTTCCAGTAACGGGAGTAGTATTCGCCAGTTACCAGATTGGTGGCACGCAACCCCATCCCTGTGGCAGCAGTCTGGTAGGTTTCTGGGAGGCCATAGGCGCTTCCTAATTCAACATTTCCTGCGTGAGCGGAACCACCGTTGGTAGCGTAGTATTCATACAATTTCCCTGCTTCGTCGGGAGTACAGCGAAATAACACTTGCTCAGCGCTGTAAGGTTGTCCCCCTGACTGTAGAAAACTGACGGTACCACTGGCAATCAACGACGTGTTCGCCTGAAAAGCAACCGTATTTATATTGATCACACTTGGCAAACTACCACTGGAACCGGATGCGCTAGTCGCGCCATCCCAATGTACGGCATTGCCTTTGCCGGGCTCAATATAGTAAGGAGAGTTGGGGTCTTGACTGGCCGTTGTGATTTTGTAGCATTCAGCCGAAGCAAGGTGAGTGAATGTCATGGCTACCAGTATGAACAGTGTCATCATCAGGTATTGGTGTGTAATTCGGATCAGTTGCATGATAGCTCCAAATGGTACAGAGACTGATGGCTCTCTTGGCCATCTAAATCGTAATTCAGAGTACATTGCTCACTCGCCGCTTCTCCCCACTTCAGGCGCAAAAGACCCTGCTTATTTGGGACACGGGCATAAAGTTGAGCACTCTGGCCTATCAAACCGACAATCGCATCGTTGCTGTCATAGACATTGCTACCTAACAGTAACTTGCTGGTGTGAGGGCCACGCAACTTGATCAGCAACGGATAACCCTCCACGGTTTTGAAACTCACTTTCACCACTGATCCAGCGTAGGGTGCTACATGCTTCTGGTTTTCCGCCAGTTCAGTGTTAGGATTTTCGATCCCTTTTGCATCAAGGATGATGTCGTTATAACGGTAAGGCACAAGTGAGGGCACAATGGCATAACCGAAACGGTCAATTTGTGCCCCCATGCCGTTGACTACGTTAGCCCCATGCACGTTTTTGGCTTCGATCAAGGCGAAGGTATCGCCAATATAGGGACCGAGAGTGACGCCACCAGAGTGCAACACCAGCGCCCCGCGTGCGCTGGCTCCTCCTTGGGTATAGTGTTTGCCTTGAGAGAGGTTACCCCCGACAGTGGCGATTGAAGTCTGTTGGGTGATGTTGCCACCGATACTGGCTCCGTTTCCTTGCGGGTCGAAAGCTCCGTTGAGCGCATAGCTTGAACGTTGCGCTTCCCCGAGTGTGCCTGTTAATGAGGTTTGATAACTGGTAGTACCATATTTCCCGGTGGTATGGGTGACACTGGAAGAAAGGGTTGGAGAATGCGAATCATTCCGAAGAGGGATCGACAGTGACAACATAACAATATTTTGTACTGAGCCATCACTGGTCACCTGATCATTAACATTATTATTATAACGTGTACTTCCCGTTTTCTGGCGGCCGACTGAGAGGTTGTAACTAATCCCTTTAAAGTGGTTGGAGTAGGACATTTGGTATTGGGTATCGCGCTCGCGTCCCCCACGATAAGCGGTGGTGGAGCCAGAGAAGTTGAGTTGACCATATTCACCCAGGCTCTGACTGACAGTCGCCACCCACTGGTTACTCTGCTGGTAGCTATTGGAGGTCCATATTGCATTATTCTCATCGGTATCACGTAACCCCAGTACATCAGTTAAATCGCGGTATCCTTCTATGGAGTAGTGATAGCTTGCCAGTGTCAGGGTTGTGGCGGTAGGGGTAATGGTACGACTATAAGTGCTTCCCAAACGCCATCCCTTTAGGGTCTCGCCCCACAGGTCTGCCCGTGAGTAGGTAGCATTGAATCCTAATGCTCCTAACTCGCTGGCGACGACAGCACCTGCCAAGAGGGCTTGATAGCCGTCCGAAATACGCACCCCGCTATTGGCAGTGATGGCGTTGGTTAGTCCGGTCTGGTAAGTGAGATCGGCAAACTTTGCGTCACTGTTACCAACATTGCGCACTTTACCTGCGGCGAAACTGTAATTGGAATGCCCTGGCCTCATAGAATCGGGTAGCGCAGAGAAGGGCACAGTAAAGGAAGAGACGCGGCCATCAGCCTCTTGAATATCGACAGCAAGGCCACCTTGGAAACTGGTGGGGTAGAGATCATTAATAACAAAGGCGCCTGGTGCTACGGTTGTCTGATAAATCAAGATACCTGATTGGCGCACACTGACTTTGGCGGTGGTGGCTGCGACACCGCGAATAGTTGGTGCATAGCCTTGCTGTGATTCAGGACGCATTCGTTCATCAGTTTGTAACATGATGCCGCGAAATCCCAAACTGCTAAACAAGGAGCCAGGGGTGAAACTTTCTCCCAGCGTCAACTGACTTCCCAGTGTGGGAAGAGGACGTTGCATATAGGTGCGGATGGCATCCCAACGATTATTATTACTACCGCTATCCTGGCGATAGCGAGTAAAACTGGACTGCTGGCGGAACTGCCATAAACCGAGGTTAATTCCTGCGTTGACTCCGAGAAAGGCAGAGTCGGTAGTGCTGCCAAAGGCCTTAGTGCGATAGTAGTTAGTATCGTAGCTGGTAAATGCCACCATATCGCCAGCAGAGAGCTCGCTGACTGGCACTGCGCCACGGGGTTGATGTTGCATAGAGACCTGTGGAACCGATAGGTCGAGACGTAACCGGGAAAAATCAAAATTGCTGGAAGCCCCGTCTACCCACTGCTCTAGACTGAGACAGTGACTTTGCTGACTGGTGCTGGCGAGAGGGCGTATAGCTTCTGGCAAGACATCAGCTTCCAGTAATAGCTCTTGGGATAAACAAGCAGAGACTCGCTGCTGTTGCCCGATCGCGAATCGCAAAGGTTTGTTGCTAAAAAATTGGCCATTGATAAAGATATCGACCTGATACTCCCCCGGCTCCACGCTGTTGGGATGATTTAAATGGTCAAGGTTGTTGAGAGTTTTAGTCTCGCCTATCAGCATATTGGGATCGAATTCAAACTGCTCATTGGTGCTCTCAGCAAAGGCGTGTGACACAGACAAACCTAGCCATATAACCAGCGGTTTGAGATGTATGCTATGTAAAGAGTTGTTCACTATCATCGCTTTCTCTGAGCGATTATATCCTTGTATGGTATTGATTTTTATTGTCATTCCTTTATACCCTGAAGCAAAAAAGCTAGCCAAACTCCATGGTGTCGCTTGATCTAAATACCCGCGTCTACTACCACTCCACTTTTACTAAGCTAGGTTTATTGGCTGAGGATAAATAAGTGGTATTCATAAACCGGCTCACACTCTTCAGCTTTCAGCAATTGTTACACCGTTCGGCAACGGTTATTGCTTATGACATATGTCATGCAAAGCCAATCTCAAGTGCTCTAAAAAGAGAAACTTTTCAATCCTTCATAGCCTCATGGCGTGAGAGAATCATCCCATACTCCGACAGAATAATGAGGGAGTACAAGGTGTTAAGCCAAGTGAGTCAGTGTGTTGCTACGCTGTAACATCAACATGGCGTTAGGACGTATAGCGCAATTGTTATCTGGTATTTTCTGGATGACTTTTTGCATTCGGTGTCGTTCATGTTGGAGATCGAGGACGGTAGGTTACCCGT
Organism: Serratia sp. UGAL515B_01; assembly: GCF_033095805.1. Taxonomy (NCBI): domain Bacteria; kingdom Pseudomonadati; phylum Pseudomonadota; class Gammaproteobacteria; order Enterobacterales; family Yersiniaceae; genus Serratia; species Serratia sp. UGAL515B_01. Next base: position 3,499,061 of record NZ_CP109901.1, on the reverse strand, counting down.
TCGGTTGTGAGGGAATGTAATATTTGGCGATTGATAAGATCGCCCAACCGAATTGAGTTCCTTTCAGTAATTTAGGTACGGATATTTAGTTTAGGGCGGTTTCTGACTGTTGTTGTCCTCCATAATCATTAATGAAAGAAAACGTAACTTTCTGTGCCCCAGCGGGGGAACGGCTTCCTTTTTCTTGTTCCCAACTGACTTGAGATTTTGGTGCCACCATGTCAGCGCTAAATGAAACGGTTTGCCCACCCACCACCGCGTTGGCAGTGACAAAGGAGATAAAATAGTTAGAGTCATTGTGCGCCGTTAGTAACCACTTTCCCCCTTGTTGGTTCAACGAAAACCGAACTTGCTTTGTTGCGTCCCCAGGTTCGCCGACGATCTTGGCCGGCCGATAAAAAATTTTCAGTCGGTTACGCAGTACCAACATCATCTGGTTATTCCCTTTACCATTGATATTTTTTGGGGGGATCTGCGCACTGTTGAGGTAGAACACGGACTCACGATCCTGTGGCAGATTATTACCAGTAAAGGTTAAGCGCACTGATTGACCTGTTTGCGGTTCAATACGAAACAGAGCCGGCAGCACCACAAAGGGGCCATCTGCCGTCTCAGGCGTAGAGGACGGATTATTAATATCGGTCCATATCTGCATCACATACGGGATATTGTCTTTATTGTTTAATTGTAGTGTTTTTGACGGCTCGTCACTGGGATAGATGACTCTGGTGCTTAGCAAGACTACACCTGCCTGTGAAGGGGCTGTAAGCAGCATGAGTAGAGCCAAAAGAGCAACATACGGTCTGTAGTAGAAGTTGTTAATCACGCAAACCATCCTTTGGAAATCCCCTCTTCCAAAGACAGAGAAGAGGGGATGCGGCATTAATTATCTGTATGCAATGCTGTACTGAACACTTCCTAGTACAGTGCCTGGCGTTGTTGCAGCTTCTGCAACGTACTCCACTGCGTAGGTATGGCTGCTTGAGGTGGCATTCTCACCTAAAACAGTATATGTAGAACTGACCTCACCATTTAACTTCAATGGTCTGGTGGGGTAGATGGGGTCAACAATTTGTAGCGTAACACCTGTTGCTGTACCCGTATTGGCGATATGACCTTGAGCCGTTAAGTTGTCAGCCAAAAAGGTAGTCTTAAGGATAGTCGGATTGGCTGAGGCGGTACAGCCTGTCAGGTTGAGAATAAATGCTGTTGAACCAGATGTTTTTCCCGCTTGGTCTAACGTACTGGCTATAACGGTTGGCAGTATGATCAAAGGATCAGGGCCATTGCCGTTAATGTCAATTGTGCAGGTCTGGTCTATCACTTCACCTTGGAAACGGATAACGTGGGTGCCAGCAGCCATTACTGTAGTAGAAACCACTAAACCAGCCGCTATAATTGCAAGTTTGATCATTTTCATTTTGGATTTTTCCTGAAGCCAAAACATTAGCAAAGTGATATTCACTTTGCTGTTTCCCGTGGTCACAACACAAATTATCAGTCAGTCGAATAACATAACTGAATAACTATTTTTTCGCATATCGTAATTGATATAACTCATGCTTACGTGTTGTCCGAATAATAGATAGCATGACTTTTAAATTCTTGCTGGCTTTTAGGAACATTCTTATTTGGATTTTTAAAATGTAGACAGAAAGATCTTTTGGCTAATAAGGGGTATTTCAGTCAGGTACTTCATAATTATTAAAAATAAGAGGGATAAAAATTACTTATCCTTTCAAAGCAGAATAAAAAAATGGGCTGATTGCACGTAAAAAATTTACAGTTCGGCTGAATAAAAAGAGTAACGTGGTGAGCAAAAGATATGCAGATCTGATAGAACGACATAATTTCATTCTTTGCGTAAATATAAAAAAATGGGGCCGCAGAAAAAATTTATTTTCGAAGTGAGAGGAAATAAACGATAAGAACATCGTTTGGTATCTTGCTATTTATCACTATCTATTAATTTACGCTATCTTCCCTGTTTTGCGATATTAATTCCGTAATTAATCGAATTACTAAATAAAGCATTCAAGCCGGTGATGTGAATGTGGTGCCCTAAATTATGTTACATTTACATCCAAAGATTCCTTCGAAGTGACTCGATGTAAGGCTAAAGTCTATAGTAGCAAGTGCGAAAGTGGTGGTGATGCCCTACGCGCCTTTTGCCCCGAACACGGAACTCTGCTTCTGGGGCGTGCGGCCATTTGCGTGCAATTGAGGGATACTGCCTAAATAGGTGTTCTTAATACCGCGACACATCACGCTTTTGGCAGATGGGAATGATGAGGAACGCCGACACGCCGAGCCCCCCTCCCGGGGGCTCGTATCGCGCATTCTTGATCTCAATGGTAGGCTAACCTGCATCACTCACACCTGTAGCACTATTATGCGCTATTTAGCCTTTCACACCACCAGCCGTCAGGCCACCCACCAACCAACGCTGTGCCAGCAGGAAAACGGCAGTAATCGGGATTGCCGATAAAACGGCGGCAGCGGCAAAGTCGCCCCACAGGTAGTTTTGCGGGTTGAGGTATTGCTGCATACCCACGGCTAACGTATAGCTATCGACATCACGCAGCAGCAGTGAAGCGACGGGCACCTCGGTGATCGCGGCGATAAACGACAGAATAAATACCACGGCCAGAATGGGAACGGAAAGTGGCAACAGCACCAGACGAAATGCTTGCCATGGTGTAGCACCATCCAGCGCGGCAGCTTCCTCCAGCGAGTTATCAATTGTTTCGAAATAGCCTTTAATCGTCCAGACATGCAGCGCGATACCGCCCATATAGGCAAAAATTACCCCGCCATGCGTGTTAAGGCCGATGAAAGGAATGTATTGGCCCAAACGATCGAACAGCGCGTACAACGCCACCAGAGAAAGTACTGCCGGGAACATCTGGAAGATCAACATACTTTTCAGCAAAGTACTCTTGCCGCGAAAACGCATGCGGGCAAACGCATAGGCACAGGTGGTGGAGAGCGTCACGATACCTACTGCGGTGATCGCTGCAATTTTAACCGAGTTCCATAGCCATAACAGTACCGGGAAAGGGGGAGGCGTTACGCTGCCGTCGGCATGAGTAATGCTCATACCGAGTGCCAAGCGCCAGTGATCCCAAGAGATTTGCTCTGGGATCAAACTACCGGTGGCAAAGTTGCCGGAGCGTAACGATATTGCCACTACCATCAGTAACGGAAACATGATCAGAGCAATAAAACTCAGCATCAGAATATGGGTGATCCATAGACGTACTCGCTGGGATTTAGGTTGTACCATCGCCATTATTGTTCTCCCTTAGTCAAAGTTCATCTTGCTGGCTTTCAGATTTAAGATCGCCAGTGCGCCAACTAACAGGAAGATTAGCGTGGCAATAGCAGCTGCCAGACCGAAGTCTTGCCCACCGCCGCCTTCAAATGCGATGCGATAGGTGTAACTGACCAGCAGATCGGTATAACCGGCAGGGGTCGTCGTACCGATCATGTCGGGTCCGCCACGTGTCAGCAGTTGGATCAGAACAAAGTTGTTAAAGTTGAAGGCAAAACTGGCAATCATCAGCGGCGTCAACGGTTTGATCAACAGTGGTAGAGTGATGCGGAAAAAGTTTTGCATCGGGCTGGCGCCATCCATCGCCGAGGCTTCGTACAGATCGTCTGGGATCGCTTTGAGTAGCCCCATGCACAGGATCATCATGTAGGGATAACCTAGCCAGGTGTTAACGATCAGGATCATGCTTTTCGCAGTGAGCGGATCGGCGAACCAAGCCGGTTTAATGCCAAACAGCGCGTTGAGCATCAGGTTGATTTCACCAAAGCTCTGGTTGAATAACCCCTTGAAAATTAGAATAGAGATAAAAGAAGGTACAGCATAGGGCAGGATCAGCAGGACCCGATACACCGCTTTACCTTTCAACGCCTCCCACTGCACGACACAGGCTAACACCATACCAACCGCAACGGTAAGGATAACGGTCATTACCGAGAAGATAATGGTCCACACAAAGATAGAGACAAAAGGCTTCTGAATACCTTCATCATTCAATACGCGCAAGAAGTTTTTCCAACCGATAGTTACGGTATAACCAGGACTCAGGGTGCCTTTTGCCCAATCACCGTCGGCATTAATCGCCTGGTAAAAACCGATCTCCGGGTTAGGGCGATACTGGATTTGCGTTTGGTTATCCGTCAGCGTCTTGCCATCCTGAGCCAGCGTGTATAGCGGACTGGCACCTGAAAACTGGCGCAGGGAACTCATACGCAACTCGCCACCGTCAGTTAGGGTAGCGACGATTTGGCTCAGTGCCTGACGATTCAAGGTAATGTCGCGTAATGTTGCGCGTTCACCGCCAAGCTCGCTATTTTCCGCGGCCAATTTCAGCGTTTGTACTGCGTTATCACCAAGGCTGAAGGGTTCTGAAATCAGCAATTGGCCATTGTCAGGGTGAATTAACTGTAAACGCCACTGTTGGTTAGCTGCTGGATACAGCGCAAAAGTGAATGTTTTTCCCGTTTGGAACTGACGCTGCATAAGTACAGACTGAGCCCGTTCAAAGGTCAGTTGGTTAGTGCTGCTATAGTTGGTAAAGGCAATCGCAACAGTGCAAATCAGTGGAAACAGGACGAAAAGCCCCATACCGGCGATACCCGGATAAACGTAGCGCCAGGCATAAGCGCGGCGGTTGGCGAACACGTAGAGTCCGGTGCTGACCAATACCAGCGTTAGAATGGCAAACAGATATTCTCCCTGCGCATACATCAACACAATCAGATAACAGGTCGCCAAACTGAACAGGCCAACAAATAGCCACTTCAGTAAGTCGCTCTGCCACCACTTCGATTTTTTTCGCTCTGGCAAACCGGCGTGAGCTAATTGCATAGGGCATTCCTTTCTGGGGTGTTACCGCGGGATGCAATGGCATCCCGCACAACGAACTACGTGTTGATGGCAGTGGTGTGCACTGTCAGGTTATTACTTGGTAATACGGGTATGGGCATCTTCCAGCGCCGCTTTTACTGTCTGGCGACCGGTAATGGCATTAATCACTGCACTCCGCATGGCATACCAGAATGTACTCATCTGCGGGATATTTGGCATGATCTCGCCGTTTTGTGCGTTCTGCATGGTTGCCGCAATTCTTGGGTCTTTCGCCAGATGTTCCTGGAATGACTTCAGCGCTACGGCACCCAGTGGCTTGTCTTTATTGACCTCCGCCAATCCTTGGTCGGTCAGCAGGTAGTTTTCTAGGAACTCGGTTGCCAGTTCTTTGTTCGGACTGGCAGCGTTGATGCCGGCAGTGAGGACACCAACAAATGGCTTGGACGGTTTGCCCTGGAAGGTTGGCAGCAGTGTCACACCATAATTGATGTTGCTCTGCTCAATGTTGTTCCAGGCCCATGGGCCGTTGATGGTCATCGCCGTTTGGCCTTTGTTGAATGCGCCCTCGGCAATTGAGTAATCAGTATCGGCGTTGATGTGCTTGTTCTTCACTAAGTCGACAATAAACTGTAATCCAGCCTGTGAACCGGCATTCGCTACACCCACGTCTTTGACGTTGTACTTACCCTCTTCGAGTTTAAAGGCGAATCCGCCATCGGCGGCGATGATTGGCCAAGTGAAGTAGGGTTCCTGCAAATTCCACATGATGGCGCTTTTGCCCTTGGCACGCAGCTCTTTATCCAGCGCCGGGATCTCTTCCCAGGTTTTTGGCGCGTCTTTGATCAGATCTTTGTTATAAATCAGCGAGAGTGCTTCAACTGCAATCGGGTAGCCGATCATTTTGCCGTCAAACCGAACCGCATCCCAGGTGAACGGATAGATTTTTTCCTGGAAAGCCTTGGAAGGATGGATTTCTGCTAACAGGCCGGACTGGGCATAACCACCAAAACGGTCATGTGCCCAGAAGATGATATCTGGACCGTCACCGGTTGCGGCAACCTGCGGGAATTTCTCTTCCAGTTTATCCGGGTGCTCGATGGTTACTTTGATACCGGTGTCTTTCTCAAACTTTTTACCTACCTCGGCCAGGCCGTTATAACCTTTGTCGCCGTTGATCCAGATAACCAGTTTACCTTCTTCTATTTTGGCAAAGGCTGAAGAGGAGAGTACCAGAGTAGTTAACGCCGAAAGCGTAAGCGCACGTATGCTTTTTGTTATGCTGCGATTCATAATCCAATCCTTTTAAGAATACTGCGGTAAGGAGAGCGGTTTCGCGCCCATAGTGGGTCAAAAACCGACTTATTCTCATCCTCCCCCCATCTACGCCCCACACTCAAGTTGTGTGATCTGGCTTGCAAAGCCTTATATTCTTTGGCGTCAGGCACAAAAATGATGGGAATTTTTTGCAAGAAAGATCACATATTTGCCTTGTTCTTGGCATTTTATCTCTACATCCTCTTTCTCTCATCCTCCCATCTCCTCCCCCATGAAAAATCCCGTTACGGATGATCCTCCGCTCTTTTCATTCCCGCACTATCGGCTGCATTGTTTTTCACCGCAATGCATACCAGGGGCTTGGTTTTATGTCGTTAATGTCTATCGCCACTCGTCCTACGTTGTACCTGATCCACCCTGCTAGTTTTCGTGACGGCAACGGCGATGGTGTTGGCGATGAACAAGGCATGATGACTGCACTGCCTTACCTGAGAACGTTAGCGGTTGATGGGTTGTTGTTGCCAGAGAGCTTACCACCGGAGGCAAGGGAGGCAGTGGCGGAGCATGGATTGGCCCTTTGGTACAGTGAAAGCCCAGGCCGAATTTGCTGCAGTGCTGCACCAGAACAACATTACATGCGCCGTGCTTTGGCGCTTGAAGTGGTGCCGTTCAGCATCGAAAAGCTGGTGTCCGTATTGAATGCAGCTCGGAGCCGGCTGGCCGAAAACGTCTGGAGTACCGGTGAGGCTGACCAGCCAAGGGTTGTTAGTCACTGGGGACAAGGCGATCTCCGTTCTGCCCAGGCTTTTCTAACGCTTCTGGCATTACTGCCCGCACCAGTATGTCTTTATCAAGGCGAAGAGTTGGGACTGCCACATGCGGCAAACTTACAGGATCCGAATGGGGCACAAACCCCTATGCCATGGTATGAGGCTCCTGAACAGGCGACAGCCAGTGAAATTCATTGGTATCAGCAAGTGGCTATCGAGCATCGGGCGCTAGCCATTAGCCGCCAGCAGCAGGATAGCCATTCAACCTTACGCTATTGCCAGGCGCTACTGGCTCTGCGCAAGTTACCGATTATTCAGTATGGCGAGTTGGGAGTGGTCAGTCAGGAAAATGGTGTGCTCCGCTTACTGATTACCTATCAAGATCAATGCGTTGAAGCGCTCATTAATCTGCAGCCTTATACTCAGCCGGTTGTTCCGTCTGAGGCAACTATTCCACTGGAGTGGCAGATGGCGCAGAGCCAGGAAGGTGATCAACGATTTTTGGCAGGTTTTGCATCTGCCATTTTTACACGAAATGTTAACTGCGAAAGCAGGGGAGTAACGCATGGCTAGCGTCACACTGCGCAGCGTTTATAAGGCCTTTGGTGAGGCTGTGATTTCCAGGGACGTCAATCTAAGCATCGATGACGGCGAGTTTGTCGTGTTTGTAGGGCCATCGGGGTGCGGTAAATCGACGTTGCTACGTATGATCGCAGGGTTGGAGGACATTACCTCTGGTGATTTGTTCATCGGTGAAAAGCGGATGAATGAGGTGCCACCCTCCGAACGGGGTATCGGCATGGTATTTCAGTCGTATGCGCTTTATCCGCATCTGTCTGTGGCCGACAATATGTCATTTGGTCTGAAGCTGGCAGGAACAAAAAAAGCTGAAATTACTCAGCGGGTTAATCAGGTTTCAGAAGTATTACAACTGGCGCATTTATTGGAACGTCGGCCCAAAGCGCTGTCTGGTGGGCAGCGTCAGCGTGTGGCAATAGGTCGTACATTGGTCGCAGAACCCGATGTGTTCCTGTTAGATGAGCCGCTTTCTAACTTGGATGCCGCACTGCGTGTGCAGATGCGTATTGAGATTTCACGCCTGCACAAGCGCCTACAGCGCACCATGATTTACGTCACCCATGATCAGGTCGAAGCAATGACGCTGGCTGACAAAATTGTGGTCTTGGACGCTGGGCGCGTTGCCCAGATCGGCAAGCCGCTGGAACTGTACCACTACCCGGCCAACCGCTTTGTTGCAGGGTTCATCGGCTCACCAAAAATGAATTTCCTACCGGTTAAAGTTACCGCAGTGGAACATAACCGAGTGCAGGTTGAATTGCCGATGCCTAATCGCCAACTGGTGTGGTTGCCGGTTGAATCTCAAGGGGTTGAAATTGGGGCCAATCTGTCGTTGGGCATTCGCCCTGAACATCTGTTGCCAAGCTCTGAATCCGCAGTCGCGCTGATGGGGGAGGTGCAGGTGGTGGAACAGTTAGGCAATGAAACCCAAATTCATATTCAAATTCCAGAAATCCGTCAGAACCTGGTGTACCGCCAGAACGACGTGGTGCTGGTTGAAGAAGGTGCAATATTCGCTATCGGGTTGCCGCCGCACCGCTGCCACTTATTCCGTGAAGACGGTACCGCGTGTAAACGGCTGCATCAGGAACCGGGCGTTTAACGCATCAACGGCTGTATAACAGGAGAATAATAATGACTACTCTGCACAAACTTCCTCTGGCACTGGCTGTCGCTGCAGGAGTTCTATCTACACAAGCAATGGCTGTGGATTTCCATGGTTACGCACGTTCCGGTATCGGTTGGACTGGTAGCGGTGGTACACAACAGTGTTTTCAGGCTACTGGTGCCCAAAGTAAGTATCGTCTGGGTAACGAGTGCGAAACCTACGCTGAATTAAAACTGGGCCAAGAGTTGTGGAAAGACGGTGATAAGAGCTTTTACCTAGACTCAAACGTTGCATATAGCGTCAATCAGGCCAATGACTATGAAGCAACCAGTCCAGCCTTCCGCGAAATCAACGTACAGGGTAAAAACCTGATAGCTGCATTACCAGGCGCTAATATGTGGGCAGGTAAGCGTTTTTATCAACGTCACGATGTCCACATGATCGATTTCTACTACTGGGATATCTCTGGCCCGGGTGCGGGTCTGGAAAATATCGATCTGGGCTTTGGCAAACTGTCATTTGCCGTTACGCGTAATACGGAAGCCGGTGGTTCGGCAGCCTTTGGGAACTCAAGAACCGAGTACTATCTCGATCAGGCAACAGGGTCGATAGCCAGTCGTGAAGTTAGAAATACCGCCGATGTTTACAACGATGTTTATGATGTGCGCCTGGCAGGGTTGGAAACCAATCCTGGTGGCACGCTGGAATTGGGTATTGATTACGGCAATGCGACTACCAAGAACGGCGTTGAACTGCAGGAAGGTGCTTCTAAGAATGGTGTAATGGCGACGGCACAACACACTCAGAGTATGTTCGGCGGCTTTAACAAGTTTGTTGTGCAATATGCTACTGACTCGATGACCTCTTGGAACACGGGGCACAGCGAGGGCGGCAGTGTGAATAACGACGGCCATATGTTGCGCCTGCTGGATCATGGCGCAGTGAAGCTAAGCGATGATTGGGAAATGATGTACGTCGGGATGTACCAGAACATCAATCTGGATAACAACAACGGAACCACGTGGTACACGGTAGGTATCCGCCCGATGTACAAGTGGACACCCATCATGAGTACTTTGTTTGAAGCAGGCTATGACAACGTCAAATCTCAAAGAACAGACGATCGCAATAGCCAATATAAACTGACCTTGGCCCAACAGTGGCAGGCAGGCGACAGCATTTGGTCGCGTCCGGCTCTGCGTGTCTTCGTCACCTATGCCAATTGGGATGAGAAGTGGGGATATGTTAATGGTGGTGCGGTAAATGATGCTGGCCGCGGTAAAGATAATGAAGTGACCTTCGGTGCCCAATTCGAGGCCTGGTGGTAATCAGTAGACATGCGGCCAACCGTGAAAGTTGGCTGCATTAATCCTTCATTCACCAGTTTGGCTGACGTGTGTTCTTGCCAGTTGTGCGTCAGTCTTCCCGCCTCTTTGCGAAAGGGCTATCACAATGAAAAAAAATCTACTCGCTTTTTACCTGTCACTGGTCTGTGGTTCAGCATTGCCGTTGATGGCGCAGGCCACAGTATTCAATGCTCCGGCGGATATCTCGGTTGCACCAACGATCTCCCATGAGACGTTACAAAAGTTGTCCTGGACGCCAATCGTGCCGCCAGCGAGTGAAAGCTTCAAAATTACTGATTCAAATCAGAAAGTGGCTCAAGGCGATGTTCAGGGCTCGGTGGCTGGTTTTACTCTGCCAGCTGACCGTGGTTCGATAGAAATTACGCTCAGCAGTCTGGTAAAAGATCGTAGCGTCTTTTCGCCTAACGTACTGGTATTAGATGAACAATTACGCCCCGCCGCGTTTTATCCCAGCAGTTACTTCCCTTATGAGCGTGCTGGTGTGATGTCTGGTGATCGTTTGGAAGGAACCCTAAAACTGACCCCTGCACTAGGGCAAAAACAGATTTACCTGTTGGTTTACACTACCCGTCAGGATTTAGCGACAACCACTCAGCTTCTTGACCCGGCGAAGGCTTACGCTATGGGCGTAGGGAATGCGGTGCCCGATATTCCAGATCCTGTTGCACAGCACAGTGCAACGGGGGAGCTGAATCTGAAAGTTCGCTCAGAGCAGAATATGGGGAGCGTAATGATTGGCTTGCCGTTAAATAGTTCTCCGGCAACGGCACCGGTTGTTGTTGGCCCTGCAGTACCCGCAGTTGCTGCTCCAGCACCTGCTCCAGCCTCTTTATCTCCGTCAGAGCCAATGCTTGATGACACTGAAGCCTATTTTAATAAAGGTATCAAGCAGGCGGTCAAGGATGGCGATATCGATAAAGCACTGAAATTAATGAATGAAGCAGAAAAATTGGGTTCCGCCACAGCACGTAAGACATTTATTGGTAGTGTGAAAGGCAAGGGGTAATACCCCACACTGCCGATGCTGGCTTTATGATTGGTGCGTTTAGGCGCACCTTTTTTGCTGGGCGTTCGTTTTTCTCTCAAGGGGAGTATTGTGCTTTATTCCTCATCTTTCAGGTCGGACATAAGGCAGACTTCTTAACGAATCGACCTGCCGCTTTCTCATTTCTGCGTTACAATAGCCTTCTGTTAACGATTTGTATTGTCTGGAACCAGGCCATTCTGCGTGGTTTCTGGCATGGAGTAGAACAATGTTTGGCAATAAGGATCCCATCCTGCCGCCCATTGAGTGGTTGCCTGAGAACTCCCCAATACCTATCGCTGTCAGTGATTGGCTGATGGAGCCAGGGTCCATGACTCGCCGTTTTGAAGGCTATTGTCACCGTGTACATATAGAGCCGCAGCGCGAGTGCTTTATAACGCGTGAGAATTTGGCTGAAGAGGCCACACATCTGCCGTACAGCAAGCGCTATTGGTTGCGTGAAATTGTGTTGCTAGGGGATGGTGAACCCTGGTTGTTGGGGCGAACCGTGATCCCGCAGGAAACGTTGACCGGGCCCGATCAGGCGTTGGTTGATTTGGGCACAGTGCCACTAGGGCGCTATCTGTTCAGCAGTAACAGCCTGACTCGCGACTATATCAACGTTGGCCGCCAGAAAGCGTTGTGGGCACGACGTTCCCGGCTCTGTCTGGCGGGAAAACCACTTTTGCTGACAGAACTATTTTTATCGGCTTCTCCACTGTATGCGCTGGAAAAGGTGAAACCGGTACGATGAGGGGAGATAAATTGTGGAAGGGAGCGTAATTCAAAGCAAATGGCAGGCCTATAGCCATCTGATGCGCATTGATAAGCCCATTGGTACGCTGTTGTTGCTATGGCCCACATTGTGGGCGTTATGGCTGGCGGGAGGAAAGGTTCCATCGCTCTCGATATTGTTGGTTTTTGTGCTGGGTGTTTTTCTGATGCGCGCTGCTGGATGTGTGGTGAATGACTATGCTGATCGCGCATTCGATGGCCATGTGAAGCGCACGGCGGGACGACCAATACCCAGTGGCCGTGTCAGTGAAAAAGAAGCCAAAATTCTGTTTGTCTCGCTGGTGCTGGTTTCTTTTGCACTGGTTTTGACACTCAATGCTATGACCATCTGGTTGTCGCTGGTCGCATTGGCACTGGCCTGGATTTATCCGTTTATGAAGCGGGTGACCAACCTGCCACAATTGGTGCTCGGAACGGCATTTGGTTGGTCGATCCCCATGGCCTATGCTGCCGTAAGCGAGTCGCTCCCCCTGAGTTGCTGGTTGCTGTTTATGGCCAATCTTTGCTGGACAGTAGCTTACGACACCTTGTACGCCATGGTTGACCGCGATGACGATTTAAAGATTGGTATCAAATCTACCGCTGTGCTGTTTGGCCGCCATGACAAACTCATTGTTGGCATATTGCAATTTATTACTTTGCTGCTGATGCTTTGCGTGGGGTTGATGATGGATCTGGGAGGCGCATTTTATTGGTCGCTATTGTTGGCCGGCATGTTGTTTATCCATCAACAAAAGCAGATAGTCAGCCGCGATCGCGATGCCTGCTTCCGCGCTTTTTTGAACAATAATTATGTAGGGTTGGTGTTGTTTATCGGTATTGCGCTCAGTTATCTCTGATTTTCTTGCTACCGCTGTAAAAAGGGCACCCACGCGGTGCCCTTTTTACTATGACTTGCGTTACTGGTCTTCTCCTTTCACTTCCGTTGCTATCTGCGGAGCGCTGGTTTCTTCCAGCACACTGACGCTTTCTATCGTCAACTTGATTTCCGGGGTGATCAGATCGCTCAGAATGGTGTACACCTCGATGGTGTGTTCACGGATCGCATCGCCACTATCGCTGATGTAGCCTTCCTCGCGCAGTGTGGCGACCAGGGTGGAGAACACCGCCTTATCAAAGAACTCTGGCGCATTAATGCCATGCAGTACCGACAGACGTTGCGCCATAATGCGACTCTCTTTCTCCAGCGCCCCGCGGTTGATGCTTGGGTTTGCACTCAGGATCGACATAGTGATCGCGTAGCGCTGCAAGGTTTCGCGTACACCAGCAGCCAACAGCTGCAGCGGACGGATACGTGCCGGATTCAGCACCAGATCGTCCCCTTTAACACCAATCAGTTTCTGGCGCGCCAGCTCTTCGATCAACGGCTGCAGTACCTGTGGCAATTGATCTTTTTCGTAACGCAGAAACAACTCAGCTTTTAACATCGGATAAATCAGACTGACCTGGCGCAACAGTTCAGCACGCGACACGCAGCGATGATGCATCACGATCGTTGCGATCAGTGAAGGTAAAACCAGCATGTGGTGAATGTTGTTCCGGTAGTAAGTCATCAACACTGCCTGTTCCCGTGGCAGGATAATGATGTCGCCGATGCTGTCTTTTTCCACCTCGAACTTGTTCATGTTCAATGCATGATCCAACAACTGATCCGGCGTTTGTGAAGGTACTGTCACGTCGCGTGCGTAAGGCGCATTGCGCATCAATTGTTGGTAGCAATCCAACTGCTCAACCAACTGCTCTCGGGTCAGTGAACGCTGACGAGAGGCCAATAGCGCAGTGGAGCACAGGTTCATGGCATTGGCTGCGGCAGCGTTGTTGATGCGCACCATGATTTGGATTGCCAGATCGTTTACCACGGGGGTTAGCCAGTTTGGGCGTGGCGTTTCTATTGGGTCTATAGACTCACGCCATTGGGGAACGTGCTGATTGAGGTAAGACGTTAATGACAACGGCTCACCAAAATTGACGTAACCTTGGCCCAGGTTGCGCAGTTTACGCAGGCCGCGCAGCATTTGTAACAGGCCTTCTTTCTCTTTGGTTGCACCACGCAATTCTTTGGCGTAGGTGCCTACTTCCATCACGTGCTCATAGCCGATGTAAATTGGCACCAGCGTAATTGGCCGAGTACCTCCTCGTAACATGGCTTGAATGGTCATCGAAAGAGTACCGGTTTTGGGTTCCAGCAGGCGGCCAGTTCGGGAACGCCCACCTTCAACAAAGTATTCTACTGAGTAGCCGCGAGTGAACAACTCACCAAGATATTCACGGAACACCGTCGAATAGAGTTTATTACCCTTGAAAGTCCGACGGATGAAGAACGCACCCAAGCGGCGGAAAATCGGCCCAGCAGGCCAGAAATTCAAATTGATACCGGCAGCAATATGCGGTGGTACCAGCCCTTGGTGGTAGAGCACGTAAGAAAGTAACAGGTAGTCCATATGGCTACGGTGACAGGGAACATAGACAATCTCGTGGCCGTCCTGCGCCAATTGACGCACGCGCTCAGCATTGGTGACGTTGATACCCTGATACAAACGGTTCCAGGTCCAGCTGAGCACACGGTCAGACAGGCGCACCGCTTCATAGGAAAAGTTAGCAGCAATCTCTTCCATCAATGCAATTGCATTTTGTTGTGCTTTTTCGTGAGAGATCTTCTTGCTACGAGCCTCGTCTTCGACGGCTTTTTCAATCGCTTTGGAAGCCAGTAGTTTATTAAACAGATCCTGACGGTCAGGCAGGCTTGGCCCAACTGCGGCCAAACGCTGGCGTGCGAAGTGCATACGTGCCACTCGAGCCAGTTTCTGCGCGATAGATTTATCTGTGCCATGCTCGGTCGCCATTCGGCGTAAAGACACGGTATTAGAGAAGCGGACAAAGCTGTCTCGCCCTAACCATAATACGGCAAAGAATTTCTGTACCCCGTTCAGCAGGCGTAGTTGCGGCGCACCTTGGCCTTCACGCCCTGGGGAACGGCCAAACATTACCGATACCGGCAACATCTGAATATCAAGCTCTAGGTTGTTACGATGTAAATCCAGATAATCGTGGAACAGCTTTACCGACTCTTCTTTCGGCGTGTAATAACGGAATACGCGCGGACCATCGTGAATAAACACATGGCTAGGCAGTACGATACCGTCTATTTCGAGTGGTTTAAGGGGATCGGGCAGATCTTGCTCTAGGCACTGGGTGCGCAAAGTCAGTAAATCCGCCTTGGAATTATAAGGTAAAACATACAAAATCGGCCGTGAGGGGTCTAACCCTAACTCCATGACCGGATCTGAAGGGATAACCTTACTGTTTACCAATAATTTCATTGGTAAACTCAATAATTTATAATAAATTTTACGCCAACCTGACATAACAACGTGAAGCCTCTTGTTAGCAATGCGCCGCAAGAATACCAGAAACCGGGTAACAGGTCTGTGGTGTTGGGAAATCCAGAACCATCCAGGCAATGGATAGACTTAATTAGATTATACCGTATGTGTGTCAGCTTGCAGCGCTGACCACTATGGCAGGGCTAGCCTTATGCTCAAAAAATGCCTTGCTGTATCCTGAATTGGTGACGGTTCTATCATTTACCGCTGAGAAAGGTCCCCTTACCATGGCAAATCAAATCACTGGTCTAAAACGTATTGTGAAAGCCGTTGGTTATTCATATAAAGGTTTATCAGCAGCTTGGCACAACGAGGCCTCATTCCGCCAGGAGCTGGTTGTTGCCGTGTTGGCTATCATACTGGCGATTTGGTTGGATGTCGGTGCCGTAGCACGGATTTTACTGATAGGTTCGGTAATGCTGGTGATGATTATCGAAATACTCAACAGTGCCATTGAAGCTGTCGTTGACCGTGTAGGAGCGGACTACCACGAATTATCGGGGCGGGCGAAAGACATGGGTTCGGCGGCGGTATCTTTGACGATTATTTTGGCGCTGTTTGTTTGGGGCTCCGTGCTTTGGGTGCATTTTGCTTGAAGTTAAGGTGACAATGTTGCGAACAAGTTCGCTAATCCCTGATTTTTATTCATTCTTAGGTTCCCAATCTATATTTACCTGTATATACTCACAGCAAGACTGTATAAACAAACAGGGGGCGGAATGAAAGCACTAACTACCAGGCAGCAAGAGGTCTATGACCTGATTCGCGATCATATTTCTCAAACGGGCATGCCACCAACGCGTGCCGAGATCGCAACACGTCTGGGGTTCCGTTCGCCAAATGCTGCTGAAGAACATCTGAAGGCACTGGCCCGTAAAGGTGTCATCGAAATCGTCTCCGGTGCCTCTCGGGGGATTCGCCTGCTGATGGAAGATGAAGAGGGGCTGCCTTTGGTAGGTCGGGTCGCTGCTGGTGAACCTTTACTGGCTCAGCAACATATCGAAGGGCATTACAAAGTTGATCCTTCCCTGTTCAAACCTAATGCAGATTTTCTGCTGCGAGTGAGCGGTATGTCGATGCGTGACATTGGCATTCTGGATGGCGATTTGCTGGCAGTGCATAAAACTCAGGATGTGCGTAACGGCCAGGTGGTCGTCGCCCGTATTGAGGACGAAGTTACTGTAAAACGTCTGAAAAAGCACGGTAACGTTGTTGAGTTACTGCCGGAAAACAGTGAGTTTCAGCCGATAGTGGTTGATCTGCGTCAACAGAATTTCACTATAGAAGGTTTGGCGGTTGGGGTGATCCGTAACGGTGACTGGCTCTAAAGGTTTTACCAGGTATTGGTGCCCACGTTTATCGACCATCTTCTTTCAATGCACAGACAATATACCCAAGTAACTTCAAGATACAGGTAACCAACATCCCTGTAACTTGAAGGGCTGCGTAAACAATGCCGTTACCTGAAAGATAGCAGGGTATATCGTGCAGCCCTAGTGCGATTTCTTTTTTAACTCATCCTTAACTGACCCTGCCTTGAGAACGTACTGCTATGCGCCTGCTTTCTACTTTCACCAGCGATGCCGACAAAGCGCTGTGGCGCCTTGCACTGCCGATGATCTTTTCCAATATTACGGTTCCCTTGCTCGGTTTGGTTGATACAGCCGTTATCGGTCATCTTGACAGCCCGATTTACCTTGGTGGTGTTGCCGTCGGCTCTATGGTGACCAGCTTCCTGTTTATGCTGATGCTATTTTTGCGCATGAGCACTACCGGCCTTGCGGCACAGGCGTTGGGAGCGCAAGACCCACGGAAATTGGCGCGTACTTTTATACAACCATTCTTACTGGCTCTGCTGGCAGGGATGGCTATTGTGGTGTTGCGTACGCCGTTGATCACGCTTGCACTGCATGTAGTCGGTGGCGATAGGGACGTGTTGGCACAAGCAAGACTATTTCTGGAGGTCCGTTGGTTGAGTGCCCCCGCAGCATTAGCCAATATGGTGCTGTTGGGCTGGCTGCTGGGTGTCCAGTATATACGTGCGCCGGTAATTTTACTGATTAGCGGCAATCTGCTGAACATCGTATTGGATATCTGGCTGGTGATGGGACTGGGTTGGAATGTGCAAGGGGCTGCAGCAGCGACGGTTATTGCGGAATATGCAACGCTAATGCTTGGCTTATGGTTATCATTACGGGTATTACGTTTACACGGGATTTCGCTGGCAATATTACTCACAGCTTGGCGTGGTAATCTGCGCCAGCTCTTGGCGCTTAACCGTGACATTATGCTGCGCTCGCTATTACTGCAACTGTGTTTTGCTGCCATTACCCTATTAGGGGCCAGAATGGGAGGGAGCGTGGTGGCGGTCAATGCGGTGCTGATGAATTTGCTGACGTTTACCGCCTACGCGCTGGACGGTTTTGCTTACGCCGTAGAGGCGCACTCGGGTTATGCCTATGGCGCACATGACGATCGTCGATTACGCAAGGTTTGGCATGCCGCTTGTCGGCAAGCGTGCTTGGTTGCCTGTGGTTTTGCCGTCATTTACTTGCTTGCCGGGCAGCAGATCGTGGCTGCATTGACTTCATTGCCTGAGCTTCGTGCGCTGGCTGGCCATTACCTGCCTTGGCAAGTGGTGCTACCTCTGGTGGGTGTTTGGTGTTATTTACTGGACGGCATGTTTATCGGTGCTACCCGTGGTACCGAGATGCGCAACAGTATGGCGGTGGCGGCGATCGGCTATGGTGTTACCCTACTGACCCTGCCTGTATTAGGTAATCATGGTTTATGGTTGGCTTTGACCGTATTTCTGGCACTTCGGGGCATTGTATTGTGGTGGATGTGGCACCGCCATCGTCTTCACGGAACCTGGTTCTCAGCAAGATAATTGCCAATTAATCTGGCCGGTAGAAAGGGAGCATTGATACCTAATCAGGGACCTCATCCCGCATTCGATAACGGGAACATAAGGTGTTCCCGGTCTATTTATTTTTTCTTTGTCACAATGCTGTGATCGTGATTGCAATCGTGTTTATTCTCACAAGCCTCTATTTCAACACAAGGGGAACATAAACCGTGTGCTTCAACCACGCTGTGCCGTAATACGAACCCTGATTCCTGGGCGAGTTTCTGTAATGTTTCTTCCATCCCTTCGGTGGTGCGTTCAGTAACCAGTCCACAACGATCACAGATAAACAGCGCAGATGTGTGCATCGGTTGTTCAAAGTGATGGCATACTACATAGCTGTTGGTTGACTCAACGCGGTGGATAAACCCCTGCTCCAGTAAGAAATCCAGAGCACGGTATACCGTAGGCGGTTTTGCCTGAGGTTCCGCCACACGCAGCAGGTCCAGCAGGTCATAGGCACTGATGGCACCGGGCTGCTCAGCCATCAGGCGTAATACTTCCAGCCGTTGCGGGGTTAGTCGCACGTTGCGCTGCTGACAGAGTTGTTCAGCCTGCGCGAGCAGCTTTTCCTGGTTGGTTGGGTTCATGGCAAATATCCCGATATCCCGGTACGTAAAGAAGTCGATTTTATCATATTTAAGCGCAGTCGCCGAGGGTTGTTCTGTTTCACATGGCTAACGTGTTCTCAACAGACTATTTACAAGTTTTGTCGTATTTCAAATTTGCAATATTTACTGTCGCTATTCACAGCCTATTTTGCTTCAATCAGCCCTCTTTATTCTTGCCTAGATAAATGGTGTTTTTCCCAAGCTCCAAAATTGTCGCTATAATAGCCGCTTAGCGACATCGGTGCTGAGCACCGGTTGTTGAATCCTAGACATTTCAGGTAGCCAGTAACTCAGCATGACGAAAGAAATCAACATTTCCAAATACGCCGCCAATCGTTTCTCCATTGCCCCGATGCTGGACTGGACCGACCGCCACTGCCGTTATTTTCATCGTTTGCTGAGCAAAGAGATACTGTTGTATACCGAAATGGTGACCACCGGCGCGATTATTCACGGCAAAGGGGATTATCTGGCGTACAGCGAAGAAGAGCATCCGGTAGCGTTACAGCTGGGGGGGAGCGACCCCGCGGCACTGGCACACTGTGCCAAACTGGCAGAACAGCGTGGCTATGATGAGATCAATCTTAACGTGGGTTGCCCTTCTGATCGTGTGCAGAACGGTATGTTCGGTGCCTGCTTGATGGGGCAGGCCACGTTGGTGGCGGATTGTGTTAAAGCGATGCGCGATGTCGTATCTATACCGGTTACGGTGAAAACCCGTATTGGTATTGATGAGCAGGATAGTTATGCCTTCTTGTATGATTTTATTGCTACGGTTGCAGGGCGTGGCGAGTGCGATATGTTCACCATTCATGCCCGTAAAGCCTGGCTTTCAGGCCTGAGCCCGAAAGAAAACCGCGAAGTTCCACCGTTGGACTATCCGCGTGTTTATCAGTTAAAACGTGATTTCCCGGCGTTGACTATCGCCATCAACGGCGGGGTGAAAACGTTGGAAGAGGCTAAACAGCATCTGCACCATGTGGATGGTGTGATGATGGGACGTGAGGCGTACCAAAATCCTGGGATACTGGCGCAAGTTGATAGCGAGATATTCGGCAAGCAAAGTGCGGTGATGGATAACGTCGCCATTATCGAAGCACTGTACCCGTATATTGAACGCGAACTGGCGAACGGGACCTATTTGGGCCACATTACCCGCCATATCCTTGGGCTGTTCCAAGGGGTGCCGGGTGCGCGGCAGTGGCGTCGTCATCTGAGTGAAAATGCGCATAAACCGGGGGCTGACGTTCGTGTTGTTGAGCAGGCACTGGCTTTGGTTCGCTCAGCCCGCACTGAAGTGGCCTAATTTGTCATTTATTTGACTAAAATTTGGTTTTTTTGACCAATGACACCATTTGTTGTGGCATTATTGTTATTATTTTTCAATGCGTTAATTTTTTATTCATATTGGCATGCTTCTTGTAATGAACAAGGCAGACACATTGTTTTGCCAAGGAGCAATCTATGTTGGAACTTTTCTTTATTATCGGTTTTGTCGTTATGCTGTTGGTGACTGGGGTCTCTCTGCTGGGCGTCATCGCGGCGTTGTTCGTAGCGGCGGCTTTTATGCTATTAGGCGGATTGTTTGCGATTGTGATCAAATTGTTGCCATGGTTAATCCTGGCAGTAATTGGTGTGTGGATATACCGTTCAATGCAGAAGCCACAAATACGGCGCTATTAAGATTTTTTGCTGTAAAATCAGTCATCCATGCTGAAAATTACAGTGCTGTTTGCCTGCTAGTGCGCTAGGGTTCACACCTTGAGGTTTTTTAAGCAAACATTTTATTTACATTATCTGGCTGTTAGGATGTTTACCTCTGCAGCAATGCGAAGGGTATTATCCCCGCTGGGCATATACTAGCGTTGTTAAAGCAACCCGTAATCTCTTGCGAATTGAGCTCTACCCTTACAAAATGCAGTAATAGAAAGGGCTCCGTGCGGAGCCCTTTTATTGGCTTAAAACCCTGGGATCAGCAGGCAAGATCCGCTGGTTTGGCCACTTTCAAGCAATCCGTGTGCCCGTTGCGCGTCTGAAAGCCCAAATATCTGCTCTTTTTTCACATCAACTCTTATCGCCCCGCTGCCAATCAGCGAGAACAACTCATTACTGGCAAACTGCAATTCCTGGCGGTTGGTGATATAGCCATTGAGCGAGGGGCGGGTGACGTATAATGAGCCTTTCTGATTCAGCAAAGCCAGATCGACACCGGTTACCGGGCCAGAGGCGTTACCGAAGCTGACTAACAACCCCCGACGCTTAAGGCTATTGAGCGAGTCTTGCCAGGTACTTTTCCCGACCGAGTCATAAACCACGCTAACTTTCTCACCGTTGGTTAATTCTTCCACACGTTGAACTATGTTTTCTTTGCGATAGTTAATGGTCGCCCATGCACCTGCTTGTTTCGCCTGTTGTGCTTTTTCTTCAGAACTCACACTGCCAATCAGTTTGGCACCCAAGGCTTTGGCCCACTGGCAGGCGATCAGCCCAACGCCGCCGGCAGCGGCATGGAACAGGAAAATCTCACCGGGTTTAACCTCATAGGTCTGGCGTAACAGATAATGCACGGTTAACCCTTTGAGAAAGGACGCGGCACCCTGCTCAAAGCTGAGGTTGTCAGGCAGGATGGCCACTTTATCCTCCCGAACGTTGTGAATTTCAGAGTAGGCACCCTGAGTGGATTGAGCATAAACGACGCGATCGCCGGGTTTGAGTGTGCTGACGCCTGCTCCCACTTTAGTCACCACACCTGCCGCTTCAGAACCTAGGCCACTGGGGAGTTTTTCCGAGGGGTATAACCCACTTCGTATGTAAGTATCGATAAAGTTGATACCGATCGCTTTGTTCTCTACCTGAACCTCGCCAGTGGCGGGAGCAATAGGGGTAAAATCTACATATTGCAGCACTTCTGGGCCACCCGTGGCGGAGAATTGAATGCGCTTGGCCATGTCGTTACCTCCTTTGACAGTCTGGTTCCAGACTACGCTTTTCAGTATCAGCTATCCAGTTTGCCAATTCACGATTTATCCTTTTTTGCTAAGGGATGCCGCAGGAATCATCGATTAAAATCACGTATACTCTCGCGTCAGGATTTACCCTTCGCAACCGGATAAAGAAAACGCTTCATGGCAGGCAAAAAACCAACCAATAAAACAAACACGTACGAACCCAGAGACCGCCAGATGGAAGGGCTGAAGATGCCGCCACATTCGCTGGAGGCGGAGCAGTCCGTGTTGGGCGGTTTGATGCTGGATAATGAACGTTGGGACAACGTCGCTGAACGCGTGGTCTCCAATGATTTCTTCAGCCGCCCACATCGTCTGATCTTTACCGAGATGCAGCGTCTGTTGGAAATGAACCGCCCGATAGATCTGATCACATTGTCCGAATCGTTGGAACAGAAAGGGGAATTGGAATCAGTGGGGGGGTTTGCCTATCTGGCGGAACTTTCCAAAAATACCCCGAGTGCTGCCAACATCGGTGCTTATGCTGACATTGTGCGCGAACGTGCGGTCGTACGTGAAATGATTTCCGTTGCTAACGAGATTGCCGATGCGGGTTACGATCCGCAGGGGCGCAGTAGCGAGGATTTGCTCGACCTAGCTGAATCTCGGGTATTTCAGATTGCTGAAAACCGTGCCAGTAAAGATGATGGCCCGAAAGGGATCGAACGTATTCTAGAAGATACCGTTGCTCGTATTGAACAACTTTATCAACGCCCACACGATGGCGTAACCGGGGTCTCCACTGGCTATGGGGATTTGGACAAAAAAACGGCTGGTTTGCAGAAGTCGGATTTGATCATTGTCGCAGCGCGTCCTTCGATGGGTAAAACCACGTTCGCTATGAACCTGTGTGAAAACGCTGCGATGATGCAAGATAAACCGGTGCTGATCTTCAGCCTGGAAATGCCCGGCAACCAGCTTATGATGCGTATGTTGGCTTCGTTGTCACGCGTCGATCAGACCCGTATCCGAACCGGTCAGCTTGATGATGAGGATTGGGCGCGAATTTCCAGCACCATGGGGATCTTGCTGGAGAAACGCAATATGTACATCGACGACTCCTCTGGTTTAACGCCGACCGAAGTGCGTTCCCGTGCGCGCCGTATTTTCCGTGAGCATGACGGGCTTAGCCTGATTATGATCGACTATCTGCAATTGATGCGTGTGCCTGCGTTGTCTGATAACCGTACCCTTGAGATTGCCGAAATTTCCCGCTCTCTGAAAGCGTTGGCGAAAGAATTACAGGTTCCGGTAGTCGCATTGTCGCAGTTGAACCGAAGCCTGGAACAACGTGCAGATAAACGCCCGGTTAACTCCGATCTGCGTGAATCAGGCTCTATTGAGCAGGATGCTGACTTGATCATGTTTATCTACCGCGATGAGGTTTATCACGAAAACAGCGATCTCAAAGGAGTTGCTGAAATTATTCTGGGTAAGCAGCGTAATGGCCCTATCGGCACCGTGCGCTTAACCTTTAACGGGCAATGGTCGCGCTTCGATAACTACGCGGGGCCACAATATGATGATGAATAGTCAGCTAAGGAACTGAAATGAAAGCGGCAACTGCTGTAATTGACCGCCGTGCTCTGCGACATAACCTGCAACAGGTGCGCCGTATGGCACCACAAAGCCGCCTGATCGCCGTTGTGAAAGCCAACGCTTATGGACATGGCCTGCTGGAGGCTGCCCACGCGCTGCAAGATGCCGACTGCTATGGCGTGGCGCGTATTGCAGAAGCGTTGATACTCAGAGCTGGCGGCATCATCAAACCGATCCTGCTACTGGAAGGCTTCTTCTGTGCTGAAGATTTGCCCGCATTGGTGGCGAATAATATCGAAACTGTCATCCACAGTATTGAGCAGTTGGAATCGCTGGAACAGGGCGAATTGGCACATCCGTTACGGGTATGGATGAAACTTGATACCGGGATGCATCGCTTGGGGGTTCGCCCTGAGCAGGCCGAAGCATTTTATCAGCGTTTGTGCGCATGCCCTAACGTGGCGCAGCCGGTTAATATCATGAGCCACTTTAGCCGTGCCGACGAACCACAGGTGGATACGACAGAAAAGCAGATCGACTGTTTCGAACGCTTTATCGCTGATAAAGCGGGTCAGAAATCGATTGCGGCTTCCGGTGGGATTTTGCTGTGGCCACAGGCTCATTACGACTGGGTACGCCCTGGCATTATTCTTTATGGTGTCTCCCCATTAGACACGCTATACGCCGATAACTTTGGTCTGCAGCCCGCCATGACGCTTAAATCCAGCCTGATCGCGGTGCGAGAGCATAAAGCGAATGAGCCTGTGGGTTATGGTGGGGTTTGGGTAAGCGAGCGGGATACCCGTCTTGGTGTGGTAGCTATGGGTTATGGTGATGGTTATCCACGCATTGTCTCTCCCGGCACGCCAGTGTGGGTGAATGGCCGTGAAGTGCCGATAGTAGGCCGCGTGTCCATGGATATGATTTCGGTGGATCTGGGGCCAGGTGCAGCTGATAAAGTGGGTGATGAAGTAGTGTTATGGGGCAATCAGTTACCGGTTGAGCGGGTTGCCGCTTTCAGCGGAATGAGTGCTTATGAGTTGATCACCAAACTGACCCAGCGCGTAACGATGGAATACATTGGCGAGTAGCCAGCGGTTTCTCCCCCTCAATTTTTCCAGAAGTGTAACGAGGGGGAGCGAATATCACATCACTTTCTTACCGCCAACCACTGTTCGATAATCTTCTGATACTCCCCACTGGCTTTGCTTAGGTGCAGCCACTGATCGACATACAGTTTCCAACTCATATCGTCGCGCGGCAACATGTACGCTTTCTCACCATATTGCATAGGTTTATCCGGGTTCACCGCACACAGCTTAGGGAATTGTTTTTGTTGATAAAGGGCTTCTGAGGCATCGGTGATCATCACGTCTACTTTGCGATCAACCAATTGCTGGAAAATACCCATATTGTCATGAGATAGCGTCAGGTTAGCCTTGGGCAAGTAGGCTTGAACAAAGGCTTCATTGGTCCCGCCAGCGGGCTCTATCATGCGGACCGAAGGTTTATTAATCTGCTCTAGAGTCCGGTATTTTTTCACATCGGTGCAACGCACCAGCGGTATTTTACCATCGGTATCAAGCCGTTCAGCGAAGAATACCTGTTTCTGGCGTTCCAGAGTGACTGAGATCCCCCCCATAGCGATATCGCATTTCCCTGATACAAAGTCAGGCATCAGGGTTTTCCATGTGGTTTTAACCCACTTCACTTTGGCTCCCATGCTTTTCGCCAGTGACTCGGCCATCTCGATATCAATACCCTCGTAGCTGCCATCTTCTTTCAAGAAGGTATAAGGCTTGTAATCGCCGGTGGTGCAGACCGTCAGCACTTTTTGCTGCAACACCTTATCCAGATTGGATTGTGCACTGGTGCTTCCAACTGCAAGCAGCAAAGCGAGAGGTAATAATTTCTTCATTTGTTATCCCTTTTATACCTGTTGTATTTATTCTCAAGCCATAGTCTAACGTTCATACACGTATTGTTCTGCAATTTGCGAAGGGGCTGAGTTACCCTTTTCATGCAACTCGAATTGTTTAGGGTATATAGTAGATGATGTTCAGAACAACCCAAATCAGGAGAACCAACCCGTGTTCCAGAATGTTGATGCTTATGCAGGTGACCCAATTCTGTCGCTGATGGAAAAATTCAAAAAAGATCCCCGTACTCACAAAGTTAACCTGAGTATCGGCTTGTATTATAACGAGCAGGGGATTATTCCGCAGATGAGGGCGGTGGCTGCCGCAGAAGCCCAGCTTAACAGTATTGAGCACGGCGCATCAGTCTATCTGCCAATGGAAGGCTTACAGCCCTACCGCAATGCGATCCAGCAACTGTTGTTCGGTGCCGAGCATACCATGTTGCAACAGGGTCGTATCGCCACGATCCAAACCATTGGTGGCTCAGGTGCGCTGAAAGTCGGTGCTGATTTCCTAAAGAGTTACTTCCCGGATTCACAGGTATGGGTCAGCGACCCTACCTGGGAAAACCACGTGGCAATCTTCTCTGGTGCCGGTTTTAAGGTGAATACCTATCCCTATTTTGATAGTGAAAACCTAGGGGTGAAATTTGACGCCATGCTGGACACGTTGAAAACGCTGCCAGCCAGAAGCATTGTGCTATTGCACCCTTGTTGTCACAACCCGACTGGCTCCGATCTTACAGCTACCCAATGGGATCTGGTGGTTGAAGCGCTCGCTGAACGTGAATTGATCCCATTCCTCGACATTGCTTATCAAGGTTTTGGTGGCGGGATTGAGCAGGATGTCTACGCTATCCGCGCTATTGCGGCGGCGGGCCTGCCAAGCCTGGTGAGCAACTCATTCTCGAAAATATTCTCGCTTTACGGTGAGCGCGTTGGTGGGCTATCCGTGTTGTGTGAAAGCAGTGATGCTGCCGAGCGTGTGCTTGGGCAACTGAAAGCCACTGTGCGTCGTAACTACTCCAGCCCACCGAATTTTGGTGCGCAAGTTGTGGCAAAAGTATTGAATGACCCACAACTGAAGGCCGAGTGGTTGGCTGAAGTCGAGTCCATGCGCACCCGTATCCTGGAAATGCGTAAGGTGCTGGTAGAGACCTTGAAGAGTGCCTTGCCGCAGCGTAATTTTGATTACCTGCTGGAACAACGCGGGATGTTCAGTTACACCGGTTTCAGTGCGGCGCAGGTTGATCGCCTGCGTGAGGAGTTTGGTGTCTACCTGATCCACAGTGGGCGGATGTGCGTGGCTGGCCTCAATCATAACAACGTGCATCAGGTAGCAGAGGCGTTTGCGGCTGTTCAGTAAATGAGAACGACCCCATCCATTGACTCAGAGAAAATGACCGTGAACAAACAGCAACTGATGGATTATTGCCTTACCAAACCGGGCAGTGAACACGACTATCAGAATGATTGGCAGGCAGATCGTGTCAGAGTTGCCGACAAAATGTTTGCATTGTTCGGTGAAGCCTATGGTCGACCTGTGATCTCGCTAAAATGTGGGGTAGAACTCGCGGAACAACTGCGTGGGCAACATGCAGAAATTATCCCAGGCTACTATCTCAATAAAGCGCATTGGAACAGCATTTTCTTGGATGGTGCACTACCAGATTCTCAGTTTTATCGGTTGATCGATATTTCTTACCAATTGGTCACGGCGGGTTTATCGAAGAAAAAACGCCAAGAACTGGGTATCTGAAAGTAAAGCCCCTCTCCTGCCGTTGGTCAGGAGAGGGGCAGCTCTAAATCATTCGAGTTGCATGTCAAAAACGCCATGCGTTTTTGAACAGTGTTTGTGCTGGCCCCAAAACGCAGGCAACTTGAAGTATGATGAATAAGATCATTTTTTATGCAAAATTGGCTTCAGGAAACGCGCAGTGTGTGACGTTTTGCAGCCCGCTACGGTTTCTGGTGTGCCAGACACCAAGATCTCGCCACCACCACTCCCCCCCTCTGGCCCCAGATCGACAATCCAGTCCGCTGTTTTAATGACGTCCAGATTGTGTTCAATGACGACGATAGTATTGCCTTGATCGCGCAGCTGATGCAGAACCGCCAGTAACTGTTGGATATCGGCGAAATGCAGGCCTGTGGTTGGTTCATCAAGGATATACAGAGTCTGGCCTGTGCCGCGTTTCGACAGTTCGCGTGCCAGTTTCACACGCTGCGCCTCACCACCGGAAAGGGTAGTTGCCGACTGCCCCAGACGGATGTAAGAGAGCCCTACCTCCATCAGCGTTTGCAGTTTACGCGCCAGTGCAGGTACCGCATCGAAGAAATCACGAGCCTCTTCAATGGTCATATCCAGCACTTCGTGGATATTTTTACCTTTGTACTTCACCTCCAACGTTTCGCGATTATAGCGCTTCCCTTTGCACTGATCGCAGGGTACGTAGATATCCGGCAGGAAGTGCATCTCTACCTTGATCACGCCGTCGCCCTGGCAGGCTTCACAACGGCCTCCCTTCACGTTAAAGCTGAATCGGCCAGGTGTGTAACCACGGGTGCGGGATTCCGGTACGCCAGCAAACAGTTCACGTACTGGCGTAAAGATCCCGGTATAGGTTGCAGGGTTGGAACGCGGTGTGCGACCAATCGGACTCTGATCGATGTCGATCACCTTGTCGAAGTGCTCCAGCCCAGTCACTTCACGGTAAGGTGATGGTTCGGCAATGGTCGCTCCGTTGAGCTGACGCTGGGCAATAGGAAAAAGCGTATCGTTGATCAGCGTTGATTTGCCTGAACCAGAAACACCGGTAATACAGGTAAACAGCCCCACGGGCAGCGTCAGTGTGACATCTTTGAGGTTATTGCCACGAGCACCGCTCAGCTTCAGCACTTTAGCCGGGTCTGCTGGTACGCGTTGTGCCGGGATAGCGATTTCGCGTTTGCCGCTAAGGAACTGGCCTGTCAATGAGTCTGGCTCTGCCATGATGTCTTCAACGGTGCCTTCCGCAACCACTTGCCCACCGTGCACACCGGCACCGGGACCAATATCGATCACATGATCGGCGGCGCGGATCGCGTCTTCATCGTGTTCAACCACAATCACGGTATTACCCAGATTGCGCAGATGGATCAGAGTCTCTAACAGGCGCTCATTATCGCGCTGGTGCAAGCCGATGGAAGGTTCATCCAGCACGTACATCACACCTACCAAACCTGCGCCGATCTGGCTGGCCAGACGGATACGCTGAGCTTCACCCCCAGAGAGTGTCTCAGCAGAACGCGATAGGGAAAGGTAGTTCAAGCCGACATTGACCAGGAACTTCAGGCGATCGCCAATCTCTTTCAGCACTTTTTCGGCGATCTGTGCGCGTTGGCCGCTCAGTTTCATGTTCTGGAAGAATGTCATCGCGTGGCCGATACTCAGATCTGAAATCTCAGGTAACGTTGTATCTTCCACGAACACGTTACGTGCTTCTTCACGCAGGCGTGTGCCATGGCATGAGGCGCAAGGGCGGTTACTGATAAATTTGGCCAGTTCTTCCCGCACAGCGCTGGATTCTGTCTCTTTGTAACGGCGTTCCATATTGTGCAGTACACCCTCAAACGGATGACGGCGCACGGTGGTATCACCACGATCGTTAATGTATTTGAATTCGATTGATTCTTTGCCTGAGCCGCTGAGCACGGCTTTTTGTACGCTGGCACTCAGACTGCTGAATGGCGCTTCTACATCAAATTCATAGTGCTCAGCCAATGAACGCAGCATCTGGAAATAATAGAAATTGCGACGATCCCAACCACGAATAGCGCCGCCGGCAAGAGACAGGTCGGGATTTTGTACCACACGTTCAGGATCGAAAAACTGCTGCACACCTAGCCCATCACAGGTTGGACAGGCTCCCGCCGGGTTGTTGAATGAGAACAGTCGCGGTTCCAATTCACGCATGCTGTAACCACAGGTTGGGCAGGCAAAATTGGCAGAGAACAGCAGTTCTTCTGCTTTTTCGTCATCCATGTCGGCAACGATGGCCGTTCCGCCTGAGAGTTCTAGCGCAGTTTCAAAAGACTCGGCCAGGCGCTGTGCCAAATCGTCACGAACTTTGAAACGGTCCACTACCACTTCAATAGTGTGTTTCTTTTGCAGTTCCAGCTTAGGTGGATCGGAGAGATCGCACACCTCGCCGTCAATACGTGCACGGATATATCCTTGGGCTGCCAGGTTTTCCAACGTCTTGGTGTGTTCACCCTTACGATCTTTTACCACTGGAGCCAGTAACATCAGGCGTTTGCCTTCCGGCTGGTTGAGTACGTTATCCACCATCTGGCTGACCGTTTGTGCCGCCAGAGTAACATGGTGATCCGGGCAGCGTGGTTCACCGACTCGGGCAAACAGCAGACGCAGATAGTCGTGGATTTCGGTGATAGTACCCACGGTGGAGCGCGGGTTGTGTGAGGTCGATTTTTGCTCAATAGAAATCGCTGGCGAAAGACCTTCAATATGGTCGACGTCCGGTTTTTCCATCAGCGAAAGAAATTGCCGCGCGTAAGCAGAGAGAGATTCGACGTAACGCCGTTGCCCTTCGGCATACAGTGTATCAAAGGCCAATGAGGACTTGCCTGAACCCGACAGACCGGTAACAACGATCAGTTTGTCACGCGGAATAATAAGATTGATGTTTTTGAGATTATGGGTTCGAGCACCACGAACTTCGATATTGTCCATTTACACTTCCCGTCTTGATGATACACCACGCCTGTCTCCGTTTCTTAACGAGCGAATTTGTGATTTTACCCGCAAAAACGACACTGTCAGGACGAAACGCATAATTATGACACAAGTAAACCTGAATGAATATCCAGTATGGATATGTAAGGAGGTCGATTGTAGAAGCAATTTTGGAAGGAACTTCGCAGGTATAATCTAGGCGTATGACATGCTACAATTTACGGTTTAGACTAGGCTGTGTCCCTTAATTGCACGCGAGCGGCGCTTGTTGTCATGTACGCGCAGGGCAAGATGGAAGCCTCGCTGTTTGTAGGCCTAACAAGTGGTGAACAACGTGGCAATGCCCCGGTCTGAAGGTGTGCGTGCCAAAAGCCTGTATTCTATGTCGGGCTTGAACAAAGGCAATTCTGTCATTCACCCCGTCTCGATGACGGTTTTTTGGGCTGCGACGTTACCACGGTAATTAAGGCACACAGCTTAAGCAAAATGTGGTTTTTATCCACTTAATGATTCATCAGGAGATTGAATATGGCCAGCAGAGGCGTAAACAAAGTAATCTTGGTCGGAAATCTGGGCCAAGACCCTGAAGTCCGCTACATGCCTAACGGTGGTGCTGTTGCCAACATTACCCTGGCGACCTCAGAGAGCTGGCGTGACAAAGTGACCGGCGAGCAGAAAGAAAAAACGGAATGGCACCGTGTTGTGTTGTTTGGCAAGCTGGCGGAAGTGGCGGGTGAATACTTGCGTAAAGGTTCTCAAGTTTATATTGAGGGTGCGTTGCAGACGCGTAAATGGACCGATCAGGCAGGTGTAGAAAAGTACACTACCGAAGTCGTAGTTAATGTGGGCGGTACCATGCAGATGTTGGGTGGCCGTCAGGGGGGGGGAGCCCCGGCAGGTGGTGGTCAGCCAGCAGGCGGCCAACAGGGGGGTTGGGGGCAGCCTCAGCAGCCGCAAAGTAGCAGCCAGTTCAGCGGTGGTGGCCAGCAGCAGGCCCGCCCAGCTCAAAACAGCGCGCCAGCGGCCGGTAATGAACCCCCAATGGACTTTGACGACGATATTCCGTTCTAAAATACGCCATAGATTTTTTGTAAAGTATAGTGTCCTTAAGCCCCGTTATGCGGGGCTTTCCTGTTTTTTGTAGGCTACAAAAGTGTGAAAAGCGCTTTCGTTGTTTTCAGGATACTTTTTAACTCTATAAAAGAGTTAGAGGCGAAATATATCAGTATCCAGAAAGACCACAGATGAGGTTAATGACATCATTTGGTCCTTTCCCCGTCTGAAATACAAGAAAGCCCCTCGAGGTAACGCCGTTAACATTATCTCGCGGGGCTTAGTTTATTTTGTCAGTGAATGTGCTGACGATCAGTTGAAGATTTCTGCGGTGCCGTACATTTTGTTTTTCCCACCAGCAGCAATAATGCGGTAGGAGCTGGCACCCGCTGCCTCGGCTTTGCTTGCCAGTTCGGCTTCCAGAGCACTCAGGTTGTTCGCACCACTTACAGATACCACACCGATTTTATGTGCGCCAGCAGCGGGCTGGTTGCTTAATTGGTCTGCGGCAATGCTAGCGAAAGAAGCAGAAGCTAGAATAAAAGCAGTAGCAAAAATTTTGATGTTTTTCATGGTCAAATCCTCAGAGTTTATATTAGGTGAGAGGCTGTATCCTCTCGATGTGTTAAATACTAGGCTAAATATAGCCAATAGAAAATCGAGGTGTTTTGAGTGTTTCATTCAAATAAATTGATGATCGTGTCTGAGGTAAACCGGTTTGGCAGGAGACCAGGAGGCAACTACCTTTAATGCAAGTATTGTTACCGGAGAAAACCCATGATTACCCTTCATCATCTCAATAATTCCCGTTCACAACGCATCCTATGGTTCTTGGAAGAATTGGGTGTTCCGTATCAAATCCAGCGTTACCAGCGCGACAGCCTTACGATGCTTGCACCAGTGGAATTGCAAAAAATCCATCCTTTAGGAAAGTCTCCCGTGCTCGTTGATGGGGATCTTACACTCGCGGAATCGGGGGCCATTATTGAGTATTTGCAGGAAGTTTATGATGAACAGGAGGTATTCAAACCGACCGATCTCCGTGCTCGTCAGGAGTATCGTTATTGGCTGCATTATGCTGAAGGTTCGTTAATGCCTCTGTTGGTAATGAAACTGGTGCTCAACCGGTTAGGACTCCCACCCGTCCCATGGGTGATCCGTCCGCTTGCAGGTGCTATTGGCAAAGGCGTACAAAAGGGGTATTTGGATAAACAGATTGCTACCCATCGCAACTATCTTGAGCAACACCTGAATAAAAGTGCCTGGTTTGTCGGCAATGCGTTTAGCGCAGCAGATATTCAAATGAGTTTTCCACTAGAGGCGATGGCTGGACGAGGTGGGTTGGATGAATGTCCGCAGTTACAAAATTTTCTGCAGCGTGTTCATGCTCGTCCCGCCTATCAGCGAGCGCTGGAACAGGGTGGGCCATTTATTATGCCGGAATAAACCTTTCCTTGGACATCGATAACGATGTTTAGTAGGGGCTTAGAGCTGTTTTAACCAAGCACGGGTTTCCTGGACTTTGACGAGTACGGATGAACAGGAGATACACGCAAACCGCGCATTGCTGCATTATTCGCTGCTTATTGGGTCTATCAAACCGCACAACTCACGCCTTGTTCAGTGCGCAAATGACCCCCAGGGGTGTTCGTGTATCATTGAGGGGAACAGCCTAGCCCTGCATTATTGTCAGCGCACGTGTCCAATAAATTTTCACATACAATGTCGCGATCTTTAGTTGATCAGACGGTATAGAAGGCTAGATAATCGTTTGCCTTAAAAATACCTTTCAAATCTAAAATCTGATTAGCGTCGGTTTCATTTGAGATCTTTTGGGTAAAGCCATCATCAATCCACCGCTTCACGCAACGAGAGTTAAACGTTTGCCATATTATATGGCGTCATTTGGCCGTGTTACTGAAAGGTATGGAAGTGAACGTGATGGAAACGGTTTCGTAATGAGCATGCGTAAGCAGAATAACAGGCCTCTTCCTAGGGGCTGGCAATGAAAACAGGGGACAGCAACATGTCGAAATCTCAAGCGGATAATGCCTTCACACCAAAGGGCGGGCTTGATGGGTATTTTCAACTTTCAGCACGGGGTACTAATGTGCGTCAGGAAGTGGTTGCAGGGTTAACTACCTTCCTGGCGATGGTCTATTCGGTGATCGTCGTCCCAAGCATGCTAGGCAAAGCCGGTTTTCCTCCAACCGCGGTGTTTGTTGCCACCTGCCTGGTTGCCGGTTTGGGATCGTTGCTGATGGGCTTGTGGGCCAACCTGCCAATGGCGATAGGTTGTGCTATTTCACTGACAGCGTTTACCGCCTTTAGCTTGGTACTGGGCCAGCAAATCAGTATTCCTGTGGCGCTGGGGGCAGTATTTTTGATGGGAGTGCTGTTCACCATTATTTCGGTGACTGGCATCCGCTCCTGGATCCTACGTAACCTGCCTATGGGGGTGGCGCACGGTACAGGTATTGGCATTGGCCTTTTCTTGTTACTGATTGCTGCAAACGGGGTTGGCTTGGTAGTGAAAAACCCGCTGGATGGCTTGCCGGTTGCGCTAGGAGCATTCACTTCATTCCCTGTCGTAATGACATTGTTTGGGCTAGCGGTAATCTTTGGCCTGGAAAAATTGCGCGTACCGGGCGGAATACTATTGGTGATTATCGCTATTTCCATCATTGGCCTTATTTTTGATCCAACGGTGAAATACCAAGGCCTATTTGCCATGCCGAGTTTGGCAGGACCAGACGGTAACTCATTAATATTCAGTCTGGATATTATGGGGGCCTTGCAGCCAGTGGTGCTGCCAAGCGTGTTAGCATTGGTGATGACAGCGGTGTTCGACGCCACGGGTACTATTCGTGCGGTGGCGGGGCAGGCAAATCTGCTGGATAAAAATGGCCAGATCGTCAACGGCGGTAAAGCGCTGACTTCAGACTCTTTGAGCAGCATCTTCTCTGGTTTGGTGGGAGCAGCACCAGCGGCGGTTTATATCGAATCTGCCGCAGGTACGGCGGCTGGTGGGAAAACAGGTCTGACTGCCACGGTGGTGGGGATTTTGTTCCTGCTGATCCTGTTCTTGTCACCACTTTCCTATTTGGTACCGGTGTACGCGACGGCGCCTGCCTTAATGTACGTTGGCTTGTTGATGTTAAGCAACGTGACTAAATTGGACTTCAACGACTTCGTTGATGCCATGGCCGGGTTACTATGCGCTGTGTTTATCGTTCTGACATGCAACATCGTTACCGGGATTATGTTGGGTTTCAGCTCTCTGGTGATTGGCCGCGTATTCTCTGGTGAATGGCGTAAGCTGAACATTGGTACGGTGTTGATTGCTGCTGCGCTGGTTACGTTCTATGCTGGTGGCTGGGCGATCTAACTCATCAGCAATGTCGGGGCGCTGGCGTAGCGCCCCGATTCTTATCTCAAATTTTACCTCTTCTTCTTGCCCTATATTATTAAGTGCCTCTTCCATCAGTTTAATTTTACTGACTATTTGAACCTATTCTGGCGTTGTTCACCGCTGATTTGGCAAACTTTACCGCGTGGCTTACGTTTTGCCCTGCGCTTAAATAGCCACCAACGGCACTCACGTGTAATAAGAGAGAGGGTATAAGGTAAAACAAGCTTTAATCCCACGAAAAAAGTGATTTACTATTGGACGTTAACTTTGTCAGCGAGCTTTGATGTTCTGAACCGTAGAGTCTAAGGAAAGCATGGAAATCTTTTTTACAATCCTCATTCTGATTTTGGTGGTCTCCCTTTCTGGGGTGATAACACGCATATTACCGTTTCAGATACCATTGCCGTTAATACAGATAGTTATCGGGGCTTTGCTCGCCTGGCCGCATTTTGGGCTGCATGTTGATTTTGATCCTGAACTGTTCCTCGTATTGTTTATACCACCGTTATTGTTTGCCGATGGATGGAAAACCCCTACGCGCGAATTCCTGCACCACGGGCGCGAAATTCTTGGGTTAGCATTGGTGCTGGTGTTGCTCACCGTTGTGGGTGTCGGTTATCTCATTTACCTGATGGTGCCGGGGATACCTCTGGTAGCTGCGTTTGCTCTGGCGGCGGTATTGTCGCCAACCGATGCTGTTGCGTTGGGTGGTATCGTTGGCAAAGGGCGCATTCCTAAATCGATTATGGGCGTACTAGAAGGGGAGGCATTGATGAACGATGCTTCCGGTCTGGTTTCGCTAAAGTTTGCCATCGCGGTAGCAATGGGGACGATGATATTTACCGTTGGTGGCGCCACTCTGGAATTTTTGAAAGTGGCGATTGGCGGTCTGTTGGCCGGCGTTGCGGTGACCTGGACGTACAGTAAGTGCCTGCGCGTTATGAGCCGTTGGAGTGGTGACGATCCGGCAACGCAGATTGTATTCCTGCTGTTGTTGCCCTTTGCCTCCTATTTGATCGCTGAACATATTGGTGTTTCCGGTATTTTGGCTGCAGTAGCCGCGGGGATGACTATCAGCCAGTCTGGGGTGATCCGCAATGCACCGCTGACTATGCGTTTGCGGGCCAACAGCGTTTGGGCCATGTTGGAGTTTGTGTTCAACGGCATGGTCTTCATCATGTTGGGGCTTCAGCTCCCGGGGATTTTGGAAACCTCCATCCTCCAAGCTGAGTTAGATCCAACCATCGAAACCTGGTATCTGTTCACTGACGTAGCGATTATCTATACCGCATTGCTGGCGTTGCGTTTTACCTGGCTGTGGTTGATGAAAAACGCCAGCAAACGTTTTATGAAAAAACGCCCGTTGCTGTTTGGCGATTACAGTACCCGTGAACTGTGGGTGGCCTCTTTTGCGGGAGTCCGCGGGGCGATAACTCTGGCGGGTGTGCTCTCCATTCCGTTGCTACTGAGTGACGGTACTGCTTTCCCGGCGCGTTACCAACTGGTGTTTATTGCCACCGGGGTTATCCTGCTGTCGCTGATTGTCGGCGTATTGGTCTTGCCTGCACTGCTGCGCGGAGTGCATGTCGTTGATAAAAGCACCAGCAAAAAAGAAGAGCGTATGGCGATAGCTATGGCTGCGGAAGTAGGGATCCAAAGTATCAACAAAATGGAAGAGCGCTTGCTTGCTGATACGGAGGAAAACTTCGATCCGCAGGTGCTTAAAGAGATCAGTTCACGTGTAGTTGGTACGCTCAGACGGCGTATCACTAGCAAAGATGATATTGAGAATACGTTGATACTGGAAAATCTGGAGCGGCGTTTTCGCCTGACAGCATTACGAGCTGAACGCGGTGAGCTTTATCATCTGCGTGCCACACAGAAAATCAGCAATGAAACATTGCAAAAGCTGCTAACGGATCTCGATCTGATGGAGGCTTTGTTAGTCGAACGAGAAGGTTAGGGTGCCTTGGCTCCTTTTAGTCATCTAGGTTGTGTCCTTCAATTGCACGCGAACAACGTAACCATAGGCTCCAGCCTGAAGTGGCTGTTGCGGTTCCACGGGAAGTTAAAGGATACAACCTAATAGTGATGACTTTTGGCTGAGGTTAACTTCATGTTTCTGGCGTTTCGCCGTGCTGCTTCTGCTTTCCTGACTCGCCTCCAGGTGCCGATTCAGGTTGTGCTATATGCCTTGCTATACCTGGCTGCCGATCAACTGGTCAAGCAATTTCATCTGCCTTTACCCGCCAATATTGTCGGAATGCTGATGGTGGAGAGCTGGAGGATTTTTCTGGTGATTGCTATCAGTACTATGCTGACGTTGGGTGTTACCAGCTTGGTGGTTGGCCGTGTTTACCGTTTTGAAGTCTGGTTGCAACGGCGGAAACAGCGAGATGTATAATTTTATCCTCAGTGCGCAACGGCCTGGCGAAAGGAGCCCGATTTGGCGCTTCTTGCCACGGAGCCGGGACCGCCAGAGCCGACGAGATTTTGCCCAGCAGGTGGGCGTGTTTTCCAGCCTGGCGATGATGCTGGCGGGAGTAATCACGGTGATCGGTGCGCCACTGATAAGCCGATTAATGTGGTAATGAAACTGGGGGCTAAGGCTAAGCTGTACTCCTTAACTGTCGTAGGCCCAAAAGCCGACATCAAGCCCGGCAAAACACAGGCGATGGGCTTTTTGGGGGGGCCTACAGAGTATGAAGCTTCTCAAATTGCAGTTGGGTGACTCGAAATCTTTCGTGGCTTGCACTGCTTGCTGATTGAGTCTCATTATTTAATAGAGTGAAGGTGAACCTTCCGGTCGCGTTTTGAAACGTCGGTGTAACCACAGATATTGTTCCGGTGCACGCATAATCTCTTTCTCTATAACTTTATTCATATAAGCAGCTGCTGCGACTTCATTATCGATTGGATAGTCTTCCAACGGTGGTTGGATCAGCAGGTCGTAGCCTAAGCCTTTCGGGCGACGAATCAGTACCACCGGCACCAGAGCCGGTTTTGCCATACGGGCCAGCATAAAGGTACCGCTGGTAGTTGCGGCCTGATCGACAGCAAACAGCGGCGCAAATACGCTGCCGCGAGGGCCGTAATCCTGATCTGGGGCGAACCATACGGCCTCTCCGCGTTTTAGTGCTTGCACCATGCCCCGCAGGTCTTTGCGATCAAGCATAGCCTTATTTGAGCGCATACGGCCTTTGGTCTGGGCCCACTCCATCGCTTTGTTATTATGTGGGCGATACATCGCCATCATGGGTTGGCACAATCCCATAGCTCGACCACCCAGCTCTAACGACATAAAATGCACGCCAATCACTAATACGCCGCGGCCATTTTTCTGCGCCAGGTTCAAATGGTTAATACCGGACACGTTGAACCAGCGTTTGACGCGTTTGTCTGACCAGAACCAGGCCATACCGGTTTCTAGCAATCCCATTCCGAGGGATTCGAAGTTTCCGATAATTTTGCTCTCACGCTGTGCTGTATCCATATCTGGAAAGCATAATTCGAGATTACGGCGAGCGATCGATACACGGCGTTTCAAGAAACGCATTGAAGTACGCCCCATCCATCCCCCTAGCCTGTAAAGCACAGGATAAGGGAGTTGAACCAGCAGGAATAAAACCGTAAGACCGAACCAGGTCAACCAATAGCGGGGGTGCAGTAAAGAACGATGAAAACTTTGCGGACGCGTCATATTAACTCTTATGCAATGTGGGGTATAAGCCTGTAGCGCATAAAGAAGTGACTCGATAGCGGTACAATACTCAGACACCACGTCATGGTGATCGTTTAGCGAGATAACGTTATTAACTAAATCTTTACATTCTAAGGGCGGCTCGCATTACCATCAAGTTTCGGAAGGGCTTTTGCCTGCCCGCGAAGGGACTCGTTGAGCGTTGATTATATCATATAATCAACCGTCCAGGTTTCCTGGAGACGAGGCCGCGCTCCCGAGTTTCACGTAAGCGTTGCTGAGACCGAAAAAGATCAAGAGTTTAACATGAATATCGTGTCTTTCTTGCACTGGGTGTATTGCGGTATATACTCGGCAGGCTTTAAGTTGCATCGGCATGTTTTTCGCTTTTTTAAACTTTAATTACCTAATATATTCAATCTGATAGAGGATTCTTCCAGTTATTCACCCGTCATACATAGCGTAAGCTTTTGGCCTGAATGGGAGAAATTAGAAGCCGTCAATAATGTAAAAGGAATGTACTGTGTCAGAAACATCCCAACCGACCTCACAGGCTTTACGCTTCCCTTGCACGGTATTCAGAACTCAAAAGCGTATGGATGATTACGCTGCTGATGACATGCGCTGTGGTGACCTCAGCGCGACACAGTTGAAAACTGCTTTTAAGCTGAGTCATGTGTCAAGCAAAGCAGACCCATACACACTAACGTTGTTCGGACAGATGCAATCAATGCCTTATGGGTATCTGGCTGGTATGAAGTTGGAAAGCAAGAAGATAACACGGCATGAATGTGCCAAAATCCTCTTTGATGAGTTTCGCAACGAATCGCAGACCTTCTCTTTTTATGGCCCGTATAGAAAGTGATTGGCAAGATGATCGATCATACGCAAAGCGGTAATGGTACACCGTTTAGGGATATGATATTAAATACAGCATTGAAAGAGCAGATCCTTGATGACACCTCAGAAAATAGTTCATTATTAAGAATAAAGAAGGTGTTAATAGACAATATTGATTGGAAAAACAAGTTATATCCAGAAGAAAAAGAAGGGGATATCAGAAAGGCTATTTCTTTCGGTAGATTGCCAAAATTTGACCGATTACAGGATCGCATTAATGGATTAGGTATTACGGTTCATGATATATATGCAGCTCATATCACGATAACTTCATTACAGATTAATAATGATCGCTACCGTGCGGTTATTCGGTATAATGTTCAGGACCATTTTGGCCTAGATAATAAAGATATTATGAAGTTTAAAAAGTTTAGTATATTCCGACTCTGGTTTGTACTCCAGCGATTCAATCAGTTTTGCTATAAGCCCTTCATGACTAACATTGAAACAACGATTGAAATTGAAGGTAGTCGCCATGATAGTAAAAAATAAACTATACATCGGCATATTGTTGCCCATCATCGCCATCCTCAGCTATATGCTATGGTTGTTAAATCGCCCTATTGAAATTGTCGCCGTCCATCAGGATGAGAATTTTAGTTCAGTTTTGGTCAAAAACTTTCCCATTACCGATCAAGGGAAAATAAACTGGTGGCTGGACTTGAGACGACGGCCACGATGATGCACTTCCCCATGACGACGCAGCACCCGGTAAAAGGTCGACTCACTCGCCAGATAAACTCCTTTATCCGCCAGACGTGGCACGATTTGTGACGGCGGCAGGCTGGCATACTCGGGTTGATGGCAGACAGCCCGTATCTGCTGCTCTTCTTCCACACTCAGGCGATTGGCGGGCGCTGGGCGTATCGCCGTGGTTCTTCGGTCTTCCGGGGACGTTTGCCAGCGCTGCCAGGTGCGTACACTGAGCTCAACTTCGCGGCAGGCCACCGCTCGGCGGGCACCGGCAGTGACGGCCTCATTTATCCACGCGATAAACTGCTGCCGTTCCTCGTTGGGTGTCAGTCGTCCTCGTCCGTTTCCCCGTAGTAGTCCCTGAGCTTTTTTCTTAACACCAGGATCGCCGCCGCCTCCGCCAGCGCCTTTTCTTTACGCAACAGTTCCTTTTTCAACTGTTTGTTTTCTTTCTGGCTTTGCTTGAGAGCCGCTTTATCATCGCCAGAAGGAACCTGCAAAAAAGCCTGTTTCCATTGCGCTATCTGCGCGGGATAGAGCCCCTTTTTGCGGCAGTATTCGGCGATTTCCGTTTCACTTAACGTGGCGGTTTCCACGATAACGGCGAGCCGCGCTTCGGCGGGCCACTGTTCACTGTTTTTCTCTGCACCGGGCACCGGTTTCCCCTCTGATTTAGCCTGATTGCGCCAATTATAGAGAGTCGCTTCCGATATCCCTTCCATCTGTGCAACAGCCGCGACAGTCATGTTGTAAGGGGGCAGCAATTTTGCCAACACGCTGGCTTTACGTTCGGGAGAAATACGTTTTATTTGTCACTCCGTCGCCCTCTGGATCCATTTTTAGAAGGGGGGTGACAACTATGCTGACACTGAGGGCAGTTTTCAGGGTAAAAAACTTTTTTCTATGAGCTTTAGAAAAATAAAGGGCGTGGCTGGTATTAAGAACTAGCATGATTGCTAAGAAATCACCGCCTTGAATCCTATGGACAGGCCTATACTATGTACCTGCTGTACTAAGCCTGACCTAAGATAATGTTAATTGCACGATAAGGAGAACCATATGGATACGGTAGAGGAACTGAACGGAACGTATTTCTATAAGGGATTAACTAACCTCACGCCACAAGAATTGCTCTTTTGGGTGTTCGTTGAAGAAGTTGAAAAGCAGTTAGGAATACAGGATATCATAGGCGTTGCAGCCGTTGTTCTTGGTAGTAATATTATTGATGTGCCTGGAAAACCAAGCACAGCCACACCGGGAACGTCACATGCATCGCTATTTTTTCGCAAACATATCAGCTATAAGTTTAAAACGCGGGTATTACCAACACTGACTAGAAAATCTTTTAGCCTCAGAGGAATTAAGATTATGTGGGTTAATAATCTTGGTGCCTTTGTTGGAAGAGCTGTTCCCGTTCTAGGTTGGGTCATACTTGCGAATGACGTTTCAACAATCGGTTACCGCACTCTTAGAAACTACAACACAATCGCACGACCAGAGGATAAAATTTTGTGAATCAGGTAACTGATGCTGCTGTAAGGGAGTTTGTAAAAAGCGAATTGCCTTTGATAACAACACTTTTGCTAAAGAAGGTTGATATTGACGACCACTCTACCTTGCAGGAGCTGTATGAAGCAGATGATGTAGCGGAAATGATTGAAAAATACTTTGTACATTTTAATGTTAATCCTGCCGATTTTATTATTACAAATTATTTTCCTTGGAAAACCCCCTTCCTATTCTTTAGAAAGCCGGTTAATCAGGATAAAACTTCGCTCACCATACAAATGTTTATCGATTCCGCTAAGGCTGGACGATGGCTTTATTAATAACAAAACTCGGCGGTCGTGATGCAGATTTAGTGGTAGTGGTTGATTGTCAGATACCATCCGATGATCTTATCGTGCATCTCTTCTGACTTTGAGAAACAAATGGTCTTGCGGGTAAGCCGCTTAAGATGGGTCCGCAAGTTCAGATTATGTCGCTCAATCCGCCGCGTGTATTTCTTGCTGATAACATGACTGGTTGAAGACAATAAAGTCCGGTATACCGGCCAGGCATCGGTCATGTAGAAGGCAATGCTAAACGGGTCCAGCAAAACCAGAAGACGCTGGAGTGTCAGTGCATTTCGCGGGCCAAACACGTGGGCGATGACGCGCTTTCGGATACGGTCATAGGCATAAAACAGCCAGCGCTGATTGCCTTTACAGCGGACATACGACCACTGTTCATCGGCTTCACAACAAATAACGACTTCTGCCCCCTGGCTCAACGTTTTGCGCTACCTGATGCGGTGCGAGTTTTTTAGATGACGGAGAACGGTGTTGAGACTTATCCGCAGTGCTCTTGCCGTATCGCGGCATCCGGAGCCGTTCATCGCCATATCAACAATGGTTTGATGTTAGCCCCGTTGTAGCGATAGTGGAGCTGGAAGGTCTTCAGACACTGCTTACAGCGATAGAGCTGCGATCCTGAACTGGAATGGCCGTTTCGGATAACCCCCTGAGTGTCAGAGCAACGGGGACAAACCACATCAATCTTTGCCATCAATCATCCAAAGGGCAAAGAATACAACAACACTAAATCTGAGTCACGACCGGTAATCCGTAAGATATACCGTCGATTGATTAGATAATTTTAATATTGCTTGAGAAACCGCTTTGGTTTTTTTTTATTTTTGGCGTTCGAGTATCCAATATTTACGATTCCCACATGATGAAATACCGATGCGGTGATCTTCAAATACACATTTTCCATGTCTTACTTACTCATGATTGAAAGGGCATACCGATGCTGCTTAGATGGCTTTTTTGTTTGCCTGCGTTTAATAGAGATTAATATCTTTCATGTCACTGTATATCACGTGGTGTATCACGCGAAAAGAAAAAGGCGCTTACCGAATGAGGTAAAAGCGCCTTTTTTCAATACGTTAACTGACTAGTATCAGTTCATGCCGTATTTTTTCAATTTCTTACGCAGTGTTCCGCGGTTGATTCCCATCATCAGGGCTGCGCGTGTCTGGTTGCCACGGGTGTATTGCATCACCATGTCCAACAGTGGCTGTTCAACTTCAGCCAATACCAGCTCATACAGGTCATTAACATCTTGACCATTCAATTGAGCAAAATAGTTCTTCAGTGCTTGCTTAACCGAGTCACGCAGAGGCTTTTGTGTCACTTGGTCCTGTGAGTTCACGGTTGAAACGGTTAGTACGTCAGAATTTACGCGTTGTTCGAACATAGTTCTGTCAGCTCTTTTTTGTTACGCAAGATTTTCGAAATATGCCTCCAACGCCTCCAGCTGTTCGCTAGCATCCTCAATGGCGTTGAATGTGCGCCGAAACTGGTCATTTGGGGCATGCTCCTGTAAGTACCAGGAGACGTGCTTTCGAGCAATCCGGAATCCCTTGCCTTGGCCATAAAAGCCGTGCAGCTCCCGAATATGCTCTATCAACAAGCGCTTCACTTCGCCCAGTGGCATCGGTGATAGCAACTCCCCAGTGTCCAGATAATGCTGGATTTCCCGGAAGATCCAGGGTCTCCCCTGAGCAGCGCGGCCTATCATCAGGGCATCAGCCCCAGTGTAGTCGAGCACTGCTCTGGCTTTATGCGGGTCAGTAATGTCGCCATTCGCGATAATCGGAATGGAAACACTCTGCTTAACTGCCCGAATACTGTCGTACTCCGCGTCGCCGTTAAACAGACAAGCGCGGGTTCGGCCATGAACAGTCAAGGCCTGTATACCACAATTTTCGGCCAGTTGGGCAATCTCTACACAGTTAC
This sequence comes from Serratia sp. UGAL515B_01, assembly GCF_033095805.1. Lineage (NCBI taxonomy): Bacteria > Pseudomonadati > Pseudomonadota > Gammaproteobacteria > Enterobacterales > Yersiniaceae > Serratia > Serratia sp. UGAL515B_01. The sequence continues at coordinate 3,455,622 of NZ_CP109901.1, read as the reverse complement.
GGTGCTCTGGTTCCCAGCCAGTACGGATCTTAAGTGTTACCGGAACATCCACTGCGTTAACTACCGCAAGGAGGATTTGCTTAACCAGGTCTGGATACTGCAGTAATGCAGACCCGGCAAGTTTCCGGTTCACTTTCTTGGCTGGGCACCCCATATTGATGTCGATGATCTGAGCACCACTGGCCACATTAATGCGCGCAGCAGCGGCCATATCATCAGGATCACATCCGGCTATTTGCACGGAGCGGATCCCTGGTTCATCGCTATGTACCATACGCAGACGTGACTTATCCGTTCGCCATACCTCTGGATTAGAGGAGAGCATTTCGGACACAGCCATCCCAGCCCCCATTGCATGACATAAGGTTCTGAATGGTCGATCTGTGATACCGGCCATCGGGGCCGCAATCAAGCAATTTGTTAACTGGTGTTGTCCAATGCGCATAGACAAAGAATGACCATACTGTGCCCGCAAGGGCGCGTATATTACGCATTTTTTCATCGAGATGAAAGGACAAACTTTGACCAATTTACTGCTATTTATCAATGAAAATACGGTTCGTAGAAGCCTGTAAAAATATTATACTTATTTAACAATGAGTTGAATTTTTTAGAGTGTTTTTTGTGCAGATAAATACTCTGCAAATAATAGGATTTTATCTTAGGCGGGAGAGGGATGAGTATAAGCATGCGACATCATGCATATCGAGATATTGCCAGTACTGTACTTTGGAAATAAAACCGCAAATTTATTATGGAAAATGTGCGGTACGCCAGTATCAATGGCTCGCCGTCATCCCATCGGGGGCGACGGCGAGCAAAAGATTAGGCGGTGCTACATTGCCGCCACGGGCTATGCTGGCTTGGGCCAATTGAACTAACAGGGGCGCTGTTTACCGCTTATTTTGGCGGTTCATGCTTTACTGGATGTCTAAATGGTTGCCAGCGACGCTTACGTGCAATTAAGGCTACAGCCTGACATCAATCAATGATTATGCGGCCATTGAGCGGTTGTACCGGGCGATTGTTGACATGATGGATAACGGAACGGAATTGGCTGATTTGCTCAGCAGAAGCGCTTACAGGTTTATCTATGACTATCCAGCTGACACCTTCAGAGCATGGTGGAGTGGTCAATGAGCCACTGAAGCGGTAGAAGTGAAATTCTTTAGGCAACAGCGCCTTAATATCCACTGGCTTGTTGAGCACAGCGGTTTGATCAACGGCTGTGGGCATTTGTTGCCAGGCCTGTGCCAGTTGCGTATTGGCTTTACCCTCTTCGAACATCAGTGCTACTACAGCCAAAGCACCGTCTTTGTCTTTAAAGACAAAATGCGCTTCTAACGGAAACTGTTTGCCATCAATTTCATTTTCGCTTGGGGAGTGGAAATGGAATTGCTGTAAAACGAAGTTATCGTCATCTAATTCTAACGTGTTCCCTTCGCTGACGTTGATCTGAATGGTATGGCCATTGTTGACGATTTGTTGCCTACCCAGTTTGAAAGCCAGTTCAAGTTTGCCGTGGTGGGTTGTTTTCAGTGCACCATGAATATTGATTGGGGATTGATTTTTACCGGTTTCACACAGTGAAAAATCTGGTGAGAGTTTTCCCCAATGCGCCGGATCTTCCTGACCTTCGTAGCCCCAATGGGCATGCTCTGCAGCACTAATTGTGAAGCTGGTAGCCAGGATGGCAGCAAACAACATTTTTCCTTTCATTTTCTTACCTTTTGCAAACAAAAATATCAACCATCTCAAGCGGGTCGTTCATTGCTTCATAGCCCACCATTGCTGCGCGCAGTAGGATACGCGCAATACTTTTAAGCATATGCTCGGTTTCTTTAACTAGAAATACGGATATTTCTTAGAAAACAAAGGAAACCACCGAAACTAATTAAATTTCCGATGGTTTTTTATGGTAGGAAAAGTGTAACTATTTGCGTTGACCGGTAATGCGGCACCACTCCTCGCGTTCTGCTACCGCATCGAGGGTGAATTTATCTTCGTAAGCTTCCGCTACGCTCGCCGCTTGAGTGGCCAAAACGCCAGAAAGCCCTAGGTAGCCACCGGATCTTGGCAAATCGCTGATTAATGGTGACAACTCACGCAGTGGACCAGCCAGGATATTGGCTACCACGACGTCGGCCGACAGGTTGGCCGGCTGGTCTTTCGGCAAGTACAGCTCTAAACGTTCAGAAACGCCATTACGCTGAGCGTTATCGCGGCTAGCCTGAATCGCTTGGGGATCAATATCAATGCCGATGGCGCGTGCAGCACCCAGTTTTAGTGCTGCGATTGCCAAGATGCCCGAACCACAGCCAAAGTCGATGACGGTTTTTCCTGCCAGATCCAAGCCATCCAACCATTGTAGGCAAAGTGCTGTAGTTGGATGTGTACCAGTGCCGAAGGCTAAACCTGGGTCGAGCATCACATTGACGGCATCTGAATCGGGAACATCGCGCCAGCTTGGGCAAATCCAAAGGCGTTCACCGAAACGCATAGGGTGGAAATTATCCATCCATTCACGTTCCCAATCTTTATCTTCTAACTGCTCAATTTTATGCCGGAAATTCGCACCTAGTAGTGGGTGTTGTTCCAGCATCACCACCACTTCGGCCATATCGGTTGCGGCATCGTACAGGCCGATCACATCGGTATCGCCCCACAGCAGGGTTTCGCCAGGTAACGGCTCAAATACGGGATTATCGTGCGTGTCCTGAAAGGTTACTGATACAGCGCCGCTCTCGACCAGCGCATCGCTCAGGCCTTCTGCCAGGCTGCCGGTGGTGTTAAGTTTTAGTTGGATCCAAGGCATAGTGATTCTCTTCAAGAGGGTAAAGATGAGGGCAGGAGACGTTTTTCGCCGCAGAGGTTACCGATATAAAACGCCAACAGGCTAAACAGCAGTGAAGGTACAATGGGGTGCAGTCCTGCAAGTTGTATCTTAAAGCTGGCTAATAATGTATAGGATATCGCACCTATGATCATTGAGCTAAGGGCTCCCTGCGTATTGGCCCTTTCCCAGTAAAGTCCAAACACCAGTGGCCATAGGAACACCGCCTCCAATCCGCCAAACGCCAGCAGGTTTAGCCAGATAATCATCTCCGGTGGCCGCCAGGCTGCCAGCAACACCAGCAACCCAAGGATCAGCGTTGTCAGGCTGGAAAAACGTTTGATCATCTTCTCGTTCTGCATGTTCTGTGGGCGAACGCCCAGATACAGATCTTTAATGATGGTCGCGGAGGATTGCAGCAATTGGGCATTGATGGTCGACATGATGGCTGCCATTGGTGCAGCCAGAAAGATCCCCGCAGCGTAGGGTGGTAGTACCGTAATCATCAGCGTTGGGATCACCTGGTCGGGGATGGCTAAGTCGGGGATCACTGCTCGGCCCAAGGCCCCAGCCAGATGCATGCCAAACATCAGAAGTGCTACCACTGTGGTGCCGAGAATAATTCCGCGGTGTACGGCTTTGCTGTCTTTGTAAGAGATACAGCGCACGGCGGTGTGTGGAAGGCCAATCACACCAAAGCACACCAAAATCCAGAACGATGCCATAAAAGGCAAGCTAAGGATCTGCTCGCCACCTTGTGGTGAAACCAGCGCTGGATCGATTTGTTGCAGTTTATCTACCGCGTTATGCAAACCGCCAGCGGCGTGGATCACTGCTACGAGCAGTAACACTGTGCCTAACAGCATCACCAAACCCTGCATAGCGTCGTTGAGTACGCTGGCACGGAACCCACCAAAGGCGGTATAAAGCGCAATGCTAACGCCAAAAATCAACAGACCGTGATCGTAAGGAATACCCGCTGCGGTTTCCAGCAGGCGTGCCCCGCCGATAAACTGCACTGTCATGGCGCCCAGGAAAGCCAGCAATAGGCTCAGGCTGGCCAGCCAGACCAGTAAGCGGCTCTGGTAGCGGGCAAACAACATATCGTTAAGCGTGATGGCATTGTAACGCCTTGCCAGAATGGCAAACTTTTTACCCAGAACACCCAGCGAAAGCCACACGGCGGGCAGTTGGATCATCGCTAAGAGTACCCAACCTAGGCCATATTTATAGGCAGCACCAGGTCCACCAATAAACGAACTAGCACTGATATAGGTTGCGGTAAGGGTCATTGCTAGGACAAATCCCCCCATTGAGCGGTTGCCAAGGAAATACTCGCTAAGGAAATTCCCACTCTGGCGACGACGATAAGCGTAGATTGAGAGGCCAAAAACCAGCAGCAAGTAGGCGATTAACGGCAGAACGACTTCAATCTTCATCGCCATCCTCCAGAGGAATATCGCGGAATATTACGCTAACCATCAGCCAGCATAGGCCGATAAACAGCAGTGGTATCAGCATGCAGGCCATTTCGAACCAGTGTGGCAAGCCTGTAATACCACTGACGTTGTTTGGGAGATAGGCTGCTAGTGACCAGGCCAATAGATAAAGCAGAGTCAATCCCAGTGCCCAGCGTGCTTCGCGGTGGGCTTGAATAAAGCGTTTTTCCATCCGTGCCTCCAGGGGGTTTACGGTTATGGATTAGCAAAGGTGGGGATTTTACGGCAAGTGTAGGTTTTGCCAAGTTGATCTAATAAAAAAAGCACCGCCGATCAGCCCATGCGGTGCTTTTTACTCCTCAATAATGGGCTATCAGGTTTCTTGCAGACCCAGCTTTTTCTCCAGATAGTGGATGTTAGTACCACCATGTTGGAAGTTTTCGTCGTTCATGATCTTTTGCTGTAGTTCAACGTTGGTTTTGATGCCATCGATGATCAGTTCTGCCAGTGCGTTCTTCATACGGGCAATGGCCACATCACGGTTTTCACCATAGGTGATCAGTTTGCCGATCATCGAATCGTAATACGGCGGTACAGTATATCCAGCGTAGATATGAGATTCCCAACGCACACCAAAACCACCTGGTGCATGGAAACGATTGATTTTTCCTGGGCTTGGCAAGAAGGTATTTGGATCCTCGGCATTGATGCGGCATTCCACCGCATGGCCGTGAATTTTGACTTCTTCCTGCTTGATTGACAGTGGCTGACCAGCAGCGATACGCAGCTGCTCTTTGATCAGATCCACGCCGGTGATCATTTCTGTGACCGGATGTTCCACCTGAATACGGGTGTTCATTTCGATGAAATAGAACTCGCCATTTTCATACAGAAATTCAAAGGTACCTGCACCACGGTAGCCGATTTCAACACAGGCTTTTGAACAGCGTTCACCGATGTAGCGGCGCAGTTCCGGTGTGATCCCAGGTGCAGGTGCTTCTTCGACCACTTTCTGGTGACGGCGCTGCATAGAACAATCGCGTTCTGCCAGATAGATAGCGTTGCCCTGGCCATCGGCCAACACTTGAATTTCGATGTGGCGTGGGTTTTCGAGGTATTTCTCCATATAAACCATGTCGTTGTTGAAAGCCGCTTTAGCTTCCGCTTTGGTCATGGCAATGGATTGTTCAAGATCTTTGTCGCTGCGGACAACGCGCATACCGCGACCACCACCACCGCCTGAAGCTTTGATGATCACCGGGTAACCGATGCGTTTGGCGAAGGCGCGGTTTTTATCCATGTCGTCGGTCAGAGGGCCATCTGAGCCTGGAACACAGGGAACGCCTGCTTTTTTCATCGCGTTGATGGCGGAAACCTTATCGCCCATCAACCGGATAGTTTCAGCACGTGGGCCAATGAAAATGAAACCAGAGCGCTCTAATTGCTCGGCAAAATCCGCATTCTCAGACAGGAAGCCATAACCCGGGTGGATTGCCACGGCGCCGGTGATTTCGGCTGCGGAGATGATAGCCGGGATGTTCAGATAGCTTTTTACGGAAGGCGCAGGACCGATGCATACAGTCTCATCGGCCAGTAATACGTGTTTCAGATCGCGGTCAGCACTTGAGTGAACAGCAACGGTTTTGATGCCAAGCTCTTTACATGCACGCAGTATACGAAGCGCGATCTCGCCACGGTTGGCGATAACAATTTTATCAAGCATGGTACGCCTCGTTATTCGATGACAACCAATGGCTCGTCATATTCTACCGGTTGACCGTTTTCTACCAAGATAGCTTTAACCACACCGGATTTGTCTGCTTCGATCTGGTTCATCATCTTCATTGCTTCGACGATGCACAAAGTATCACCAGCATTCACTTTTTGGCCTACTTCCACGAATGCTTTCGCGTCAGGGCTTGGTGTACGGTAGAAGGTACCTACCATCGGTGAACGAACGACGTGACCACTTACCTCAGCTGTCGCTACAGGAGCTTCTGCGCTTGTAGGAACAACAGTAGCGTTAACCAGTGCGGGTTGCTGCTGTGCTGGCATTGCGTACTGCTGCATCATTGGATAAGCCTGTGCCGGTGCTGCTCGGCTGATGCGTACTGACTCTTCGCCTTCAGAAATTTCAAGTTCAGAAATGCCTGATTCTTCAACCAGTTCGATCAGTTTCTTTATTTTACGAATATCCATGAGTGTGATTCCGTACTCTTTTGCGTAGCAATTAGTGGGTTTTTGGCAAACGGCGAACCGCTGCCTGTAAAGCAAATGTGTAACCATCTGCGCCGAGGCCGCAAATCACGCCTACCGCAATATCTGACAGGTAGGAGTGATGACGGAAGGGCTCGCGGGCGTGTACGTTGGACAGGTGTATCTCGATAAACGGGATCTGCACTGCCAAGAGAGCATCGCGAAGTGCCACGCTGGTATGCGTTAACGCGGCAGGGTTAATCAGAATAAAATCCGTATTACCGCGTGCCTGATGAATACGGTCGATTAACGCATGTTCGGCGTTGGATTGCATATGGCTCAGTGTGATACCTAACGCGAGCGCTTGGTTTTCCAACCCGTTAACAATTTCTGGTAGCGTCGTGCTGCCGTATTTTTCCGGCTCACGCGTCCCCAGCAGATTCAGGTTGGGGCCGTTCAGAAGCAAAATGTGAAACTTATCCGCCATCGTGCTGACATCTCCGGCAATAAAACCATCATCGTAGAAAATAACCCGATACTTCCGATTTGTCACTTGCCGAGCATTGATTTTGTCGCTACGGCAAGAACAAGGTCGTGCATTATAACGATATCGTAGCAATTAGCAGCTAAATACTGGTCTTATCAGCGAAGATATTCAACCCTAAATCAGTACACTGTGTATGCGACTGTCGGATTATGAGGGATAGAACACAAAAAATCGCTATTCTGGAAATGAGAAGGATCCTATCAATCATGCGGGTTCTTGCGAGGGTTAGCGCCACCAAGACCGAAATTTTTTGTAACGCAACGCTAATAATAACAGCGCTATCACGGCATAAATAAAAGGCGGTGGTGAAAGCGTTTTTACTGACCACAAGTAATGAATCGGTGCCAAGATCGCCACTAGATAGACGAAGTTATGCAATCTCTGCCAGTTGGCACCTAACTTGCGCTGTGCCCACAGGGTTGAGGTAGTAGCCAGCGCTAATAGAAAAAGCCAACAAAGAATACCCAGGGTCAAATAGGGACGGCTGAACAGCTCCTGCCCCAGTAGGCCAATATTGTTCAGTCCAAGTTCAAGAGTCGAGTAACTTATCAGGTGCAGCGTACCCCAGGCAAAACACCATAAGCCCAGCAGGCGGCGGCAGCGAATCAATAGTGCCTGACGCGTATACCGGGCTAAAGGGGTGACAATTAAGCAGGCTAACAGCAACTTTAGCGTCATTCTGCCGGTAAAGTGTTGGATATCCTTGGCAGGGTCAGCACTGAGCCAACCCTGATTGAGCGCCAATAGTAACCAGACAAAGGGGAGAAAAGCGGCCAGATAGATAAGCACTTTGAGCCAGATGACATGTTTTGGGGTGACTCGCACTCAAAAATTCTCCCGTAAATTCATACCGCTATACAGTGAGGCAACCTGTTCGGCATAGCCGTTGAATAACAGCGTTGGCTGGCGCTGTACATCAAGAATTCCGCCTGAACCAATGAATCGCTCGGTGGCTTGCGACCAACGGGGGTGATCAACATCGGGATTCACATTAGCGTAAAAACCATACTCGTTGGGAGCAGACAGATTCCAGGTAGTAGGGGGTTGTTCGCGAGTCAGGCTGATCTGCACGATGGATTTGATGCCCTTGAAGCCATATTTCCATGGGGTGATCAGACGCAACGGTGCTCCGTTCTGCGGCGGCAACGTTTTGCCATAAACACCAACGGTTAACAGAGACAACGGGTGCATGGCTTCATCAAGCCTTAACCCCTCGATATAAGGATATTGCAGCCCTCCGCCGATAAAAGGATCTTTCTGGCCAGGCATTTGTTGCGGATCGTAAAGCGTTTTAAATGCAACATAGCGGGCGTTGCTGTTCGGTTCGACTAACTTAAGTAATTTGCCCAGTTCAAAACCGATCCAGGGCACGACCATGGACCAGGCCTCAACACAGCGCATACGGTATATACGCTGTTCAAGGGGAAAACGTTTCATGAGATCGTCAATGTCCAGTGTCATCGGTTTACCGACCTCACCATCAATTGTTACCTTCCACCCCTCTGTTTTTAGCGTACCGGCGTTGGCTGCTGGGTCGGCTTTATCCAGACCGAACTCGTAGAAATTATTGTAACCAGTGACCTTTTCCTCTGGTGTGAGAGGCAGGTTGGCTTGCCAGGCCTCTGGTTTACTGAAGTCTAACACTTTACCGGGCAGGGGTTTGGGCCGATCGTTGTCTTTGAACCATGAGAGTAAATCTGCATGCGCATGAGTGGGCAACGCCAACGAAGCAGCGGTGATCCCTAACGCTTGGAGTACCTTACGCCGCTGATAAAATACGCTTTCAGGCGTAACATCGGCTTCAGTCAGTTTTCGCTGTTGTTTCATGTGCTCTTCTCCTTAAGTCAAGATGTAAGCATGGCGTGAAACTGAGCGTAATGCGAGTGGGAAATACAAGATAGAATGTGTTTTCGACCCGAATATGGTTTTTGTGTTCCTCTGCGAGTCGTTATGGCCGGCAGAAAAGCAGGGAACACAGCTAAAACGTCGGGTGCACAACCATTGAACCCCTGCCATTCAGCGGATTTTTACTAAAGTGCGGCCTGTAATTTGGTTATTCATTAGCGCGGCAGCGGCAGCGGGTACGTCCTCCAGCATAATTTCCTGCGTTGCCTGTTCGTAAAAATGCTCTGGCAAGAGCGTGGCCATACGTTCCCAGGCGGTTTGACGTCGATGCAGCGGTGTATGTACCGAATCAATGCCCTGCAGGCGAACGTTGCGCAGAATGAAAGGCATGACGGTTGTGGGTAGTAGGTATCCGCCAGCCAAACCGCAGGCAGCAACGGTGCCGTTGTAATTCATCTGTGCCAGAACGCGGGCCAGCAACTTGTTACCTACGGTATCGATAGCCCCTGCCCAAAGCTGTTTTTCTAACGGTCGCGCTGCTTCGACGTAGTCTCTACGTGGCAAGACTTCCTTGGCCCCTAAGGATTTCAGATAGTCTGTATTGCTATCGCGACCGCTGAGCGCTGTGACGCTGTAGCCCAAGGCGGTAAGCAAGGCGATCGCTGTACTGCCAACCCCGCCGCTGGCGCCAGTAACCAAGATGTTACCCTCCTCTGGTTTTACACCGCCTTCCTCCAGTGCCATCACGCACAGCATGGCGGTAAATCCTGCCGTGCCAAGGATCATGGCTTTACGTTCACTCAGTGCTTTAGGGAGAGGGATCAACCATTCCTCGGAAACGCGGGCCTGTTCTGCCAATCCTCCCCAGTGATTCTCACCTACGCCCCAGCCGGTGAGTACCACGCTTTGGCCCACTTTAAAACGTGGGTTTTTACTGTTGTTGACCCGTCCCGCAAAATCGATACCAGGTATCATCGGGAAGTTACGGATAATTTTGCCTTTGCCGGTAATTGCCAGGGCATCCTTGTAGTTAAGGCTTGACCAGTTAATGTCGACAGTCACGTCCCCCTCTGGTAAATGAGCGCTGTCGATATCTTTAACGAGTGCGAGAGTCTGTTCGTTTTGTTTTTCCAATAGCAGTGCACGCATGTCGATTTTTCCCTTGATTTCATATTTTATATGAATGTGTTAACAAGAATGTATGCCCTGATATAAAGACAAAAAAGGTGTTAAGTTGTTTTTTTCATTATTGCCTATGCTTGATAGGCCGGTAAAGATAACCTGACCCTTGTTAAGGGAAAGGGTACGCTCTTATAATTTTAAAATCAGGTTATCGTATTGTATCTATTTAAGCGGTAGCGGGCCTTTGTACTCTGAATAATTCTAGTTGCAGGTGGTAAGCTCTGGGGCTTGAGCAGTATAAACAGCGTCCTGACTAGGGCGAATGGGTTCAGCCAACAACCTGGTATCTTGAAGTAGCTTGGGTATACATCAAAAGGTAACTATTCACACAATCATTGCGAACAAGGCACAGGGATGAGATTCACAACCAAACTCTCTGCACTAATTACCCTGCTCGTCGTACTGGCTATGTTCTTAATGCTGATGGGGTGCTCATACAGTTTTTTCTATGTCACTCAGGACCGCATGGAACGTCGCCTTGAAGCACTGGCAACCTCTCTCGATCAGGCAATGTTGCTTGAGCCAGTGCAAGAACATCCTAGCTGGTTACCTTTGGTGATGCGTTCATTGGGTATTGTTTCAATCAGTGCAGAGACGGAAACCAGCAATCTTTTCTCTTACCAATTGCCGAAGATAAAACTTCCTTGGAATGCGGCTTACGATTATCGGCAAGTTTCGTTGGAAATGATGCAGCATCCTGGGGTTAAGTTGAAGGTGACTTATCTTGATCCGTTTGCCAGCGATGTGCGTTCATTAAAGTCGACAGCAGCGATGACGGTGTCGATCATTCTTATGCTGATGATCTTGCTGTTCAGCTTACGCTGGTTGCGTGAACAGGCTGTTGGTGAAGAGCGTCTTGAACGCCGTGCTCGGCGCATTCTCAACGGTGAACGCGAAGAAGTACTTAAGGGCGATGTGCGCGAATGGCCAGCCAGTGTGAGTAGCGCATTGGACCGCCTGTTGGCGGACCTGGTTGAAGCACGTGAGGAACGTAGCCGAGTTGATACGCTGATCCGGGCTTTTACCGCGCAAGATGCCAAAACCGGTCTGAATAACCGGTTATTCTTTGATAATCAGCTGACTACTCAACTAGAAGACGAAGGCTCACACGGGATTGTGATGATGGTACGTTTACCTGATTTCGATACCTTGCGTGGAGTTCATGGCAACTCGGCGGTACAGGAACTGATGTTCTCGCTGGTCAACCTGCTATCTACTTTCGTCATGCGTTACCCAGCTGCATTGCTAGCTCGTTATTTCCACAGCGATTTTACGGTATTGCTGCCCCATCGCACTCTGAAAGAAGCCGATGTTATTGCAGCACAGCTGGTCAATGCCATCGATTCGTTGCCGTCAACTGCGTTAATCGACCGTGACGCCTTCCTACACATAGGTATTGTTGCTTACCGCAGTGGGCAAACAGCGGAACAAGTTATCGATTATGCTGAGCAGGCTACTCGGCATGCTACTTTGCAGGGTGAAAACGGCTGGTATGTTTATGACAGTAATGTTCCTGAGAAAGGGCGCGGGAGTGTAAAATGGCGAACGTTGCTCGAACAGGTGTTAGCGCGTGGTGGACCACGGTTGTACCAAAAACCGGCCGTTACGGTTGAAGGCGAGGTACATCACCGTGAGATTATGAGCCGGATTTATGATGGTACACAAGAGCTACTGCCCGCTGAGTTTATGCCGTTGATAAAACAGTTCGGACTGGCAGAGAACTATGATCGTCTGCAGATAAATCAGATTATTCCGTTATTGGCCCTCTGGCCTGAAGAGACGCTGGCATTTCCATTGTGTGTTGATTCATTATTGCAGAACAGTTTTCAACGCTGGCTGCGTGATACCCTGTTACAGTGTGAAAAAAGTCATCGTCAACGAATTCTCATTGAACTTGCTGAGGCTGATATGTGTCAACATATCGACCGTTTGCGTCCAGTGTTGCGATTACTTAGCGGATTGGGATGCCGACTTGCGGTTTCTCAGGCTGGGTTAACCGTAGTTAGTACCTCGTATATTAAGTCGCTACCTGTGGAGATCGTCAAGCTCCACCCAGGCTTGGTGCGGAGTATTGACCGCCGTGATGAAAACAAGTTGTTTGTTCAGAGCCTGACAGGTGCTTGCGAAGGGACTCGTGCGAAGGTTTTTGCCGCCAGCGTGCGTACGCGTAACGAATGGCAGACGTTAAAAGAACGTGGGATACTTGGTGGACAAGGCGACTTTTTTGCTTCGCCCGAGCCGATTGATCTCAACCGCAAAAAATATTCGCGCCGTTATCATGTTTAACCTGATGACCGGGCAAAAATTAACGTAGAATGGTTCGTCCTTTCCTGTGGGCGTCAGTAGGTGTTTACCACCGGTGACAATCAGGGAGAATGTTAGATTTTACGAGCTGTGTTACACCGAAAGTATGTTGATTTGGTGGAAAACTGAGCCTTTGTTAAGGGATTTCAGACCCCTTTCGTTTTCCGTACTTCCGGTCATAAATAACGCAGACTATTTTTCACCGAAGTAGAACATTTCTGCGCCTTGTCGCTGCTTCGTGTGGTTGGTAAAGTAGGCGGATTTTATTTTCCGCCCCCAGCTTGCAGGATTATCCTTTCGTTATGTTTAAGAAATTTCGTGGCATGTTTTCCAATGACTTGTCCATCGACTTGGGTACCGCCAATACCCTTATTTATGTTAAAGGACAAGGCATTGTATTGAATGAACCTTCGGTGGTTGCCATTCGCCAAGATCGTGCTGGTTCACCCAAGAGCGTTGCGGCTGTGGGCCATGATGCCAAACAGATGCTGGGGCGTACGCCTGGCAATATCGCTGCTATTCGCCCGATGAAAGACGGCGTTATTGCTGACTTCTTCGTGACAGAAAAAATGTTGCAGCATTTTATCAAACAGGTTCACAGCAACAGTTTTATGCGCCCAAGCCCGCGAGTGCTGGTTTGTGTGCCTGTTGGTGCCACTCAGGTTGAGCGCCGCGCTATTCGTGAGTCCGCGCAGGGTGCTGGTGCACGTGAAGTGTTCCTGATTGAAGAGCCTATGGCTGCAGCTATTGGTGCCGGACTACCTGTGTCGGAAGCAACCGGTTCTATGGTTGTTGATATTGGTGGTGGTACAACAGAAGTCGCTGTGATCTCGCTAAACGGTGTGGTGTATTCTTCTTCTGTTCGTATTGGCGGCGATCGTTTTGATGAAGCAATCATTAATTATGTGCGTCGTAACTATGGCTCACTGATTGGCGAAGCGACTGCGGAACGCATCAAGCATGGTATCGGTTCCGCCTATCCCGATGATGAGGTCCGTGAAATCGAAGTCCGTGGACGCAATCTGGCAGAGGGCGTACCACGCGGTTTCACCATGAACTCCAATGAAATCCTCGAAGCCTTACAAGAACCGTTGACCGGTATCGTCAGTGCGGTGATGGTTGCACTTGAACAGTGCCCACCGGAACTGGCTTCTGATATCTCTGAACGCGGTATGGTGCTGACTGGGGGGGGCGCACTGCTGCGTAACCTTGATCGTCTGCTGATGGAAGAAACCGGTATCCCGGTTGTGGTTGCAGAAGATCCACTTACCTGCGTTGCTCGTGGTGGTGGAAAGGCGTTGGAAATGATCGACATGCATGGCGGCGATTTGTTCAGCGAAGAATAGTCAGCAGCCCAAGAGTGATGGGATCGATTCAGATGATAGCAATCGTAAAGCATCTGGGGCGATTCCACATTTTGTTGTCGAGGAACGCGCATAATTTATGAAGCCGATTTTCAGCAGGGGGCCTTCCCTGCAGCTACGCCTTCTCTTGGCAGTGATTGCGGCAATAGCCCTGATCGTTGCAGATAGCCGGCTCGGTACTTTCGTTACAATACGAAACTACATGGATACCGCAGTCAGCCCTTTTTACTTTTTGGCTAATGGACCACGTAAAGTTTTGGACAGCGTTTCGGAAACGCTGGCTACCCGCCAACAGTTGGAATTGGAAAACCGTGCTCTACGGCAAGAATTACTGCTTAAAAACAGCGATATACTTCTTCTTGGCCAATTTAAACAGGAAAATGCTCGTCTGCGTGAATTGTTGGGTTCGCCTTTGCGTCAGGACGAACACAAAATGGTCACTCAGGTGATGTCGACTGGTTCTGACCCTTATAGCGATCAGGTCGTGATCGATAAAGGGTCTGATAACGGTGTTTATGAAGGCCAACCGGTGATCAGCGATAAAGGCGTGGTCGGGCAGGTTGTTGCGGTGGCTAAAAAGACCAGCCGTGTCTTGTTGATTTGTGATGCTTCTCATGCGTTACCGATCCAGGTTTTGCGTAACGATATTCGCGTGATCGCTGCGGGAAGTGGTTGTGCCGATGATTTGCAGCTTGAACATTTGCCGGGTAATACAGATATCCGTGTGGGGGATGTGCTGGTGACTTCAGGCCTGGGGGGGCGTTTTCCCGAAGGCTACCCGGTTGCAGTAGTTTCTTCTGTGAAAGTAGACAATCAGCGTGCCTATACCGTTATTCAGGCACGACCGACAGCAGGTTTGCAACGTTTGCGTTATCTGTTGTTGCTGTGGGGTGCCGATCGCAATGGAGATATGCCCCTGCCGCCTGAGGATGTGCACCGTGTCGCAAATGAGCGGTTGATGCAGATGTTGCCACAGGTCTTGCCACCGGTTGATGTTATGGGGCCACCAGCACCAGAGGTTAGCAGCAATTTACCGCCGGTCGCCAGCAGTGATCCCGCCCGAACCGGAGCTACACGATGAACCGCTACCGCAGCAACGGACGTTGGATAATCTGGTTATCATTTTTAGTGGCGCTCGTGCTGCAAATCATGCCCTGGCCGGAGCAAATCTATATGTTTCGGCCTTCTTGGTTGTTGCTTATTCTGACTTACTGGGTGATGGCGTTACCGCATCGGGTTAATGTTGGCACAGGTTTTGTTCTGGGGTTGATCATGGACCTGGTTCTCGGGTCTACGCTCGGCGTGCGTGCACTTGCGATGGGGATCATTGCTTATCTGGTCGCGTTCAAATTCCAATTATTTCGCAATATGGCACTGTGGCAGCAAGCGCTGATCGTAGTGTTGTTATCGTTAGCGCTGGATGTTGTCGTTTTCTGGGCTGAGTTTTTAGTTATCAACGTTTCTTTTCACCCTGAGATGTTCTGGAGCAGTGTCGTAAACGGTGTACTTTGGCCGTGGCTATTCCTCTTGATGCGTAAGATCCGCCGCCAGTTTGCCGTGCAATGAGGTTATATTAATGTTCTCGCTATATCTTGCTTCCGGCTCCCCGCGCAGACATGAATTGTTGACCCTGCTTGGTTTTCCGTTTGAAGTGATCCTGACGAATACAAAAGAACAGCGTTTGACGGGAGAAACCGCCGAGGATTACGTTTGTCGTCTGGCGCAGGATAAAGCCAGGGCCGGTGTGGATATGGTGCAGCAGGATTGGCCAGTGTTGGGTGCCGATACGATTGTGGTACTGAACGGGCAAGTACTGGAAAAACCACGTGATGAAGCGCATGCGGCACAGATGTTGGCCGCGTTATCCGGTAAACAGCATCGTGTGATGACAGCCGTCGCGATTGCCGATAGACACAATGTCCAATGTCAATTGGTGAGTACCGATGTCACGTTTCGCAATTTGTCACAGCAGGATATTCACGACTACATTGCAACGGGCGAACCGATGGATAAAGCGGGTGCTTATGGAATTCAAGGCAAGGGTGGGTGTTTCGTTAGAACGATAACCGGAAGTTATCATGCGGTAATGGGGTTGCCGTTGGTCGAAACATATGAGCTGCTCAGTAACTTTGTCGCATTACGAGATATAAGAACCGTTTGAGGGCATGATTCTTGCCCCTTTGCCATACATAGCATAAAGGCGTTCATCGGTTCTGAGGAGAAAGCATGACAGCTGAACTACTGGTTAATATCACACCTTCTGAAACGCGAGTTGCCTATATAGACGGTGGTATTCTGCAAGAAATCCATATAGAGCGTGAAGCCAAACGTGGCATCGTCGGTAATATTTATAAAGGCCGAGTCAGTCGTGTTTTACCTGGCATGCAGGCCGCTTTTGTCGACATTGGCCTAGATAAAGCCGCCTTCCTGCACGCTTCGGATATTATGCCGCACACCGAATGTGTCGCCGGCGATGAGCAAAAGAACTTCCATGTGCGTGACATCGCTGAACTTGTGCGTCAGGGACAGGATTTGATGGTCCAGGTGGTGAAAGATCCGCTGGGCACCAAAGGTGCGCGCCTTACTACAGATATCACTTTACCTTCACGCTATCTGGTATTTATGCCAGGAGCGGCACACGTAGGTGTTTCCCAGCGTATTGAAAGTGAAGCTGAACGCGAACGCTTGAAACGTGCTGTGGCAGGATATTGTGATGAACTGGGTGGCTTTATCATTCGCACCGCAGCTGAGGGGATTGGCGAGGAGGAATTAGCGCAGGACGCCGCTTTCCTTAAGCGTTTGTGGATTAAGGTAATGGAACGTAAGAAGCGTAACCAGACCAAATATAAGCTTTACGGTGAACTGGCGCTGGCGCAGCGTATCCTGCGTGATTTTGCGGGCGCAGCACTGGACCGTATCCGCGTTGACTCCCGCCTGACGCATGATCAGTTGGTTGAATTCACAGGCGAGTATATACCTGATATCACCAAGAAACTGGAGCTATACACTGGCAGTCAGCCGATTTTCGATCTGTATGATGTTGAGAATGAGATCCAGCGGGCGTTGGAGCGCAAGGTCGAATTAAAATCGGGTGGCTACCTTATCATCGATCAAACCGAAGCTATGACCACTGTGGATATTAATACTGGTGCGTTTGTTGGTCACCGTAATCTTGAAGAAACCATCTTCAACACTAACATTGAAGCGACACAGGCAATTGCTCGTCAATTACGGCTGCGTAATCTGGGTGGCATCATCATCATTGATTTCATTGATATGATTAATGAAGAGCACCGCCGACGTGTATTGCACTCGCTAGAACAGGCATTGAGCAAAGATCGCGTAAAAACCACGATTAACGGCTTTTCTCAACTAGGATTAGTTGAAATGACGCGTAAACGTACGCGTGAAAGTATTGAGCATGTGCTGTGTAACGATTGCCCTACGTGTCAGGGGCGCGGGACGGTCAAAACGGTTGAAACCGTTTGTTATGAGATCATGCGTGAGGTTGTACGTGTTCATCATGCCTATGATTCAGACCGTTTCCTGGTCTACGCGTCTGCTGCTGTAGGTGAGGCACTGAAAGGTGAAGAATCACACGCGCTGGCTGAAGTAGAAATCTTTGTTGGTAAACAGGTTAAGGTCCAGATCGAACCGCTATACAGCCAAGAACAGTTTGACGTGGTAATGATGTAATCCGCTTGCGGGTAAATAAAACACCTACATTGTAGGGGGGCAGCATGCTAAGCCTGCGAGTGCAGAAGAATTTCTGTTGCCAGTCAACGGAAACAAGGAGAAATATGTGAGGCGACTGCCCGGGATCCTGTTAGCTACAGGCGCCATTTTGATTGTCGTTGTGGCGTTGCTGATCAGTGGGTTGCGCTTAGTCCTGCCTGAGCTGAATCATTTCCGTCCGCAAATTCTGGTACAATTGCAGGCAATCTCTGGGGTGCCAGTTGACGCCGATTTTGTTCAAGGCAGTTGGGAGACTTTTGGGCCAACGTTGGAAGTGCACAATATCCACCTCACTCTGCCACAAAGTTCGATGAAAATTGCACGAGTTACGTTGGCGTTGGATGTGTGGCAATCACTGCTTCACCTTCGCTGGCAGTTCCGCGATCTTACCTTTCATCAGTTTCAGCTTGATCTTAATACCACTCTCGGTGGTAGTGAAAATAATGGAAATACCATTACACCGAGCAGCGTGAGCGATTTGTTCCTTTACCAACTCGGTCGTTTTGATCTTCGTAATAGCCGCGTTTCTTTCCTGACGCCGTCAGGGGCACGCGCAGAATTCCACATTCCACAGATGACCTGGCTCAATAGCCATAATCGCCATCGAGCTGAAGGTCAACTCAGTCTTTCTACGCTAAATGGTCAGCATGGTGTCGTGCAGTTGCGTCTGGATTTGCGTGATGAACAAGGGTTGTTGAATACCGGCACAGTCTATATGCAGGCCGATAATATTGACATGAAGCCGTGGTTCAGCCGTTGGCTGAGAATCAACACGGGCCTGGAAAGCGCAGATTTTAGCCTTTCAGCCTGGCTGAATATCCAGAATGGTGAAATATACGGTGCTAACGCCTTACTCAAACAAGGGGTAGCCAGTTGGTCAAGTAGTAACGAGCAACACAATTTGGCGGTTGATAATCTAGCATTGGCGCTAGAGCGTGTGGGTAACGGCTGGCAGGTTAATGTCCCGCAGCTGAACCTGAAAACTGACGGACAGGCCTGGGCTCCAGGAACATTTATCGCATTATGGTTGCCAGAGAATACCGGGTTTATGGGGCCAAATCAGAACGAAGAGCTACGCATTCGCGCTGTGGGTATCCAGCTTGAGCGTCTTGAAGCGCTACTTCCTACTTTTTCTTTCCTCAGCCCAAATATACTTGAGCGCTGGAAAGATCTGCAACCCCAGGGAAATCTCAAGGCGTTAGCGTTGGACATACCGCTGAAACAGCCGGAAAAAACGCGTTTTCAGGCCTTTTGGCAGGATCTTAGCTGGCAGCACTGGCAATTCCTACCGGGTATAAATCACTTTTCTGGCACACTCTCGGGGAGTGTAGAAAATGGCCGTCTAACTTTGGGTCTTAACAACAGCACAATGCCTTACGGTGATATGTTCCGTGCACCGTTGCAAATAAACAGTGCGAAGGGGGCTTTGAGTTGGCAATACAATGCCAATGGGTGGCAAATCGCCAGTAAAGGGTTGGATGTGAAAGCCAAGTCTTTATGGGTTAACGGTGATTTCCGTTACCAACAGCCTGCCAACGGTGAACCTTGGTTGGATATCCTGGCAGGTATTCGTTTGTTCGATGGGGCCGATGCCTGGCGTTATTTCCCAGAACCTCTGATGGGAAAGCATTTGGTAGACTATCTTACTGGGGCGATACAGGGAGGCCAGGCAGATAATGCCACTCTTATCTATGCTGGCAATCCCCGTCATTTCCCTTACAAGGAGAATGATGGTCAGTTCCAGGTTTATGTCCCATTGCGTCACGCGACCTTTCAGTTCCAGCCAGACTGGCCGGCGCTGAATGATTTGGCAATCGATCTTGATTTTGCCAACAATGGTTTGCAGATGAATGCACCGCAGGCCTATCTTGGTAAGGTAGCCGGTCGGAATATTGCGGCTGTTATTCCGGATTATCTGAAGGAAAAGCTGTTTGTCGATGCCGAAGTTACCGGCGACGGACAGGATATACACGATTATTTTAAACAAACGCCGCTGGATGATTCGGTAGGTTCTGCGTTAGGTGAGCTGCAGGTTGGTGGTAGTGTAAGTGGGCGCTTACACCTAGAGATACCCTTAAATGGTGAAAAGGTCCTAGCTAAGGGTGAAGTGACTCTCAATAACAACGCATTACGAATCAACCCCCTAGGGAGTCAGTTAGAGAGAGTAAGTGGAAAATTCCGGTTTAATAACGGCAATCTGGAGGGTGATACCCTAACGGCACATTGGTTTGGGCAACCGTTGGTTATCCACTTCGACACCTTGGAAGACAAACAACGTTATCAGGTCAATATTGGGTTGAAAGGGAACTGGCAACCGGCCAGCATTGAAGGTATACCACCTGACATTGCCAAAACGCTCGACGGTAGTGTTGCTTGGCAAGGGCAGGCAGCGATCGATTTGCCGCATAAGGGCAATCCCAGTTATGACATCGGTATTAATGCCGATCTGAAAAAAGTGAATAGTCACTTACCTGCTCCGCTTGATAAGAAAGCAGGAGAGGCTTTAGCAGTCGGTGTGAAGGTAAAAGGGGGGCTGCATGGATTTGTGCTTAATGGCAGCGTCGGCGAACAAAATCACTTCAACAGCGAATGGCTATTGGCCAAACAGCAGGTAACATTGACACGTGGCGTATGGCAAACCGGTAGTAATCGCCTTCCTGAATTACCCAAAGATGAGTCACTGTCACTTAACCTGCCCGCACTGAACGGCGAACAATGGTTAGCATTGTTGAAAACCGCGATGAAACCTGAAGGAAGTACAGGCAAGGTTAAAGGTTTCAATTTCCCGACCAGCGTAGCACTTAGCACCCCTCAATTGATCGTGGGTGGACAAGCCTGGCATAAACTTCAACTCGTAGTGGAACAGCGGGTGGCGGGTACAACCGTCACGGCTAAGGGTAAGGAAATCGAAGGTAGTCTGTCTATGCCGAATAACGGCTTATGGCGGCTGGATCTCGGGTATCTATATTACAATCCTCAGTTTTCAGACGATAAGAACAATAAAGAGGCGACTAATTCGCTAGCTAAGACTGAAAATGTCTCTTTTCATGAGTGGCCTTCACTAACGCTGCGTTGTACATCCTGTTGGCTAATGGGACAAAATCTTGGCAAGGTTGAAGCAGATGTTAAACACCGGGGTGACTCCCTAGTATTGGAACATGCCCTGCTTGATACCGGCTATGGACGCGTAAATGCGACCGGTCAATGGAAACAGAATGGCCATGAAGAACGTAGTTCGTTAAAAGGCAAACTACAGGGAAAACAAATTGACCAGACTGCCAGATTCTTTGGCGTGATCATCCCGTTGAAAGATGCACCTTATGATATTGATTTTGATATGAACTGGCACGGACAACCTTGGGCGCCGCAGATTGATACGCTGAATGGCACCATGAAGATCAATCTGGGGAAAGGTGAGGTAGATGATATTGGTGGACGTGCCGGGCAGATATTGCGCCTAGTCAGCTTTGACGCTCTATTGCGCAAATTAAGGTTCGATTTCAGAAATACTTTTGGCAACGGTTTGTACTTTGATTCCATACGCGGCATTGTCCAGGCGAAAGATGGCATAATGCGTACAGATAACCTTCTGATTGATGGTTTATCTGCCGACATTGCCATGAGTGGCCAAATTGATTTGGTGCGTCGGCAGATTGACATGCAGGCGGTGATAGCGCCAGAAATTTCGGCAACGGTTGGAGTAGCCACGGCTTTTGTCATTAACCCGATTGTTGGCGCTGCGGTTTTTGCCGCTTCTAGGGTGTTGTCGCCGCTGTGGAATAAGATCTCATTTATCCGCTACAACATTACCGGTAGCCTGGATAAACCCACTGTAAATGAGGTGTCACGCAAGCCAAAAGAGGATAAGGCACCATGAAAAATGCTAATGTTGCATTGCTACAACTGTGCAGCACTGAACAGGTGCGAAACAATTTGGCTCAGATTGAGCAGCAAATCAAGCAGCTCAATGCTGGCATAAAGCTGGTCATGACGCCAGAAAACGCGTTGTTGTTTGCGAATGCTGCAGCCTACCGTGAACATGCAGAAAAAGAGGGTAATGGCCCGTTGCAACAGGCCGTAGGTGATTTGGCTAGGCGTTATGGTGTTTGGTTGTTGATTGGTTCTATGCCGCTGATTAGCCGTGAAGACCCACAGCGCATGACTAGCAGTAGCCTACTTTTTGACGACAAAGGGGTAATTCGAGGTCGTTACGACAAAATGCATATGTTTGATGTTGATATTAACGATATGCACGCGCGTTACCGTGAGTCAGATACCTATCAGCATGGCCAGCAATTGACGGTTGTCGACACCCCCGTAGGGCGTCTCGGCATGACTATTTGCTACGATTTGCGTTTTCCTGGTTTGTATCAGGCACTACGTGCACAGGGGGCGGAACTGATCACTGTACCAGCAGCATTCACTCGCGTTACCGGTGAGGCGCATTGGGAGATCCTGCTACGTGCACGTGCTATCGAGAATCAGTGTGTGATCCTGGCTCCTGCACAGGTGGGGCGTCACGGAGCTACACGCCGCACTTGGGGGCATACTTTGGCGGTTGATGGCTGGGGAAACGTGTTGGCAGAAAATGCTGATGCGGTCTCAGCACTGAGAGTGCGTGTGGATCGAGGTATGTTGAAAACGATTCGCGGGCAGATGCCGGTGATGCAGCACAATCGATTTC
The DNA here is from genome assembly GCF_033095805.1 of Serratia sp. UGAL515B_01. Classification (NCBI taxonomy): domain Bacteria; kingdom Pseudomonadati; phylum Pseudomonadota; class Gammaproteobacteria; order Enterobacterales; family Yersiniaceae; genus Serratia; species Serratia sp. UGAL515B_01. Next base: position 3,433,493 of record NZ_CP109901.1, on the reverse strand, counting down.
AACCGTCGGTGATTGCGCCGGTTGAAAAATCTTCCTCCAACAAAGAGTGATAACACTATGAGTTTGACGTTTGTCAGTGAGCAGTTACTCGCTGTGAATAAGCTGAGTCATCAAGACCTTTTCTCGGTATTGGGTCAACTGGCCGAACGCCGCCTCGACTATGCCGATCTCTACTTTCAATCCAGCTACCATGAGTCCTGGATGATCGAGGATGGCATTATTAAAGAGGGTTCTTACCATATTGATCAGGGCGTTGGCGTACGTGCAGTCAGTGGTGAAAAGACCGGTTTTGCCTATGCAGATCAGATCACCCTCAATGCCTTGAATCAAAGTGCCAATGCTGCTCGCAGCATTGTGCGCGAAAGTGGCAACGGCAAGGTGAAAACACTGGGTGAGATTGGTCATCAAGCACTTTATTCGCCGCTCGATCCATTGCAAAGCCTGCCACGTGAAGAAAAGATTGCCTTGCTGCACCGTGTCGATAAAGTGGCGCGTGCTGCTGACAAGCGCGTGCAGGAAGTGACGGCCAGCATCACCGGGGTATATGAGTTGGTACTGGTGGCTGCGACAGACGGCACGTTAGCAGCGGATGTGCGTCCATTAGTACGTTTTTCTGTCAGTGTTCTGGTTGAAGAAGATGGTAAACGTGAACGTGGGGCCAGTGGTGGCGGTGGCCGTTTCGGTTATGACTATTTCCTGGAAAGCGTTGATGGTGAAGTGCGTGCCGACGTTTATGCCAAAGAAGCCGTACGTATGGCGCTGATCAATCTCTCTGCAATTGCAGCCCCCGCTGGTACCATGCCGGTAGTGTTAGGGGCTGGTTGGCCAGGAGTGTTGTTACACGAAGCGGTTGGGCATGGACTGGAAGGCGACTTTAACCGCCGTGGTACCTCGGTGTTCAGTGGTCAGATGGGTAAACTGGTCGCTTCGGAACTCTGCACAGTAGTAGATGATGGTACTCTTCAGGGCCGCCGTGGTTCGCTGGCTATTGATGATGAAGGCGTTCCAGGACAGTATAACGTGTTGATCGAAAATGGTATTCTCAAAGGCTACATGCAGGATAAACTCAATGCGCGTCTGATGGGCTTAGCTCCTACGGGTAACGGTCGCCGTGAGTCTTACGCTCATTTGCCTATGCCGCGTATGACAAATACCTATATGTTAGCAGGGCGTTCGACGCCAGAGGATATTATCTCTAGCGTGGAGTATGGCTTGTATGCGCCAAACTTTGGTGGTGGTCAGGTAGATATCACTTCGGGCAAGTTCGTGTTCTCAACCTCTGAAGCCTATCTGATCGAAAATGGTCGTCTTACCAAACCAGTAAAAGGTGCCACACTGATTGGTTCCGGCATTGAGGCGATGCAGCAAATTTCCATGGTGGGTAACGATCTGGCCCTCGATAAAGGAGTTGGTGTTTGTGGTAAAGAAGGTCAAAGCCTTCCTGTGGGAGTTGGTCAGCCAACGTTAAAACTGGATTCATTAACCGTAGGTGGTACTGCCTAATCACAGCATAAGCCCTTGGTGTGTAGGCCAGGGGCGTTACTTGTTATCTGTAATACTGAGCCCATCACCGTGCTTAAATAGTTGTGCTTAACACTATTTTACTCTCAGCTGTAGCACTTTACCTGCCGTTATTTAGCTCCTTTAGGCACAATAAACAGAGTTAAAATCCTCTTGTGATTAATGCTTCTTGAGCTCACTGCTTTCATGTCATTCTAAATATTTAGAGTATGCTCGTCATACTTCAAGTTGCTTGGGTGTTGACTGCCTTCGTTCACCTTAGTCACTTACCTGAGTAAGTTCTGGGGCTTAGCTCTGTTGCCGCCTACAAGCAACTCGAATTATTTTGGGTATATATGCTTATTACTTTTAAGCAGCAGAGGAAATTATCTTTCAAAATTTAATTATTTTATTTTATACTTTACATGTAAAAAAACACGAGAAATTATTTTAAAATAGATAATGAAATAAATAAATAGCTGATATATTTTTGAATTTACTTGCAATATCTGCTCTGATATAATAGCCGCCAAGTTTCACGAGGCCTTTTATGGGAATATTATAATGATAGAGTTCTTTGATTTGGGTTATGATTCATTATGTAAAGAGAGATCGACCGAATTATTTTCTCTTAGAAAAAAAACCTTTAAAGATCGTCTTAATTGGAGGGTAAACTGCGAAAGGAATATGGAGTTTGATGTTTATGATAATGAAAATACCACGTATATCTTCGGTGTTTATAAGGGTGTTATCATTTGCAGCTTGCGGTTTATAGAAACAAAAAACCCTAATATGATAATAGATACATTCAAACCCTATTTTAATCAATTGCACTTGCCGGAAGGTAACTATATTGAAGCGAGTCGTCTGTTTATTGATAAGGAAAGAATAAAAACACTTAATTTACAACAGCATCCGGTTAGTTTGATTCTTTTTTTGTCTATGATTAATTATGCAAGATGTCTGGGGTATGAAGGTATCTACGCAATTGTCAGCCATCCGATGCTTATAATCTTTCAACGTTCAGGTTGGCAGGTTTCTATAGTAGAAAAGGGGCTTTCAGAGAAGCGTCAGAATATTTATCTGATTCATATGCCTGTAGATGAGCATAACCAGAATATATTGATAAACCGCATCAACAAAAAATCTCCCCTATTGGGTAGTACATTAAACGCTTGGCCATTATCATTCAGAGTCAGGAAAAACCGGCCTGATCAGTTTCAACTCGACGCCAAGTCTTATGGCATGTTTGGCATTAGTGACACCTAGTTTTTTGACGGTATTGCCAATATGATATTTTACTGTGGTGAGTTTTATCCCTAAGATGAGGGCAATTTCTTGATAGGATTTCCCCATGCTCGCCCAGTAAATTATCTCATTTTCACGCTTGGACAGTATCTCTTTTTGGCTTTTTTTATCAAAGTTATTGCTATCTTCAATTTCCTGATAAAGTGTTGTCATCTTTTCATGTGTAGTTAACAGTAGCATTTGAAGATCATTTTTCTTTTCTAATATTGTTTTTTCTATATCATCATCGCAAGTTTTGTCCATTATCATAGACAGAACAACCAGATTGTGGTTGTGGTCATGAAGTATAAAGGTATAACCATTAATGACACTATAGTTTTTGGCTATATCAAAAATCTTTGGCATTTTTAATCCCGAACTTATCATTATGTTTTCATCCCATGAAAAGGGGGTCAGGCGGCATGATGCTGTGATAAGAACGGGATCTATAAATTGAAAGTTATTTTTAATGTAAAAATCAAACCATTCTGTTCTGTTAGTGATTATTGCAAAATCGTTCGGATTTTTTTTATTCATTATCGCGTAAGCATATTTTATATTCTTGAATTCTTTTAGGTTTTTTTCCAGATATTTTTTTATGGATGCATTAATAAACTGATTATTAAAAAATGAATTGAACACCCAACGTTCTCCTTGACAAAAAGTTATAGTGATCGGAGGAGTATAGCATAAAATATAGGCAGGATGAAGACATCCATAAAATATGTATATTGCCCCGGAGGTAATTCAGGTAAATATAAGGTAGTATCAAGTTGCTCTAAACCGCTGTTATGCGGAACGTAGATGTATCCCTATGAGTTTTCTCCAGTATAATTAATCAAAAAACACCGATCGGCCGTGGTGCGGATTGAGTGGTAATGATTGATGGTCAGCTACCCGCTGATGCTCTTGCCGAGCATCTCTGCTGAATGCGAAAAGCAAATTGTTCTGCGGGTCAGTCGTTTGATATTGTACTATTCTATACCCGCCGCTATTCAAGCTCCAGTCGCGTTGGCTAAGCCGGCTCATCCCATCCGTAGGGCTCGTTATGAAGGGCAGCAGCTAGCAGCGTTCAAAACTACTAGAAATTACATCGTCGTTGTGATTTTACCTTCCGACTACCGCTTTGCAGCATTTAAATCGGTTCTCGACTGATTTGTCTTCGCAGATCTATGTGCGCTCAGTCACATAGTGAGCGGTGTTTCCAGGGACGTAGTCGATTGTCGTCTAACGGCAGCTTGAATGAACTATCGCCAGACCAATATCAATCTATACCCTTTAGTTGCGTGTGAGCACTATTTATGCTTAGAACAAGGTATGAGTCTTACAGTTTGGCGGACCTAATAAGCGGCGAACAACGAAGTAATGCGGAGAATATGGCCAATTGAGAGATACCGTCTCATCTTTGCGAAGAAAACATCAACATTGAATTTATCGTTACGATCCTTGAGCCGCTCTTCTCAGCAGTGCCAGCGCATGCCTTTATGCGGATACCTTGTTTGTATTATAAAGTTCTGGAGTGCTCATCACCTTGACCCTCACTGTTTATGTAAAATCGATGCTCTAGCTACAATTTGATGTTGATACTGATGTGAAAGGTGAAAGGTGAAAGGTGAAAGGTGAAAGGTGAAAGGTGAAAGGTGAAAGGTGAAAGGTGTAGCCTGTTATACCAATTTGTGCTCTTAAGGGATATCTGCTGTTAAAAAGAAGGGGGAACTTTGTTTTATGCGTTAAACAGGAAGATAGGCTAATTTTCGAAAAAATAATAATCATCTCACCCGTTTATCATCGAGTGAGATGATTATTGACTATTCGCAACAATGTAAAAATTTCCCTGGTATTGGCCAAATTGGCAACCGAACCCCTAAATAGAGTTAGTCTTCACATCCCAAGCATTGTTTGCTAGTGATTAAACAATAGAGTCTTTTATTAATGAATGCTAGATAGACTAAAGTACAGTTTGGCACTGTACTTTATTTGGTGAATTCTTCACGATGCATTTGGTTTCTTTAATCTAATTTTTTGAATTTATTAATAATATATTTCAAAGCTTACTTATATCGCCAGCGATAATGTTTATCCTCCCCGCTGTCGGTTCTATGGTGTGCTGTCTAAATAGCTATACGGACACCTCACCAATGCAAGTGTGGGCAGACCTTTTTCTGACAAGGTAGTCACAAACATATATTCGGCTTCGTGAGCCCTGATGAACATCCGTACTCTCTGACCTCATTAGCGCTATGGCTCGTTACAGCCCAGATTGATGAGGGCCGTTCTATTTTTCATTAGTCGCTGACGAACCCGATGCAGACACTGAATATCCTGCTGCTCAACGCTTTTTCCTGCGCCAGGACGACTGTCAGCCTCAACGATAGCGATGGCATCATTTTTATCGTTTTTACTTCCCATTCTGAAGGGAGCCACATACTGGGGGCTGATTTGTTTCACCTCATGTCCGTATTGACCGAACTGCCGTGCCCAGTAGGTTGCGCTGCCACAGGCCTCCATAACAATTCTTGACGAGGGCTGTTGGGCGATAAAAGCCTTCAGTTTCTCACGGGTGAGCATTTTGTTGGCTTTCTTTTCACCCTGTAGAGAAACGATATGAACCTGAAAAACTCGCTTTGCCAGATCGATTCCGATAATTTGTTCCATTGGACACCTCTTTATTCTGCTGTTGGCCCACACTGACAGCATGGCTCATTGAAGCCGATTATGGGGAGATGTCCATTTCATTAGTGCGTAATAGTGCTACAGGTGTGAGCGATGCAGGTTAGTTGACCGTTGAACGGATGTATGCGCGATACGAACCCCCAGTAATGGGGGTTCGGCGTGTCGGTACCTCATCATTGCCACCTGCCAGAAGCGTGATGTGTTGCGGTATTAAGAACACCCATTTAGGTTGTGCTCCTCAATTGCTGGGTAAGATCAGGTAGTGCCGTCGCAGCCCTAAAAGCCCGTTATCAAGGCGGAGGGTGAAGGGCAGGGTTACCCCCCCTGTTCAAGCCCGACAACACAGAGAACGGGCATCTGGGGCGCGCCCCTTCTGGCTGGGGCAATTGGCGTACATTGCTGCGTTGTTCGCCGCTTATTTGGCCCACCAAACCTCACACCTTGCTCTGTGCGCAAATTACTGCCAGCGGCGCTCGCGTGCAATTGAGGGATACAGCCTAGCTCTACGTAAGGCGTGATTGCTATCGTTTGTTTTAGCTCACTGAAACCATAAAGCTAATGAACTTGTTGTGCTAAAGGGCGAACAGAGTGTTCAACTGGCGTTCAACGGTTCTGGTGTTCGTGATACCGCAAGAGTGTTGAAAATCACTATCGACATAGTGAAGCCTGCAAAGAGCGATAACCCACGATGATTGGGTAGCTATGCCGAGGAAGCAGTGCAGTATAAGCTCCTTACCGGTACAGTGATTACTCAACATGTTGAATAAAAAATCTGACGCTAACTACATGAATTAAATTAATTTTTGTAAAACCATCCCTTTTGTATTCTGCTGAACCGCATAAAAAATCATTGTTGCTTTAACATTGTAAAGCATATTTTTTACAAATTTAATTCATTTTTCTTTTTCAGTTTATATGAAAAACATTGTTGATTTAATTTGGTTAACCCAATCTCACTAATAGAATAAAATTCTTAAATCAACACGAAACAATGTGTTGTATCTTTTTATATACATTTGGGGTTATCATGATTAAAACTAATAATTTACTGAAGTTAATGATTATTTCTTCATTAGTTATCAACTTTCCTGTGTTTTCTGCGGAAAATAAGCCTGATGATTTTTCTGCAACATCGGATGTTAATGCTGATAAAAGAATCAATAAAAATTTAGATGAATTTAAGAAGGAGAGGGAAAAGGTAGAAAGAAACCTGCGAAATTTCGATGATTTGGATTTTAATGTTTATAGTCATCAGAAGTGGGGGGATATGCATAAAAGCCACGCTGAAGATATCATTGTACATTACCCTGATGGTTCTGTTACCCATGGTTTAAAAGAACATATTGAAAAATCTAAAAAAATCTTCGCATTTGCGCCTGATACCGAAAACCCGATTCACCATGTGCGTATTGGTCAAGGCGATTATACTGCAGTGACTGGAGTTTGGCGTGGGACGTTTACTAAGCCTATGGTGTTGTCTGATGGGACAATTATTCAACCGACCGATAAGCGTTTTGAAATAGAAATGGCGACAATTGCCCGATGGAATGAAAAAGGGACAATGGACGAAGAATGGTTGTTCTATGATGATTATACTTTTATGAAGCAATTAGGGTTGTTGAAATAGTTTTAGCTTTAATTGACGGCCATATATATTCACCAGCCAAAAATTTAAAACCATTTGGGGTGATAAATATATTTTCGTTAGAGATAAGTCAGAGTGATGCCATTAAAATTTTAGGGATGTGGTATCAAAATACCCTAACTTCAGCCCCTGATTTCAGGGGCTGAATGAGCAATATTAACCTAACCTTATAAATCAGTAGTGGTTTTCTCTTGAGTACAGCACGCAGAATAAAATAATACACTATGCCTAATGCCAACCAACTCAGGCCGGGAGTTTTGGCTTCAATATCCATTTCGTACAATATGAAACCGACATGGCCAGACTAACCAGCCGGAACAACAAGTTTCGCACCTAGGCAGTGGATTTCTGACGAATAACGTTTAATTACCGACAAATGCAGGATCAGGAAGCCTATCAACGCACCGAAATTCACTAAACGGCTTAGGTTATCGATGCCACCGTGCCTTGGGCACTTTCCCACATATAGCCGAATGCGCCAAAGAGGGCGATTGGCACCATTAAAGGTCATGCTGTAAATCACCAGATCTTTCAGCATCAGCGTGCGATGCAGTTCCTGCTTATAACCAAATTGTTCTACAGACATCTTTTGGTCATGTATTCAATGAGTGTATTGCTACATAGTCTGGCGTATACAAAAGGGTGTTTAAAACCAGCCTGAATACCTGAAGAGAACATAGAGCATGGGTGCTATTTTTATTGCGGAGCAACACATTGAATACTTGACCCCTCTTTTGGCCTTTAGTCCAACTGAATGTTTAACTGTGCAGCAACGCTACGAGGTAGCGCGAAGCGGCAGGTTTTCAGCGGATCGACCACTTGGCAGATTTGCAGATCGCCAGTAATGCTCATCAGATTAATGGCATCGGCCAGCGAAACATGGCTGTAATCCGCTACAAAGTGCGCCATATTGCGTGTGGCCAGTTTGGCGGCTTCATCCAGTGTTTTGGCGGAGGCCAGTGTGTACAAGGTGTCTTCGGTGCTGATCATTGGGGTAGGTAGTGCTCGGTTTTTTACTACGGTCAGTTTTACTACCACTTCGCCAGGGATCTCCAACCCGCATACGGAGACCTCGCCATCGCCCATTGCAGCATGGAGATCGCCAAGAGCAAACAATGCACCGGGCACGTTAACCGGTAACCATAGCGTGCTGCCTTCGGTGATAATTTTACAATCCATATTGCCGCCGTGGGCATCTGGTGTACCGCAGGGGACCGCTATCCCGGCGGGCGCAACCCCGATGACACCGATCATCGGTTTTAATGGCCAACGAATACCGCCAGGCAGTAATGCGAAGCCATCTTCCAGAGGTACGGTACGGATCTGCGGCTGTTGTAATTCATCGCCTATTACACCAAGACCTGGTGCGGTAACCATAACTGCCTGATTGCAGCGGGGTGTAATACGCTTGATTTCTACCCGTAACACGTCGCCGGGAATGGCATCCTGCACGTACACTGGGCCGGTCGCTGGATTGATTTTGTTCCAATTCAGCTCAGTAAATACGGCTTGTTCAGAGGCGATCTGGTCTTCAAAGCAGTCGCAGGTTTCAAAACAAACGTCGCTGCCACTGGCAACGCTGGCCACAGGGGCATTATCACTCGACATGGCATAAACCACATGCGTGCGGGTAATTCTTTCCATGGCGGTTCCTGTCATTAAATGTTGTGCTGAGATCTTGTTATTGGTGGGTGATTGCAATTTGACGAGCCAGTGCAGGTCTCCTTGTCGAATTAATTAATCACACTCTTCGGGGTAGAAGCAAGCGAAGGAAAGCCTTGTCAGAAAAGTGTTTGCGTTATGCTGGCAGGATATTCTTGAAATTAGTTATGGTATGGTTTTTACGTCCAGTTGCTCGTTCATTCCCCGCACAACTACCCAGTTGATGAAGGATAATACAGCTGAGCAGAGAACTAACATCAACGGAAAGAAAACACTTACGTTATGTCACGCCCCAAAGACAATTCTCTGTGTTGTCGGGCTTGAACAGACGACCGTACTCAGCCCTTCACCTTCTGCCTTGATAATGGGCTTTTGGGGCTGCGACGGCACCACGGACAGTTAAGGGACACCGCCTACACATAACGCTTCCGGCTGGTGGGAATGATAAGGAACGCCTACACGCCGTGAACTCTTCCCTGGTGGCTGGTATCGCGCATCTAGGCACTCAACGGATCACCCCCACCTGTAGCACCATTACGCTCTGCTATTTAGGCACTAGCGGTAACCTTGATAAACTTCCGCCACACGTTTGAAGTATTCTATCAGGTAGTTAATACACACCTGAACCTTCAGCGGCAGCTTATCCTTTTTGGTGTAGAGGGCGTAGATTGGGCGTGGTTCAGAGTAGTAGTGCGTGAACAGGATCTCTATTTCTCCTCGTTTTATTTCTTCAATCACCCACATTAACGGCGTATGGGCAATTCCGGCACCGGCCTTCAGCAAGTGGATCAGAGTCTGAGAGTCATTAGTTACAAAGCGTCCCTGCGGGGAAATATGCGTGGTGATACCTTCTGGCGTCATCAACTCAAACTCACTGTCTGGCCTTACGCTATATTCCAACCAGGAAGAATTTGCCATATCGCTGGGTTTTTGTGGCGTACCGTGCAAAGCAAGGTAGCGCTTGGCGGCACAGACCACCATCGGCATTGATCCTAGGCGTTTGGAAAACAGGCTAGAATCCTGCAATGTGCCAGTACGGATAACGAGGTCCAATCCGTCCGCAATCAGGTCTGGTGCCGGAACACCTGTCACGAGATTTACCGTCAGACCCGGATGTTCTTGCAGCATTTCAACAGCCATTGTTGCTAGCACATTCTGCGCCATGGTAGAGGAGCTGCCGATACGCAGCGTACCGATTGGTGTGTTGTTCAGTGCGTATAGTTGCTCATGAACTTCAGTGGCTTCTTGCAACATGCGTCGGCAGCCCTGGTAATAGATTTTACCTGCCTCGGTCAGGCCGATGCTACGTGTGCTGCGGTTAAGGAGTTTCACCTGCAGGTCATTTTCCAGTTTGGCCACTGTCTGGCTGATGGAAGAAACGCTCATGTTGAGTTGGCGTGCTGCTGCAGTAAATGAACCACCTTCGATAACTTTGGCAAACACAGACATCCTCTTTAGTCTTTCCATTATTCACTCTGGCTTAAAAGTGATTTAGATCACAAATTGTAGATGAGTTTATAGTAAGCAGGCTAATATAATGCTGCCGGGCGTATCCTTCGCCTTTCGCGTCACGGCGTTGTTTGCTGTAGTCCAGAAAGAGGTGGTGCCCACGGACTGACAGAGTAAGGTAGCCATCCCTCTGTATTTGAAAGGGAGGGATAAACGCTAAGGGCAACGATGTCACGCATACTGCCGTTGACCTAACGTTCCCAACGATAACCTATGTATTCCCTTTTACGACCGTATGTTCAGAGTTTACCTCTTTTTCCGGTTCGAAACCCAGATAATAGGCTGTCCTCCAAAACGGTATGTGAACGTTATGAGCGGTTATTTTAGCGCGGGGCAAAGTGCAGCTTCGCGGTTTAGTGGGGCGAAAAAGCGGCGAGAAACATGGAAAAGTGCTTAAAATGGCCCCGGCTTTTCGGCTCGTGCTCCAAAAGCCTGTTTTTTGTGCGGTTAGGAAGCGAACGCCGACCCACTCTTATCACTTTAGCGCTGGGCCATGTACCCTGAAGGCGGACTTTGGGGGGAGAAGGTACCTTGGTCAGTTTAAGGAACGCAACCTAGGCTGTGTGATAACGTTTGGCCCTCTGTTCGTTATAATGTAAACAAAATGTGAGATAAAAAGGGCGCTGTCCCGGTGCAGTAAAGAATTAAGGAAAAAACGATGAGTTTGCTTCCGGTCATGGTCATCTTTGGGATGTCTTTCCCACCGGTATTTTTTGAGTTATTGGTGTCGCTGGCACTGTTTTTTATTATACGCCGCCTGCTGCAACCCACCGGTATTTACGATTTTGTCTGGCATCCGGCGTTGTTCAATACCGCGCTGTATTGCTGTTTGTTTTATCTGGTTTCATCTCTTTTTGTCTGAGGTCACCGTGAAAACTTTTTCATTGAAAATAATCCGAATTGCGATCACGTTGATCCTGGTCTTGCTGGCGGCTATGGCTGTATTCAAGGCTTGGGTGTTTTATACCGAGTCGCCGTGGACTCGTGATGCCAAATTTAGCGCCGATATTGTAGCGATCGCCTCGGACGTCAGCGGCCTGCTGCAAGATGTACCGGTCACGGACAACCAACTGGTGAAAAAGGGACAGATCTTGTTTGTGATCGACCCTACACGCTATCAGCAGGCATTAGCGGAGGCTAACGCGGATGTCTCCTATTACCAGGCATTAGTAGCAGAGAAACAGCGTGAGGCGGGACGCCGTGTACATCTTGGGATAAAAGCAATGTCTCAGGAGGAGATCGACCAGTCCAGTAACGTGCTGCAAACCGTAGAGCAACAGTTAGCGAAAGCGATTGCTGTCCGTGATTTAGCCAAACTTGATCTAGAACGCACCACGGTTCGCGCACCTGCGGATGGCTGGGTGACCAACCTGAATGTTCATGCGGGGGAATTTATCAACCGGGGTTCCACTGTGGTGGCATTGGTGAAGAAAAACACCTTCTATATCACCGCCTATATGGAAGAAACCAAACTTAGTGGGGTGAAGAAGGGTGACCGAGTGGAGATCACCCCCCTGGGTAGCAACCGCATCATGTACGGTACCGTCGACAGCCTGGCCGCAGCGGTGAATAACAACAGTAGCTCCGTTAATAATAAGGGGTTGGCATCCATCGACAGCAATCTGGAATGGGTGCGTTTGGCGCAGCGTGTGCCAGTAAAAATCATTCTGGACGAGCTGGACCAGCAACACCCCTACCCAGCGGGCACCACGGCGACCGTGGTTATCACCGGTAATAATGATCGCAATGCCGCCAGCGGTTCACCGTTTAGCAAACTAATGCATCGGTTACGTGAGTTCGGTTAATGAAAAACCCAACCTTTATCCGCCTGAGGTTCGCCTTCAAGCTTAGTTTTGCGATTGTTTTCGCACTGTTTGTCGGTTTTCACCTTCACCTGGAAACCCCGCGTTGGTCAGTAGTGACCGCGGCTATTGTGGTTGCCGGCCCCGCTTTTGCTGCCGGAGGCGAACCGTTTTCAGGTGCTATCCGTTATCGTGCTTGGCTGCGTATTCTCGGTACGTTTGTAGGCTGTTTTGTCGGTTTACTGGTTATTGTTATGTGTGCACGAACACCGGTAGTGATGCTGATGCTCTGTTGTATCTGGTTGGGGGTCTGTACCTGGATTTCCTCGTTGGTAAAGATCGAAAACTCTTACGCTTGGGGTTTAGCGGGCTATACGGCGCTGATTATCATTGTGACGTCGGCATCGTCTCCCAACACGTTGCTTGCGGCACCGCAATTTGCCATAGAACGCTGTAGTGAGATTGTGCTCGGTATTGCCAGTGCGGTATTGGCTGACCTGCTGTTTTCTCCCCGTTCAATCAAGCAAGATATCGATCGCATAGTGGATGAATTGTTGGTCAAGCAATACAAACTGATGCAGAAGTGTATCAGCAACGCGGAAAAAGATGATATTGATCGCACCTGGGGAGATTTAGTGAAAAGCACCACTGCGCTGAATGGTATGCGCAGCAATCTGATGCTTGAATCTTCACGTTGGCAGCGAGTTAGCAGCCGTATGCTGGCATTGCATACGCTCTCTCTTTCACTGATTACCCAGGCTTGTGAAACTTACCTGATTTTGCTCAATCACCCTGATGCGGTGAAGGAGAATATCCGCGAGTTGCTGATGGTTCCGGCGGAGACCCCTGCGGAGATCCGTAAGCACCTGAAACAGGTGCGTCAGTTGCTGGCTATCAATCCCACCGAGGAAACGTTGCCTACGGTCACCAGTTGGATCGGCTCAGCAACGCGTTACCTGCTGTTGGCAAAAGGGATACATACCAACAGTAGTATCAATGGGGTTGAAAACGAGATACTTGCCGGAGAGGTGGTGGTGAGGCAGCCATCGGCTGAGGGCCACCATGCGATGATTAATGGGTTACGCGCCTGGGTTGCGACATCCGTTGGTTGTTTGTTCTGGCTGTGGACGGGTTGGACCTCGGGCAGTGGCTTTATGATCATGATCGCCGTTGTTACTGCACTGGCGATGCGCACACCGAATCCGAAAAGGATGGCGCTCGACTTCCAGTTAAGTGTGCTGGTGGCGCTTCCTTTAGGAGCACTGTTCTACATGTTTATCCTGCCAGCGACCCAGCAAAGTATCTTCTTGTTGTGTCTGAGTTTGGGCATTTTTGCATTCATTGTCGGTATCGAAGTGCAGAAACGGCGTCTGGGTTCATTTGGCACGCTGGTGAGTACCCTCAATATCATTGTGTTGAGCAACCCGATGAGTTTCCACGTTACTTCTTTTCTCGACAGCGCTCTTGGTCAAATTATCGGTAGTTTTGTCGCTATGATCGTCTTGTTCCTGATCCGTGATACTTCGCGCGAACGCACGGGACGCACGTTGATGAATCAATTGGTCAGCAGTGCCGTATCGGCGTTGACTACCAAAGCCGCCCGCCGCCGCGAAAATCATCTGCCTGCGTTATACCAGCGTTTGAATCAGCTATTGATGATGTTCCCAAATGATATCGCCAAATATCGGTTGGCGCTCAATTTGATCATTGCTCATCAGCGGATGCAAATGGCAGAGATCCCGGAGAGAGAGGAGCTGTCAGTTTTTCACAAGAAAATTAGAGGCACGGCCGATCATGTGGTCTCGGCGAGGAACGATGTGAAGCGAGCCTACTATTTCGACCGTTTGCTGAAAGAGATGAACGAATACCAGCAGAAACTGGTAGAGAACAGCGCACCGCGCAGCGTCACAGAACCGGTAAAGCGTTTGGCGGAAATGCTGCATCTCTATCGTCATGCGCTGATTGCCTGATATTGTACTTCTACCGGGGATGATGCTCGACATTGAGGCTAGGCGGTTTCTCTTTACTACCAGCGGTGCTCGCGTGGAATTAAAGTACACAGCCTATTTACCTCAGATTTATTATTTTTTGCTATAGAGTCAGGGATGGTATGAACAGACGTACGCTTGTCGCGATGTTGATTGCTGCTATTGTGGCCGGTTTCAGCATGCTGTATGGGAATGATGAACGTATTATTCCCCAGGTATCTGCGCCAGCAGAGAGTATTGATAAGCTCACTGAGCAGAAGCGGGTCGTCAGCTATCTGCGACAGAACCAGCGGTTACCCGACTACTACATCACGAAAAAGAAGGCACGTGAGCGGGGTTGGAACGCGCAAGACGGTAATTTGTGTCAGGTTTTGCCGGGTAAGGCGATTGGCGGCGACCGTTTTTCAAACCGTGAAGGGCGTTTACCGATGGCGAACAACCGAATATGGCGCGAGGCGGACATCAACTACCAATGCGGCCGTCGTGGTGCTGATCGGTTGCTGTATTCTGATGACGGTCTGATTTTTGTCACACGCGACCATTATAAAAACTTCATTCGGATGGAGTAAGTTGATGGCGAAGATAGAGTTCGATTTTAATCAGATACCAGACTTAACCATGTTCTATCGCCGCTTTGCTGACCAGTTCGAGCTGGGTGAGGAGTTTGGTGCCAATCTGGACGCGTTGTGGGACGTGGTGACTGGCGGTATCAGCCTGCCTGTCGAGATTGAGTTTATCAACCTCAATGCGCGTGACAAACGGCATTTTGGTACCCTTATTCTGTTGTTTGAAGAAGCTGAAGAAGAACTGGAAGGCAAGCTGCGGTTCAAGATCCGTGAAATAAGCGGTAAAGTGGTGCATCACAGGGAAGATCCCCTGTGATGCGGCTAGCGATCACTGTTGTGCCTCTGCCAGATCGCGTAGGTACTGAAAGATTTGGCGGAAGGATTTTGGTGGCTTGTTAGCGGCCTTCTCTTTTTGCGCGTTACGTACCAGAGCCCTTAATTGCTGACGATCGGCCTCTGGATAGAGGTCGAGCACCGAGGGGATAGCATCATCACCTTCCTCTACCAGGCGATCGCGTAGCGCTTCCAATTTGTGGAACAGCGAGACCTGCTGGTTGTGACGGTTCTTCAGCTTGTCGAGTGCGGTCTGAATCGGTTCCACGTCGCGAGCCCGTAGCATTTTTCCGATCAACTGTATCTGGCGACGGCGGCCTTCTTTTTTGATCTTCTGCGCCAGCTCAATAGCGGTGCGCAAATCTTCATCCAACGGAATACGTTCCAGTGCGT
The DNA here is from genome assembly GCF_033095805.1 of Serratia sp. UGAL515B_01. Classification (NCBI taxonomy): domain Bacteria; kingdom Pseudomonadati; phylum Pseudomonadota; class Gammaproteobacteria; order Enterobacterales; family Yersiniaceae; genus Serratia; species Serratia sp. UGAL515B_01. The sequence continues at coordinate 3,418,135 of NZ_CP109901.1, read as the reverse complement.
TTTTACCTAGTTCAACCAGTTCGGTTCCCAGGTCTTTCAACGCTTCGGCATCACGTTTTATCTCACTTTTACTGACCCAGATAATCTCGTCATCGTCCTCGTCTTCGTTCTGCGGGACATCGTCGAGCCAGTCTTCGGGTTGTTTGGTCATAGTAGGCTCCGTTAAAAAGAGGCTAATCCTAACAGGTTGACGGCTTTATGCGAAATTTCACGCGCTTCCTGTTAGACTCAAAAATCTATTAGGCTGTGTCTTGGGCTGTGGCTATGTTCTCGCTTAACACCATGCCGCCACGGGACTTTTCTCAACGATTTTCTGATTAATTATGGCAGATTGATGAAAGTAATCACGCAAGTTGCAGAACAGCGCAAGGCGCTGGAGCAAGCTGTTTCGCAGGCTTTAGAACTGGCGCGAGCTGGTTCAGATGGGGCAGAAGTTGCCGTTACTAAAACCACCGGTATCAGTGTCAGTACCCGTTTTGGTGAGGTGGAGAACGTCGAATTCAACAGTGATGGTGCGTTAGGTATCACTGTTTATTATCAACAGCGCAAGGGCAGTGCCTCTTCTACCGATTTGAGTCCGGACGCGATCTCTCGTACTGTGCAGGCTGCGCTGGATATCGCTCGGTTTACTTCGCCAGACCCTCATGCTGGCCCAGCAGAAAAAGATTTACTGGCGTTTGAAGCGCCTGACCTTGATTTGTTCCACCCTACAGAACTCGATGCTGAAAGGGCGATTGAGTTGGCTGCTCGTGCCGAGCAGGTTTCTTTGGCGGCGGACAGTCGTATTACCAATACGGAAGGTGGCAGCTTCAATAGCCATTATGGCATCAAGGTGTTTGGTAACAGCCACGGTATGCTGCAAAGTTATTGTTCCAGCCGCCATTCGCTCTCAAGCTGTGTCATCGCTGAGCATGCTGGCGAGATGGAACGGGATTACGCTTACACCGTAGGGCGCGCGATGGAAGACTTGGCAAGTCCTGAGTGGGTTGGTCAAGAATGTGCACGTCGCGTGCTGGCGCGTCTCTCCCCACGCAAGCTTTCTACCATGAAGGCACCTGTGTTGTTCTCATCAGAGGTGGCAACTGGATTGTTTGGCCACTTGGTCGGGGCTATCAGTGGTAGCAGTGTCTACCGTAGATCCACCTTCCTGCTGGACTCTTTAGGCAAACAGATCCTGCCTGAATGGCTGACGATTGAAGAACACCCGCACTTGTTGAAAGGGTTAGCCTCCACGCCATTTGATAGCGAAGGCGTACGGACACAACGTCGCGACATTGTGAAAGACGGTGTGTTGCAGACTTGGTTATTGACCAGCTATGCGGCGCGTAAACTGGGGCTGCACAGTACTGGGCATGCGGGGGGGATCCACAACTGGCGTATTGCGGGCCAAGGGAATGATTTTGCCGCTATGCTGAAACAGATGGGAACGGGTCTGGTGGTAACTGAGCTGATGGGGCAGGGAGTCAGCGGTATTACTGGCGATTATTCGCGCGGTGCTGCGGGTTTTTGGGTGGAAAATGGAGAGATCCAGTACCCAGTCAGCGAGATCACTATCGCCGGCAATCTGAAAGATATGTTGCGTAATATTGTTAGCATCGGTAGCGATATTGAAACGCGTAGTAATATTCAATGTGGTTCTGTTTTGCTGCCAGAAATGAAAATTGCTGGTCAGTGAATCCACTGCTGAAAATATCACCGCTCAGGCAAGGCGGTGATATTTAACCGCGTCTTTGCCACCAGTAACAGTCTCCTAAGCGTTTTCGCATAACATATCTTCTTTTTTATCCGCTTTTGAAACTCTCCGTTTCAGTTTTACATTATATTTCTATGGTTACTGTGGGTTAACTAAAACAACAACTGGAAGGTAAACATGAGAAAAACATTAAAAGTACTCGCCATGCTGACACTGCTGGGTGCCAGTTCATGGGCGATAGCAGCAGATTTAGCTGATGATATGGATAGGCTCTCGGCTAATTACAAAACTGTGCTGAAAACTAACTCGGTCGATACTTTCAAGCAAAGCCTGCAAAATATGCGTGATGCTGCTACTGATTCCATGAAAGGTACGCCACCGAAGCTGAAAAATAAAGCGCCTGATGGCCCTGAGATGCAGGAATTTCGCAAAGGTATTAACACGCTGATTGGCCAAATCGATCTGTCAATGGAGTTGGCTAATCAGGGTAAGTTGGAGGATGCGCGCAAACTAGCACGAGAATTTAAGCAAACGCGCGATACCAATCATAAGAAATTCCGTTAATCGTCGGGGCGGTAGCGCCAAATCAAAAATCCCGATACAGCCAAGTTCATTTAAACGGTAGCTAGGCGGTAAGTGAACGATAAATCTGCCGAGCAGATTTGAACAGCGCTTGCGCTGCCGGTAAGGTGAACCCGAGGGAGAAGGTTTCTTAACCCCCAGGAGCTTACTCAAGTAAGATCCTGGGGTGAGTGAAGGTAGCCAACGCCGCTGTACTTTAAATACCATCGGTGGAGTATAAAAGGGCGGAGCATAGTCGCCGCCCAGTATCATTTAGCGGTGATACTCGCCCGCAGCTTCCGGCTGATACAGTAGTTCCAGTACTTCAATCCGAGCTTCTTCACCATTGGGTAAACGCCAATTGATCTGTTTACCTACGTGCATACCTAATAGCGCAGCGCCTAAGGGAGCCATCACAGACAGTTGTTCATTACTGTCGGTCAACGAAGCCGGGTAAACCAGCGTCCTTACATGTTCTTCCGAAGTATGCAGATCGCGGAAACGTACACGGCTGTTCATGGTGACAACGTGTGCGGGGATTTGCGCTGGTGGTACGATATCTGCGCGATCCAGTTCAGCGTTCAATGCGGCCGCGACGTCAGTATTGGCAAAAGCTGGCTGTGCCAGTAGCGCATCCAGACGTTCCGCATCCAGCTCATTAATGGTAATGGTTGGTTTGGTCATTCCACTCTCCAGTCCAATCAAAGGGCGCCCTTATCTGCGCCTATAAATTCGGGAAAACAACACAAAGCAACACCCCCGCGCCAATGGGAGCGGGGGTGTTGGAAATGTTGGTTTGTCCTATTGATAGTAGGCTGTTAATGCGGGAAAAGGAAGAGATCTCGGTCACGAAGTTTTTTCTACGGGGGTACGGACTAGAAACGGTTTGCCGTGATATTTTTTTGCTCCCTTTAATAGGACGGATAATTAGGGTTGGGTAAGAAGCTTCAGGATAGCTGACATAGTGCGGTTACAGGCATCGTGCGGCGGGATTCGGTTGAGCATCAGGGCACCTTTGATGGCACTGGAGATGATAATCGCAATATCTGCCGGCGTGCCATTGAAAAGCAGTTCACCACTTTCTCGGCCAGATGCCAGCACTGAAGTGAGGATACGCAGGTCGGTTTGTGCCAACTGGTTGACCGCTTTCAACAAAGGGGGAGCAAACAGATTGCTGTCAGAGAGCATGGCATGGACACCGCACATCTGTCCGCGCTCCGCATATCGTAAAAAGGCATCAATATAACCCTTTAAGCGGGCTTTACCTGCAGGGCGTTGCAACAACGCTGTCTCTAACTTTAGGAGATCGGTCTCTTTGTACTCACAATAGGCGATACCTAAGTCTGTTTTGGTCTGGAAATGATAATGGATGCTGGCTTTGCGGATACCCAAGTGTTTAGCAAGGTCAGCATAGCTGAATCCCTGATAGCCATTTTCTTGGATCAACGTATCTGTAACTGCAATGAGGCTGTCATGAGTTGACATGTTCTTTTCTTCCAACACCGGGGTACCTCAGTAATTTCATATTGTTAGTTGTGCTGAAGTTGTGCACACCATCAACATATATGGTGAGTACACGACTGTCTCAGCCATTTGCTGATGTAATCGTTGTCCTTCGAGTTATCGCGGTGTGAGTGCTTAACTTGGCCTATTCGTTGAGCAGCAGTACGACTCAGTTTTCATCGAAAGAACGTACTAGAGCTGTATATTCCGCTATGTCAATGAACTTTACCTACTGATAGGTAATGGTGCAAGAGTGGATTTATCAGGTTATTGAGATAGCCCCATTTCTGAAGCGCACCCCGTGTGTAACTATACCCAAGTTACTTCAAGTTGCATGTGAGCGGCCACCAAGTTGCCAATGAGCTGGGAGCAGATTTGAACGCAGCTAAGGTAAACGGCCTAAATTGGTGTGCTTAATACCGCTACACATCACGCTTCTGGCAGGTGGGAATGATGAGGAACACCGACACGCTGTAAACCCTCCCTAGTGGCTCGTATCGTACATCCATGCACTCAACTAACCTGCCTCATCCCCACCTGTAGCACCATTACATGCAGCTATTTAGTATTGCGTTTAATTATCTGAAGTCGTTATTGAGGCTTTAAGGATGCATAATGATGCAGCGAGTAAAACAATATCTTTAAGAAGGAATTGTCCAGGCATAGCGGATATTGCAGGAAACCCGCCTGCGGTCTCTTCTGCAACGCCCGGAGTGCTAAAGAAAAATGTAATAGTAATTAAGTAAGTCATCGAGGACATAATGCCCCCTAATGCGGAAAAAATGGGACTAAAAGAGCCGATAATAAGAGAAGCTGCTGTGAGAAGTTCTAATATGCCTATGACATAACTTGCACCTTGAATGCCAAAAAATGTATGTAACCACCCAATAAATATGCTGTTTTCAATAAATGGTGCTATGCCTAAGGCCTCGTAATGAGTGAACTTCATTCCTCCAAACCAGACGAAAACGACAATAAGAGCCCATCGAAGAAGCACGATGGAATTAAATGAGTTGGCATTTCTCTCGGCCACAATTAAACGGAAATTATTTTTTTTAATGTGCATTAAATTTTACCTGAAGTAATTAATTCAATTAAATATTGATAGGTATAAGCCTATTTTTTTGCTGATTTTTTTGAGTTTAATAATGCTAAAAATACACAAAATAATTCGAGTTGTTTGTAGGCGATAGGTACTGGAAACCCCAGGAGCATTGCCCACTGTGTGGCTGGAGTGACAAAGCGCTGTCAATATCCAAACAACTTGAAGTATGGCGTGCACACATACTACATCCTTACGTTTCCAGAGTGATCTCTGCGATAAAGCCCAACGATGCCATGCATCCTTCCTTTGTCCTGTGGTTAATCGTTTTGCTTTAAACTTACCTATCAGAAGGTAGGTTTGCAAGTGAAAAATCGATTTTGTTGTGATAGGTACTAGTCGAGATCGGGAACGATGCCGTGTCCTTTATGCGCAAACAACACGGTAATCTAGGCTGTGTCCCTTAACTGTACGCGAGTGCCGCTGGTGGTCATTTGCGCGCAGAGCAAGGCGTGAGCCGCGAGGTTGGGTGGCCCCAATAAGCGGCGAACAACGCAGCAATGCACGCCAATGGCGTCAGCCTGTAGGGCCGCGCCCCAAAAGCCCATTCTCCGTGTTGTCGGGCTTGAACGGAAGGCCGCTCTGCCCTTCACCCTCCGCCTTGATAATGGGCTTTTGGGGCTGCGGTGGCACCACGGACAGTTAAGGGACACAGCCTAGGCTCATGACCCCAGCCCTTCTAGGCTTGGCCCAAGATCTCTGTCTCTGCGTTATCATTTACCGCCATGTTCTTCTCACGATCTTGATGATCTGCGCGCTACCATAGAAAATTAAGAGATACAGCCGATTACCTCATCTGTTGACCGATAGGTTCGACAAGCGTCTTGGCTTATATCAGTTTTGCGAAACAGATCCCTTGCCGTCACTGAATTTCCAGTTTGAACTGGAAAAAAACGGTCTACACAAGAAATGCCTTAAAGGTTAGGGTAAAGGCATCAAAGAAAGCGGTTAAAAAGATACTCGGCATACTTTAATTTGTCTTGTGTCAGCGGTGTTTGCCACCTGAATTATTCAAAGAAAGAATATGGCGTACTTTACTGTTAACAGAGACATGCCCAGATCCAGAGGTGACTGAAAAGTGAATGAAGGAACGATTTCGTTAAATAAAGATGAACAGGCTGATATTGGTGAGGAGACAGTCAAAACTGAACAGGTGCTGGAAGATATTACCGTAATGTTGAATGCAAGAAATATTTACACTAATGCTGTTCAACAACAAATGTTGGAATCACATATTCGCGCTATGGTATTGCGTTCGATAACTGGTGAAGCGTTACCTGAAGTGGATAAGTCGCTGTTCGACGAAATATCGGCTGAATCCATGCAACTGGCAAAGCAAGTGATAAATAAACTGCCTACGCTTCCCATTGAAGAGGCTTACCTGCTTTCTGTTCATTTTGAAGTGGCTAAAGATAACCATCAATAGTATTGCGTAACGCAAATATAATCAGGAGAAAACACCATGGGACAAATTACTGTTGTGATCGGCGATCGTTTGGGTAAAGGCCAGAAAGTCGGCCAAGGTATTGAAAGTGCTGGTGGCAAGGCGATAGTTATTCCGGGTATGGCTGCTGATATGAAGCTGGGCGATGTGATGAAAACGGAAAACGCGCAGCTCGGTATTTCATTTTGTGGCAGTGGGGGGGCTGGTGCAATTACCGCACAGACCAAATATGGTTATAAAGCTAAATATGGTATGCGTTCTATTGAAGAGGGCGTTACGGCAATTAATGAAGGTTATAACGTATTAGGCTTTGGTTTTATGGATAAAGAGGAGTTAGGCCAACGCCTGGTTGAAGCCTATATCAAAAAACACGGTAACCCTTAATGAAAGAACATTACACGACATCGGTAAAGGTGGAAGGTAACGGTGACAGTAAAGCAAAGGCTTTTGCGAGCGCATTGGCGAACGTGCAGGGCACGGTTTTAAAATCCACCGCTAATATTCTGCTGCGCATTGAACCTCAGGACGTGAAAATATTAAAAGCAGAAGAGAAAATCACCAAAGAAAAATTTATCTTCTTCTTTCTACCACGTGAAAGAAAAAGCTATGTCGTCTCTTTGGAAATAACTGTCAACGTGACGATCATCAATATAGGGAAGGTGGTTTTCGCCACGCAATAAAAACGTTATCCCCATCGCCTTTAAGTCACAGCGTTATTCGCTGTAACTTGAAATCGACAGGGTATAAGAGGGATGTACTGATGTTTTTAATCATCTTATTTAAGTCGATTATTATCGGTGGGTTGGTTGGTATTGGCGTGGGGGCCGGGGCCGCACGTATGTTTCATGCCCCGACGATACAGGGGATGGGGGCTTTCCGTACGTTGGGGGAGCTGAATTCTTGCGAAGGCGATCCCGCTTCTCATTTCTCATTCGGGCTGGGCTTCTTCTTCAACGCCTGGGCATCCTCCGTGGCGGCCGGTGCTTTCACTCAGGATGTGGACCATCGCATTATCCCCAACTGGGGCGCTGCGGCTCTGATGATCAAAAACCGCAACCTGGCTGAAACGCTGCACAATCCGAAAAAAATGGCTATCGCTTGCGGCATTATCGGCATGTTTGTTGTCGCTTTCCTGAATACCACCGCTTCTGCCGTTCCTGCCGCACTGCAGGTGACGGCGATCAAAGTGTTGGTGCCGGCGGCTAACCTGTTGGTAAACACCGTGATGCCGGTCATCTTCTGGCTTGCGGCGATAGAAGCAGGGAAACGCTCCGGTTTTTGGGGAACTATTTTTGGTGGCCTGGCGCAATTGATTATGGGCAACGCCGTTCCGGGGCTGGTGCTGGGTATCCTCATAGGTAAAGGTGTTGAGGAAAGCGGTTGGAATAAAGTCACCAAGATCATGATGGCGGCCATTGTGCTGTTGTTCGTGCTGAGCGGCTTCTTCCGTGGCTTTGATATGAAACTTCTTGAGTCCTTCACGCTGGGCGTTCCCGGCTGGTTGGATGCCCTGCATAACACCCTGAGCGGTAAATAAGGAGCTGAATGATGGAAACACAAACCCAAAAAGGCTTCTGGTATGCAGACTGGTCGTTCCCGATTTTTGTTGGTCTGCTTTCATCCGGTGTATTCGCCGGGACACATATGTATTACCTGTATGGTATCGGTGCATTTAACGAAGTTGCCTTCGTTTCTATGCTGCGAGCTGGGATGGACACCGGTGTTTACGGGGCAGTGGCGGCATTCGGTGCCAGTTTTCTGTTTGCCCGTATCATCGAAGGTTCTTTGGTCGGTATCCTGGACATCGGTGGTGCGATCCAGACAGGGGTCGGTCTTGGGATCCCGGCAATGTTACTCGGTGCAGGTGTTGTGTTCCCGGTGGCTAACTTTGCTGTATCGTTGCTCACTGGTTTAGTGATTGGCCTTGCGATTGGCTATCTGATTATCCTGGCGCGTAAATTCACCATCAACCAGAGCAACTCAACCTATGGTGCGGATGTGATGATGGGGGCGGGTAACTCCTCAGGGCGTTTCCTAGGGCCACTGATTATCCTGTCAGCGATGGCCGCCTCGATTCCTATCGGCGTGGGTTCTCTGCTGGGGGCGCTGCTATTTTATATCTGGGGCAAGCCGATCACCGGTGGTGCGATCCTGGGTGCAATGATACTTGGGGCTATTTTCCCGGTAGCTATTTCTTAATAAAGATTTAGCCCCCGGGAGGTTTCCCTAGGGGCTAATAGGAGTCGTGAAGTATGTATGACCTAATCATCCGGCGCGCCAGAATGGTGGATGACAGCCTGATCGATGTGGCAATTAAGGCGGGTAAAATCGCCAAGGTAGGTCAACTGCCTGCCGAGGCAAGCACTCGCAGACAGCTGGACCTGGCAGGTAACTGCTGCTTGAGTGCCGGTTGGATCGATGCTCATGTACACTGTTATCCCTCCTCACCTATTTATCACGATGAGCCGGATCTTGTCGGTGTTGCCAGCGGCGTGACCTCGGTTGTGGATGCTGGCAGCACGGGCACCGATGATATTGATGAGTTCTACATCTTAACGCGCAGTGCCAAGACCAACGTTTTTGCCTTCCTGAATATCTCGCGTATTGGCCTGTTGCGACAAAATGAGCTGGCCGATCTGAGCGATATCAATAAACAGGCGGTCAAGAGAGCCATCGACGGGAAGCCCGGTTTTATCATTGGGATTAAGGCCCGAATGAGCAGCAGCGTGGTGGGCCAGAATGGCACCAAACCTCTGGTACTGGCGAAAGAGATCCAACAGGAAAATCAGCAACTGCCTTTGATGATGCATATTGGTAATAATCCACCGGATCTGGACGAAATTGCCGATCTGCTGACCCAAGGTGATATCATTACCCATTGCTATAACGGCAAACCGAACCGTATTCTGACCCCTTCCGGTACGCTGCGTGAGTCAATTCAGCGAGCCCTGAAACGTGGCGTTCTTCTTGATGTGGGCCACGGTACTGCCAGTTTTAGTTTTGATGTTGCGCGGCAGGCGATTGCGCTGGGGATTTTCCCACATACCATCAGTTCCGATATCTACTGCCGTAACCGCATGTCAGGCCCGGTGCATAGCCTGGCTGCGGTGATGTCCAAATTCCTCACCATTGGCCTCTCTCTGCCGCAGGTGATTAGTTGTGTCACGGAGAATGCCGCCTCGGCATTACGCCTGACGACCAAAGGGCAATTGAAGCCTGGTTTTGATGCTGACTTGACCATTTTTGAGCTTCGTAAAGGGCCATTGGTGTTTGCCGATTCTGAAGGGGAATCGGTCAACAGTGAGCAGCGGCTGGTGCCGTTGGCTGCCGTTGTCGCAGGGGAAGTCCTATTAACCGATGAAGGAAAAGCCACTCATGTCTTCAGTCTATGAGAAATATAACTTAAAGCAGGTTATCAATACTTCTGGTCGCATGACCATTTTGGGCGTCTCTACGCCACGCCAGCAGGTGATCGATGCCGTGGATGACGGCCTGAATCATTATTTCGAAATCAAGGATCTGGTCAACAAGACCGGGGCCTATATTGCCAGTCTATTGAATGTTGAGGATGCGGTAGTCGTTTCCTGTGCTTCTGCCGGCATTGCCCAATCGGTAGCGGCGGTGATCGTCAAAGATAATGCCAATCTGCTGGTCAACCTGCATTCTGCACCGGTCAATGAACCACGTGAAATCGTTTTGCCGCGTGGGCATAACGTCAACTACGGCGCACCCGTTGACACTATGGTGGCCCTTGGCGGTGGCAAGGTCGTGGAGGCGGGATACGCCAACGAATGCTCACCTGAGCAGATCGAAGCCTGCATCACACCGCAAACTGCCGCCGTGTTGTATGTGAAATCTCACCATTGTGTGCAGAAAAGCATTCTCTCCGTAGAGCAGGCGGCAGAAGTGGCGCACAAGCATAATTTACCGCTCATTGTCGATGCTGCCGCTGAAGAAGATCTGATGTGTTATTACCAGATGGGGGCCGACCTGGTGATCTACAGCGGTGCTAAGGCGATCGAAGGGCCAACCAGTGGCCTGGTGATTGGCAGGAAGCAATATGTTGCATGGGTCAAGAAGCAAACCGACGGCATTGGCCGTGCAATGAAAGTTGGCAAGGAGGGCATTCTCGGTCTGACACAAGCCATTGAAAGCTACCTGACACTTGAGAAAACCACAGGTGCACAGATGGTTGAACGTATGACGCCGTTTATCACCCAGCTTAATACGTTGAAGGGGATTAGTGCTAAAACCGTTTGGGACAGTGCTGGGCGTGATATCGCTCGGGTAGAAATTACCTTTGATGAAACGGTGCTGGGTATGTCGACTGTTGATATCGTCAAGCGGCTGAAAACGGGGGATATCGCTATCTATTTTCGTGGCTATAAAGCCAATGAAGGCAAGATTGAGGTGGATGTCCGCAGTGTCAACGAACCGCAGTTGATGACGGTTTTCACCTGTATTAAAAATCTGTTTACGGAGTAACAAGCATGAAGCTGAAGCCTAATTATTACAAAGATCGTGTTTGTCTGAATGTATTGGCCGGTTCGAAAGCGAATGCTCAGGAAATTTATGAAGCGGCACAGGGACACGTGCTGGTAGGGGTACTCTCTAAAAACTACCCGGACGTTGAAAGTGCGCTGACGGATATGTCGAATTATGCTCGGTTGATCGAAAACGCGCTCTCAGTGGGCCTGGGTGCTGGCGATCCGAAACAGTCGGCGATGGTTAGCCTGATCTCCCAGTATGTGCAGCCGCAGCATGTGAACCAGGTATTTACCGGTGTTGGCACCAGTCGTGCTTTGTTGGGGCAAAATGACACCGTGGTCAATGGCTTGGTATCGCCTACTGGCCGTGTGGGCTGGGTGAAAATCTCAACTGGACCGCTAAGTTCTCATGCAGCAGACGCGATCGTACCGGTAGAAACGGCAATTGCTTTGCTCAAGGACATGGGGGGAAGTTCGATAAAATATTTCCCGATGGGCGGTATGAAACATAAAGAAGAATATGAGTATGTGGCGAAAGCCTGTGCTGAGCATGACTTTATGCTGGAACCTACCGGCGGGATTGATCTGGAAAACTACGAACCGATCCTTGAAATTGCACTTAACGCCGGTGTCAAACAGGTGATCCCGCACATCTATAGCTCGATTATTGATTCTGCCAGCGGACATACACGCCCACAGGATGTAAAGAAACTGCTGGAGATGACCCAAAAGCTGGTGGGGTAAATCTGGTGTGCAGGGAGCAGGTTACTCGTGGTAGTCGTCGTAAATAGTGCGCCTACCAACGGTGAAGTCACTTTTTGCCCGTTTGATGCGTTCGGGCGGGCACGTAACAACGGGAAAAGAATGGTGAGATTCCCCTATCCACGTTTGGCATACCTGTTTGATGCATTGCAGTCCGAGACACTGCCACAAAATGAGTTGGCGAAGCGTTTTGCTGTGTCGACCCGAACCGTGCGTGCAGATATCACTGCGCTGAATGATATTTTGCAAAATTATGGTGCTCAGTTTGTACATGGCCGCGGAGTAGGTTATCGCCTACAGGTGTATAACCAAACTCTGTTCAATACTTTGCAGTATCAAGAAAGCAAAAAACTTGCCACGCCGCGCAGTGCACTGGAGCGGGTAAATTATTTACTGGTGCGTTTTTTGACCTCAGCCTTCTCCATGAAGCTAGAGGATCTGGCCGATGAATGGTTTGTTAGCCGGGGTACGCTACAAAACGATATGGCTGAGGTGAGAGAGCGCTTGGCACGTTATCAGTTAACCATTGAGACCAAGCCGCGTTATGGGATGAAGCTGTTTGGTTCAGAAATGTCGATTCGCGCTTGTTTGACCGATCTGCTGTTTCAATTGCACCTGTCGGATGCGGAAAACCCGTTGTTGAATAACAATATTCTTCATCAACCGCAAGTGGCTACCTTTGCCGGGCTTCTTCATCCGTTGCTTGCTCAATATACCCTCCGGTTGACGGACGAAGGCGAGCAATACCTGATCTTTTATTGTGCTGTCGCGTTGCGACGTATCATTGACGGTTATCCGTTACAGGATCTTGAGGTGGATGAAGGCGATGACGCGGTGCGTAAGGCGTCCATGTGGCTGGCCGGCGAACTTCGTAAGGCAGCGGGTAAGGAGATTTCAGCGGCAGAAGAGGCCTACTTGCGGGTCAATATTGCCGCACGGCGTGTACAAGAAGTGCAGCCAACAAAGATTAATGCCGATGATGAAGAAGCGTTGGTGGATTACATCCTTGTCTATATCAACTCGTATTACAACTACAACCTTCAAGGTGACAAGCAGCTACGGGCCGACTTGCTCACCCATATCAAAACGATGATCACCCGGGTGAAGTATCAAATCAACATCCCAAATCCGCTTTTGACGAACATCAAACAGCATTATCCTATGGCCTACGATGTCACGCTGGCGGCGGTTTCAAGTTGGGGTAAACATACGCCTTATACCTTGAGTGAGAATGAAATTGGCTATTTAGTGCTTCATATTGGGGTTGGTCTTGAACGGCATTACAACATTGGTTATCAACGCCATCCTCAGGTGATGCTGGTATGCGATACCGGCAACTCTACGGTGCGGATGATCCAGGCGCAGATCGCACGTAAATACCCGCAACTGGTGATGACGCGCATTATTTCGCTGCGTGACTACGAGAACCTCGACCATATCGAAGAAGATTTTATTATTTCCAATGCGCGCATCAGCGAGAAAAATAAACCGGTGGTAGTGATGTCGCCGTTTCCAACCGACTATCAATTGGAACAGTTGGGCAAACAGGTGTTGGTAGATCGCACGAAGCCTTATATGTTGGAGAAGTTCTTCGATGCGGGCCATTTTATGATCGTCAACGAACCGCTGACGCAAGAGCAACTGTTTAATAAGGTTTGCACTCAACTTGAGCAGGAGGGGACTGTCGGTAGTGATTTTTACCCTTCGGTGGTAGAGCGTGAGGCCATTGTCTCAACCTTACTGGGTGAGGGGATCGCATTGCCGCACTCCCTCGGGCTGTTGGCAAAAAAGACAGTGGTAGTGACGCTGTTGTCACCCCAAGGGATACCTTGGGGAACGGATGAAGTGGCGCACGTTATTTTCTTGCTGGCGATCAGCAAAAGTGATTACGAAGAAGCGATGGCGATTTATGACCTGTTCGTCACCTTTGTGCGTGAACGTTCAATGAGCCGTTTGCTGGGCAGTAATAATTTTGACAGTTTCAAAGCGGTTGCGTTGGATTGCCTGAGCCGGATCTGAGCTGCGCCGCTCAATTGAGGCTTATTTCCTTTAATTATTGAGCGTGAAGACCCGCTCACTTGTTGTTTTTTTTGCCAAATATCTTCAGTAGAGCGCCAATGATCAGGCCTACGGCGATACCGGTCAAGATCCAGTCAATAATACCCATTACTTGTTTTCCTTTTATTTTATCGTTGTCAGATTTCCATTGGTCGCCGAATTAAAATCACTTTATTTTTCGAGCAGAATCGTGAAATCCATAGGCTGTGATATTTTGCGAAAGGAGAGGTTAATCTTCATCAAACCCTGAGTTGAACAGTTCAATAACCGCCATTAGCGCCTGTTGTTCTTCTGGCCCGCTGGCTTCAATTTCGATTTGACGGCCCTGGGCTGAATCGAGCATCAGCAGTGCAATCACGCTGCTGGCTTCTGCCTCGGTGCCGCTATCATTACGCAGCAACACCTCAGCATCGAAACTCTGCACTAATTCGAACAACTTCATTGCTGGACGTGCATGCATACCCAGCTTGTTTTTGATCTCTACCGTTTGTCTGACCGTCATTGCTTACGCTTTTCCAGTGTACGGTGGCGCGACTGAACATTCTTGCCGCGTGAACGGAAATAGTCGGCCAACTGCTCTGCCACATAAACTGAACGGTGCTTACCACCGGTACAACCAATCGCTACGGTTAAATAGCTGCGATTGTTGGTTTCCAGCATCGGCAGCCACTGTTCTAGATAGCTACGCGTCTGGTAAATGAAGTTATGCACTTCGGTGTGGCGGTCAAGGAATGAGGCTACGGGTTTATCCAGGCCGGTCATTGGGCGTAGTTTGGGATCCCAATGTGGGTTTGGCAGAAAACGAACGTCGAATACATAATCGGCATCAATAGGAATACCGTGCTTGAATCCAAAGGATTCAAATACCATCGTCAACTCACGCTCACGTTTGCCTAATAGGCGGGTACGCAGCATTTCAGCTAACTCATGAACCGACATTTCGGAGGTATCAATGATCAAATCGGCGCGAGAACGTAGTGGTTCCAGTAGGTCGCTTTCTTCATCAATTGCGCTTTCCAACGACAGGTTTTTAGCGGAAAGAGGATGCAGTCGGCGAGTATCACTATAGCGGCGAATCAGCGTATTACGGTCTGCATCTAGGAACAGCAGTTGCGGAGAGAAGCTGTCCGGTAACTGTGTCATCGCATGTTCGAACACTTCCGGTGATTCCGGCATGTTACGTACGTCAATGCTTACCGCTGCGGAGCTATTACGTTCAGACAACGTATGGGCAAGCTGCGGTAGCAGCACCACGGGCAGGTTATCAACGCAGTAAAAACCCATGTCTTCCAGCGCTCTCAAGGCGACGGATTTCCCTGAACCGGAACGGCCGCTGACAATCATCAGCACCATGTGGCAACTCCCCCTGGCATCGAAGTGGCGCTTATCGCCACCGTTAGGATCTTTTATCCAGGTTAAAACCTGGATATCATTAGAAAACAGTATCGTTTTTGAGGCTGTTAGTCACGTCAGCCAATGGTTACTCTGTGATGATTTGGTAAAGTTCTTCGTTAGTTAGTGCTGCGCGCAGACGGCGGCATACGGTTTTATCCGCCAACCGTTTAGCTACCAGTGATAAAGTATGCAAATGGGTTTTACATTGATCGGCCGGTACCAGTAGGGCAAAAAGCAGGTCTACGGGTTGATTATCAATAGCATCAAAGGCAATAGGCTGTTCAAGGCGGATAAACACGCCAACGGCTCGCAAGGTGTCCTCTTCCAGCTTACCGTGTGGGATTGCAATACCGTTGCCAATACCCGTACTGCCCATACGTTCGCGGGTAAGAACCGCTTCAAACACCACCTGCGAAGGCAGGTTAAGCTGCTTGGCAGCTAACTCACTGATAATTTCCAATGCTCTCTTCTTACTGGAGCAGTGTACCGAGCCTTTAGTGCACTCGATGTTTAACACCGAGCTTAATTGCATTATTTCGTTGTTCATCTCATCTTCACTTAAAACCGCTTACTCAACTATTCAGCCAGTTTGTTTTACCCGGTGTAAAAGTCCTGTATGAATAACGTTCATAAGACGGTTTTTCGCCTGTTTAAACCTGATGGCATTTTGGCACGCACCCATTCAGATAACGCACCGAGGGTTGCCGTGTAGCCAAGCAGACTAAGATTAGGGCCACTTCCGTTTAGGATAGTGGCCCAGAATGTCAGTGTTGCTTTAGTTTGTCTTTATGTTTATTCAATTGGCGCGCGAGTTTGTCGATCAGGGTGTCAATTGCGGCATACATATCCTCTTTTTCCGAGGTGGCGTGCAACTCGCCGCCGTTCACGTGCACCGTCGCTTCAGCAATCTGCTGCACTTTTTCCACACTGAGTACAACATACACCTGATTAATGCGATCGAAGTACTGCTCAAGTTTGGCAAATTTGCTGTTTACGAATTCACGCAAAGGTTCGGTGATTTCGATGTGGTGTCCGGTAATGTTGAGCTGCATAATGTCTTCCTTCTCTTTGGAGGTCAAACTAACTGTTTACGTTGATTTGACGGCGGGATGGACAAAGACTCTCGGTACTTGGCGACGGTACGCCTTGCTACCATGATCCCTTGGTCGGAAAGCAGGGTAGCCAGCTTACTGTCGCTAAGCGGTTTGACGGGATTTTCCGCCGCTATTAATTTCTTCACTAAGGCCCTGATCGCCGTTGAGGAGGCTTCACCACCGCTATCGGTATTCACGTGGCTGGAGAAGAAATATTTCAATTCGAAAATGCCACGCGGACTGTGCAGAAACTTCTGCGTAGTAACGCGCGAGATTGTCGATTCATGCATCTCCACGGTCTGTGCGATATCAGCCAGTACCATGGGTTTCATAAATTCCTCCCCTTGTTCAAAGAATGCTTCCTGCTGTTCGACAATACAGCGGGAGACCTTGAGCAGAGTTTCGTTACGGCTTTCCAAACTTTTAATCAGCCATTTCGCTTCCTGCAGATTACTGCGGATAAACTGACCGTCGGCCTCATTACGAACGCTATTGCCAAGAGCAGCGTATTGCTGGTTGATTTTCAGCCGTGGGATACTGTCGGTATTGAGTTCTACCGTCCACTTATCTTGCACCTTGCGTACCAGTACGTCAGGGATCACATATTCAGATTCACCTGTATGGATCGACTGCCCAGGCCGAGGGTCGAGCGACTGAATCAACACCATAGCTTCTTTTAGTGTATCTTCTTTTAGGCGAGTTGTTCGCATCAGGCTGCGAAAGTCATGGTTAGCCAGTAAATCCAGGTGTTCGCTGACAATCAGGCGCGCTTCTGCCAAATAAGGAGTATCTTTAGCATATTGAGAAAGCTGGATGAGCAAACAGTCGCGCAGATCCTTTGCGGCAACGCCGACCGGGTCAAAACGCTGTACCCGCTTCAAGACGGCTTCGATCTCGTCCATGGTTATATTTGCGTCCCCCATGCTCTCCAGAATGTCTTCCAGCGGTACGGTGAGATAACCAGTATCATCAACGGCGTCAACGATAGATGTGGCAATCGCGGTATCGGTATCAGAAAAAGGCGTCAGCTCCACTTGCCACATCAGGTAATCCTGTAGCGTTTGTGTGGTTTCTCCTTGGTAGAGAGGTAATTCGTCATCACCGTAATCGTTGCTCGTGCCGGAAGGTGTTCCAGCCGAATAAATCTCATCCCAAGAAGTATCCAGAGGCAGCTCTTCTGGCATATCCCGCTGCTCCATAGCCTCGCGGGTATCAAGAGCTTCGGTATTAGCACTTTCTTTGGTGTCTATCTCTTCATGCAGGTCGTCGGTTTTTTCAAGCAGCGGGTTGCTCTCTAACGCCAGTTGGATTTCTTGCTGAAGCTCAAGCGTAGACAGCTGCAGCAGGCGGATTGCCTGCTGCAGCTGAGGGGTCATGGCGAGTTGCTGGCTGAGCCTGAGTTGCAAACCTTGCTTCATAATCTTTAGCCTACTTCCGTCCGTTAACGATAGCCTGCTAGCTTGCTGGAACTTAAAGGCGGAATTGGTCGCCCAGATAAACGCGTTTCACTTGCTCATCTGCCAGAATAGCATCTGGGGTGCCGTGAGCAATCAGCTTGCCTTGGCTGACGATATAGGCACGTTCACACACGTCTAATGTTTCGCGTACGTTATGATCGGTAATCAATACACCTAGGCCGCTGTCACGAAGGTGCTCGATGATTTTTTTGATATCGATAACTGAAATTGGGTCAACTCCGGCAAAAGGTTCATCCAACAGAATAAACTTCGGGTTGGCAGCGAGAGCACGGGCAATTTCCACGCGGCGACGCTCACCACCAGAAAGCGATTGGCCCATACTGTCACGCAGGTGAGAAATATGGAACTCCTCCATAAGCTCTATTGCGCGATCGTCACGCTGTTCACTCGTGAGATCGTTACGGATCTCCAAAACTGCCATCAGGTTGTTATAAACACTTAGCCGACGGAAAATAGAGGCTTCCTGCGGCAGGTAGCCTATACCACGGCGAGCGCGGGCGTGCAGCGGAAGAAGGCTGATATCCTCGTCGTCGATCACGATACACCCGGCATCACGTTGAACGATACCGACAACCATATAAAAAGTCGTTGTTTTACCCGCGCCATTAGGTCCCAGCAGGCCGACGATCTCCCCTGATCTTACTTTCAGACTCACGTCTTCAACGACTTTGCGGCCTTTATAGGCTTTTGCCAGGTTTTCTGCGATAAGTGTTGCCATAAATAATTAGTTACTCTTCTTTTGACCGTTTTTGTCTTGCAGCTGCGCTGGCACCAGAACTGTTGTCACGCGCTTGCCTTGATCGCTGAACGCTTCCATCAGTTGTTGCTGTACCAGGTAAGTAATTCGGTCACCTTGGACATTGCTGTCAAGCTGTTCCAGATAAGCCTTTCCTGTGAGCGTAACCAACTGAGTTGCTACGTCGTAACGCACTTTCTGTGCGCGGCCCTTTACTGGTTTACCGCTGTCTTGCATCTGGTAAAAAGTGACTGGATTACCAAACGCTTCAATGTAAGTTTTACTCTGATCGCCACCTGGACGGGTTACCACTACTTTATCGGCTTTGATCTCAATGGTTCCTTGTTTGATGACAACTTCATCGGTAAAGATACTGACATTGCTCTGCATATCCAGAGACTGTTTCAGCGAGTTGATGTTTACCGGTTGGTCAGAATCGGATTTCAACGCCATGGCCGGATTGCTGGCGGTCAAAATGAGGCTGACGATCAACAGATTACGGAGTTGTTTTTTGGGGCTGAATTTCATAGTTGGTCTTAACCTTATCAATCAGATCAGCGGTTTTGTTCCGCAGATTGCCACGCATCTTCATGCCATTAGAGGTAAAATTCGTTCCAAACAGAGTGACTTCATCATCTGAAGACACATCTTGAGTGATGAGATTAACCTGAGCATTCTCTGTTTTAATTTTTTCCAGTTGTGATGTCGTCGTCAAACTGTTTACCTCAACGTTGCCGTAAAGATACAGCATGCGGTCTTTAGTGAGTTTGGCACGATCGGCACGTACTGACCATGTGGCTACTGCTTTTTCATCAAACAATGTCATCACCGGCTGGGCAAACCAGCTTAACTCTTCGGTGGTGAAATATTTCACTTCTTCTGCTACCAGCTTATAGCTTAGCTTCCCTGTTGGGCTATACACGATAGTCACGGTACGCTGACTCTGATAGGTTGGAGCCTGACCATTGAGCGGTAGCGAACTGCTATTATCGCTGAGGTTGGTCATATTCCAGCCGATCAACGCCAGAACGATCACCAGCAGTACGAGGGTGATCCAAAGTTTGGTTTTACTCATATCGACAGCCCTTTGGCGTCCTCCAACTTATTCTGAGCCAAAAGAATAATGTCGCATAGTTCACGCACTGCGCCGCGCCCACCGGATAGGCGTGTGACGTAATGGGCACGTGATGTCAGCAGCGGATGGGCATCTGCAACTGCAACGGCCAACCCAACCTCTGCCATCACTGGCCAGTCGATCAGATCGTCACCGATGTAAGCAATTTCATCTGGCGTGAGTGACAGTGTATCCAACAGTTCACGGAAGGCCAAAAGCTTATCTGACTGACCTTGATAAAGATGTGTGATATCCAGCGTTTTTGCGCGGTCTTCCAGTAATTTTGCTGAACGACCAGTAATGATGGCGACTTCGATACCCGATGTTTTCAGGCAGCGAATGCCGTAACCGTCACGTACATTAAATGCTTTTAGCTCTTCGCCGTTGTTACCCATGTAAATCAGGCCGTCTGACAGTACCCCGTCGACATCACAAATCAGCAGGCGGATTTTCCCTGCTCGTGCCATTATCTCTTCAGTTACCGGCCCGTAGCAGGTTTCAACCAGAGTCATTTACTTCGTTCCTTTCATTAGACGACGCCCGCACGCAGCATGTCATGCATATGTACCACACCCAGCAATTGGTCACCATCTGCAACCATCACTGCAGTGATATGACGCTGTTGCATCAAATTGAGTGCTTCAACAGCCAACATGTTCGGGCGCACGCGAATACCGCCATGCGTCATGACATCGGCGATTTTGGTCTTATTGAGGTCGATCCCCATATCGAATACTCGGCGTAAATCACCATCGGTAAAAATGCCGGCTATTTCCATCAGATTATTACAGATGACTGTCATACCGAAATTCTTGCGCGTTATCTCCAGTAAGGCATCACGCAGTGAAGCATCGGTATTGACGTGCGGGATTTCGTCACCTGTGTGCATGATATCGTTAACACGCAATAGCAGGCGGCGACCCAGAGCACCACCTGGATGGGATAACGCGAAATCTTCTGGCGTAAACCCTCGTGCTTTCAGCAGTGCGACAGCCAGAGCGTCACCCATCACTAAAGTGGCTGTCGTGCTGGTGGTCGGTGCTAAACCTAACGGGCAAGCTTCCTGTGGGACTTTGATACACAGATGGATTTCTGCCGCTTTGCCCATGGTGCTTTCTGGATTGTTAGTCATGCAAATCAATGGAATATGCTGACGTTTCAACACTGGAATGAGGGCCAAAATTTCGTTGGACTCTCCGGAGTTGGAGATAGCTAGAACAATGTCTTGCGCAGAAACCATACCCAAGTCGCCATGACTCGCCTCTGCCGGGTGAACAAAAAATGCCGGTGTGCCAGTGCTTGCAAACGTTGCTGCAATTTTGCAGCCTATATGACCGGATTTTCCTATCCCCATTACGACGACTTTACCGCGACATTCTGCGATAGCTTTACAGGCTCGTGTAAAATCTGCATTGATGTACCGATCGAGCTGGGCTAAACCTTCACGCTCAATCTTCAGCACTTCTTTGCCGGCTTGCTGAAAATCAAAGCCCGGTTGCAACTCAATAGTCGACATACTCATTCCCATCGGTATTACCCGTAATTCTTAAATCTACACGGGGTTTGTTATATTATTTGGCCCCTATATGGGCAACCCCACTGCGAACCGTATTCAAAATTTTTAGAAATCAAATCATTGATGACTTCACCTTCGAGCTGATGCCTGGCGACACTTAACCTGTCTCTCACTGATTTTCCCGATTCATGAAACTCAAATTATTTAGAGTATAAATGAACTGAAAGGTGTAAAGAACAGCACTGCAAGATACGCAATAAATCCACATAATAACAGAGCTCCCGCGAGATGACTGATGCGATGTTTGCGCCTGATGCAAAGTGCGGAAAGCAGAATGCTGGCCGCCAGCATCACCCAGTAATCACGCCGAAAAGCGGCTGCATCAATACTGCCGGGTGACAGCAAGGCTGAAAGCCCTAAAACGATGACCGTGTTAAAAATATTTGAGCCAATGATATTACCGATAGCAATATCATCTTCACTCTTTAGTGCACCTGCGATTGATGTTGCCAGTTCTGGTAAACTTGTACCAATAGCGATAATCGTCAGGCCGACGACCAGTTCACTCATGCCAAAATAGTGTGCAATGACCGTAGCGTTGTCGATAGTCATTTTCGACGCGAGTGGCAAAATAATAAAGGCCAAAACCAACCATAAAATTGCGACGGTGTTGCTGGTGTTTTGTGGCAATTCGGCCAGTTGCTCTACCATCAGGCTGTCGCTGCCTTCACGTTGTGCAACTCGGGCGATCCTCAACATCAGCAGGATAAATCCTGTAGCAGCAAGTAACAGAACAATGCCATCTAGGCGGTTTAGCGTGTTATCCATCAGTACAAAACCACCCAAAACCGTTACCGCCAGCATAAGTGGGAGTTCGCGCCGCAGCACTGCGGAATGTGCCGACAGCGGGTGGATCAAAGCAGCAACCCCCAAGATCAGTAAAATATTGGTAATATTGGAACCTAAAACGTTTCCTACCGCCATATCAGTTTGCCCATTTAGTGCGGCGGTGATAGAGACGATCAATTCCGGTAATGACGTTCCTATACCAACGATCGTCATGCCAATAATCAACGGAGGTACACCCAGAGAACGGCTAATCACTGCGGCGCCGTAAACCAATCTATCTGCCCCATACACCAGTAAAAACAAACCAACGACCAACAGTACTATCGCGAGAAACATTCAGTGTCCTTTATTGAGTATCATTCCGGTTATTAGGTTAAATGCCGTAATTGGCTATACCCGCTATACTTGAAGTATGCAGTGTGTTGGCCTTTTGACTCGGCTAATACAGGCTCTGCCTTTTCTGGGGCACTGCGTCATTGCCTTATTGCAACTCCAATTATTTAGGATATATCTTGCTTACCTTCTGTTGTTGGCAGCTTATGTTGCAACAACGGATTTTCCCGGTTAAACACATGTCTTGGTAACTCGAAATCCATATTGGATAAAATTCAAACAGTGTCATTTTTTTGCGTTATATCTTAATTTTGACCGTCTGGGATCTAAAAGTAAAACCAATGGCAGCATTGGTAACGAATTGACGGTAATCTTCTGTAAAAATTAAGATGCACTTGGCCTCTTGCTTTAACATCTCAGCGTGATTTGGCAAAAAAAGACCTGTAAAGGATCAATGACTATGCACCAGAAAGTAGATAATCTGGTCGAAATACGCGGCATGAGCTTCACTCGCGGTGATCGGCTGATATTCGAAGACATCAATCTGACAGTTCCCCGTGGCAAGGTGACGGCGATCATGGGGCCATCCGGCATCGGTAAGACTACGTTGTTGCGTCTGATAGGTGGTCAATTAATACCTGATTGTGGGGAAATCTGGTTTGATGGTGTCAATATTCCGGCATTATCGCGTCAGCAACTCTATGAATCGCGAAAAAAAATGAGCATGCTATTTCAGTCGGGAGCGTTGTTTACCGATCTGACAGTATTTGAGAATGTGGCTTTTCCATTGCGTGAACACAGTCGCTTGCCGGAACCTATCCTGCGGAGCACTGTGATGATGAAACTGGAAGCTGTGGGCTTGCGTGGCGCTGCAAACCTGATGCCAAATGAGCTTTCTGGTGGCATGGCGCGGCGTGTTGCGTTGGCGCGTGCCATTGCATTGGAACCTGAATTGATTATGTTCGATGAACCTTTCGTTGGACAGGATCCGATTACCATGGGTGTATTGGTTAAACTGATTGATGAACTTAACCATGCTCTGGGTATCACCTGCATCGTGGTTTCCCATGATGTACCGGAAGTCTTGAGTATTGCTGATTATGCCTATATTGTGGCCGATCACCATGTGATTGCTGAGGGCTCTGCGCTGCAATTACAGAACAATCCTGATGTACGTGTTCGTCAGTTTCTGGATGGTATCGCCGATGGACCTGTACCGTTCCGTTACCCCGCAGGTGATTATCGGACTGAGCTTTTAGGATAATGGAGTGGTAACCTAATGTTTTTAAAGGTGTTAGCATCTTTTGGCCGTAGTGGCATCAATACCGGCGCTTCTTTTGGACGTGCCGGATTGATGTTGTTCCATGCGCTAGTCGGTCGTCCCGAACTGCGTAAACAGTGGCCGCTGTTGATCAGGCAATTGCATAGTGTTGGTGTGCAATCGTTGTTGATTATCATGGTATCCGGCGTGTTTATTGGCATGGTGCTGGGATTGCAGGGTTATCTAGTGCTTACCACTTACGGCGCAGAGACCAGCCTGGGAATGATGGTCGCCTTATCGCTTTTGCGCGAACTGGGACCCGTCGTTACCGCATTGTTGTTTGCTGGCCGTGCCGGTTCTGCGTTGACCGCCGAGATAGGCTTGATGAAGGCTACCGAGCAAATCTCCAGCTTGGAAATGATGGCCGTTGATCCATTACGGCGTATTGTTGCCCCACGCTTTTGGGCCGGTCTTATCAGCATGCCGTTATTGACGATTATTTTCGTTGCTGTTGGTATCTGGGGGGGATCGGTAGTGGGTGTTGACTGGAAAGGTATCGACAGTGGTTTTTTCTGGTCGGCAATGCAAGGGGCGGTTGAATGGCGCAAGGATTTACTCAACTGCCTGATCAAAAGTGTGGTATTTGCTATCACCGTTACTTGGATCGCGATCTTCAACGGCTATGATGCGGTACCGACTTCAGAAGGGATTAGCCGGGCAACGACACGTACAGTAGTACATTCGTCACTGGCCGTGCTGGGATTGGATTTTGTGCTGACAGCACTGATGTTTGGGAATTGATTCGATGCAAACGAAGAAAAGTGAAATCTGGGTTGGAGCGTTTATGCTGATTGCACTCTGTGCGGTCATTTTCCTCTGCCTTCAGGTAGCCAATGTCAAGTCTATCGGTAATGATCCGACTTACCGTATTTACGCGACATTCGATAACATCGGTGGCTTGAAAGTGCATTCTCCGGTGAGGATTGGGGGGGTGGTAATTGGCAGAGTGGCTGAGATTTCACTCGATGCGAAAACCTACACACCACGTGTAGCACTGGATATTCAAAATAAATACAATCAGATACCTGACACCAGCTCGCTCGCCATCCGTACCTCTGGCCTGTTAGGAGAACAATATCTGGCGTTGAATATCGGTTTTGAAGATCCCGATATGGGGACGAGCCTTCTGAAAGAAGGGGGAACCATTCAGGACACCAAATCAGCGATGGTCCTTGAAGATTTGATCGGCCAATTTTTGTATAAAAGTGGGGAACAGGGCGGTGCTGATAAAACGGGTGACTCCACCACAGCCGAGCCAATTGAACCTGCTCCCGCCACCGTTCCAAGTCACTAATTGAGGAAGGTAGTATGTTTATTAAACGTTTATTGATGATGGCTCTGTTGGTGATTGCACCGCTGGCTAACGCAGTGGATCAGACAAATCCTTATAGTTTGATGCAGGATGCTGCAGAAAAAACCTTTTCACGTCTGGAAAGCGAACAGTCAAAAATTAAAGCAGATCCTAACTATCTGCGTACCATCGTGCGTGAAGAACTGATGCCATTTGTACAAGTCAAATATGCTGGTGCACTCGTGCTGGGTCGCTATTACAAAGAAGCGACACCTGTGCAGCGTGAAGCCTATTTCACTGCCTTCCAGGCTTACCTGGAGCAGGCTTACGGCCAGGCTTTGGCTATGTACCATGGCCAAAGCTATCAGATCGAACCTCAACAGCCGCTGGGTGATGCTGATATCATCGCAATACGCGTGACCATTACCGATAATGGTGGGCGGCCTCCTGTGCGCCTGGACTTCCAATGGCGCAAAAACAGCAAAACAGGTTACTGGCAGGCTTATGACATGATCGCCGAAGGCGTCAGCATGATCACCACGAAACAGAATGAGTGGGCTTCGACTCTGCGTCTTAAAGGCATCGAGGGTCTTACTCAGCAATTGCAAGCGGCGGCGAAACAACCCATCACTCTGGATCAGAAAAACTGATGGCTGAAGCTTTGAGTTGGGTATCACAACAGCAAACTCTGGTTCTGCGTGGTGAGCTTGATCGCGAAACGTTATTGCCGCTGTGGCGGCAACGTGAGTCATTGCTAGCAGATAAAACTACCATTGATATCGCACAATTACAGCGCGTTGACTCTTCCGGGCTGGCGTTGCTGTTGCACTTTAGTGAGCAACACCAACAGCAAGGTGGTGAGTTAAAAATATTGGGTGCGACGGAACGGCTGAAAACGCTGGCCACACTCTATAATTTGCAAGCATTAATGCCTTTTGAAACGGTCAGTTAACCAGACTTTCGACTGGTTGTATTCGTAATGTGTGCTGAAAGCCCCTGTCGTCAAGGGGCTTTTTCTTTGGTTTAAGAAAGCGCCGGATTCCACTAAGATAGTGCGCAGCCTAAAATGCTTAACAGCAGCCTATGATACAGAACTGGATACTATGGAAAATAGCGAAATTAAAGACGTGCTGATGGGAGCATTGGCACTGGATGAAGCTCATGTGACTGGCGATGGTAGCCACTTTCAGGTGATCGCCGTGGGTGAACTGTTTGCCACCATGAGCCGGGTAAAAAAACAGCAAACCGTCTACGCACCGCTGATGGAATACATTGCGGATAACCGTATTCATGCTTTATCCATTAAGGCATACACCCCAGAAGAGTGGCAGCGGGATCGCAAACTCAACGGATTTTAAGGCTGTTTGCCCAGTGGGTAGGCAGCTCGAAACAGATAATAGAGAGTAGTCAAATGGATAAATTTCGTGTGCGGGGGCGGACTCGCCTGAGCGGTGAGGTCACTATTTCTGGGGCAAAAAACGCAGCCCTGCCAATTCTGTTTGCCACACTATTGGCAGAAGAGCCCGTTGAACTTCAGAATGTGCCTAAATTGAAGGACATTGATACTACTATCAAATTACTTAACCAGCTAGGTACGAAAATCGAGCGGAATGGCTCGGTATTCGTTGACGCCAGCGCAGTCAATGAGTTCTGTGCGCCTTATGACCTGGTGAAAACCATGCGTGCCTCCATCTGGGCATTAGGGCCATTGGTTGCGCGTTTTGGTCGTGGTCAGGTGTCACTACCTGGGGGGTGTGCTATCGGTGCGCGTCCTGTTGATTTGCACATCTCTGGTCTTGAACAGTTGGGTGCTGAAATCAAACTGGAAGAAGGTTATGTAAAAGCTTCTGTGGAAGGACGGTTGAAAGGTGCTCATATCGTGATGGATAAGGTCAGCGTAGGTGCGACCGTGACTATCATGAGTGCTGCTACGTTGGCTACTGGGATCACTACTATTGAGAATGCGGCGCGTGAGCCGGAAATTGTTGATACTGCCAACTTCCTTAACACGTTGGGTGCCAAAATCAGAGGTGCTGGCACAGACAGAATCATCATTGAAGGTGTTGAACGTCTAGGCGGCGGGGTTTATCGCGTTTTGCCAGACCGCATTGAAACAGGGACTTTTCTGGTCGCCGCGGCTATTTCAGGGGGGAAGGTGCTGTGCCGCCATACTCGTCCGGATACGTTAGACGCCGTGTTGGCAAAACTTCGTGAAGCGGGTGCTGAAATTGAAGTCGGGGAAGACTGGATTTGTTTGGACATGCAGGGTAAACGCCCCAAAGCCGTGAGTGTACGTACTGCTCCGCACCCTGGGTTCCCAACCGATATGCAGGCGCAGTTCAGTTTGCTGAATCTGGTCGCTGAAGGGACTGGCGTGATTACCGAGACGATATTTGAAAATCGTTTCATGCACGTGCCAGAACTGATCCGTATGGGCGCTCATGCAGAAATCGAGAGTAATACTGTTATCTGCCATGGTGTGGAACAACTTTCAGGGGCGCAGGTTATGGCAACCGATCTACGCGCTTCTGCAAGTCTGGTACTGGCTGGTTGTATTGCGGAAGGGGTAACGACGATCGATCGTATTTATCATATCGATCGTGGCTACGAGCGTATTGAAGATAAGCTGCGTGGGTTGGGTGCGAATATCGAACGTGTGAAAGACGAATAGCAGAAGAGAAATAGCTGATTTGTTAACGTCATAAAGCCCGGTTTGTCGGGTTTTATGCTGACCAAAGGCAAACATGGCAGTTAAAAACGTAACCTAACTGTCATCTTCCGGGAATTCACCCACGGTCATATTTAGCGTGATGCGTTTGCCATCGCGGAGTACCACGACAGGGATCTGGGTTCCAGGGCGAATTTCTGCCACCTGATCCATGGTTTCTAACACGGCAACTGCTGGTTTATTGTTGACGTTTATAATGATGTCATTGATGTGAAAACCTGCTCCAGCAGCTGGGCCATTGGGAGTGAGTTCGTTCACGATAATGCCCTGCAGGCGATCAATACCGCTATTGTTGGCGCGAATAGGAATGATCTCTTTCCCTTGGATGCCGAAATAACCTCGGATCACCCGCCCATCGCGGATCAGTTTATCCATAATCTTGGTGGCAAGTTCTGTCGGGATCGCAAAACCCAGACCTTCCGGTGTTTCTCCATCGGTGGGTTTGTCGTAGGTCAGCGTGTTGATACCCATCAGTTCACCCAGCGAGTTAACCAGCGCACCGCCAGAATTACCGTGGTTAATTGATGCATCTGTCTGCAGAAAACTCTGACGCCCATTAGTGCTCATGCTGATGCGACCAGTGGCGCTGATAATACCTTGGGTAACGGTTTGCCCCAGATTATAGGGATTGCCGATTGCCAGAACGACATCGCCGATATGCGCTGTGCGCTTGGTGTTGATTGGGATTACGGGCAAATTGCCAGGATCGATTTTCAGCACCGCTAGATCGGTCAAGCTGTCGGAACCCACCAACATCGCTTCATAACGGCGGCCATCCTGCAGAACCACAGTGATCTGCTGTGCGTCCTTGATCACGTGACGATTGGTGATGATATAGCCACGATCGTTCATGATCACACCGGAACCCAAGGACAGGATGTTAGTTGCGCCACTCATATTGCGGTTATAAATATTCACTACAGCCGGGGCAGCACGGCGCACACCAATATTGAAACTGACCGGAGTTTCATCACTCGTATTCTCTGATTTGCTGGCCAATATATTATTGGATGAACGCAACGCAGGCATAGCAACCAATATCAGGCCAGCGACAATCAAACCAATAAAAATAGAACGCAAAAGCTTCGCAAACATAGAATTTTGGTAGATGAACGGAAAGGTGAAAGGAGGATAGCATGAGTTTACCGGGCACAGTATGTCACCGAGCCCGGTTTTTGAACAAATTAACGCAACAGCAGGTAAATGCTTTCCTCACCGCGTACGATGTTTAATGCCATCACCGTCGGTTTTGTTTCAAGCAGCTTGCGTAATGCGGCGATAGTTTCAATACGCTCACGGTTTACACCAATGATCACATCTCCTTTCTGCAGGCCAACTTGTGCAGCGGGAGTGTCTTTTTCGACGTTATCAATCTTCACACCTTTATCGCCGTTTGGTAGCGCTCCGTTGCTGAAGGAGGCACCTTGCAGAGATGGAGCCAGTGTTCCTGCATTGGTTGAGGCATCTTCGTTGTTGTCCAAGATAACGGAGACATCCATCGGTTTCCCGTCACGCAGCAGGCCGATTTTTAGAGTGGTCCCCGGCGCAGTTGTCCCCACTTTGGCACGCAACTCGGCAAAGCTGTTAATCGGCTTACCTTCAATGGATGTGAGGATGTCGCCTGCTTTTATACCTGCCTTAGCTGCTGCAGATTTTGGTAACACTTCACTGACAAAGGCACCGCGTTGTGCATCCGACTTAAACGCCTTCGCCATATCAGCGGTCATTTCGCTGCCTTTGATGCCGAGCAGGCCACGTTTTACTTCACCAAACTCGATCAGTTGCTTGCTCAGGCTTTGTGCCATATTGCTTGGGATAGCGAAACCGATACCGATATTGCCACCACCAGGTGCCAATATTGCTGTATTAATCCCAATCAGCTCACCGTTAAGGTTTATCAGTGCTCCGCCGGAGTTACCACGGTTAATTGAGGCATCTGTCTGGATGAAGTTTTCCAATCCTTCAAGACTTAGACCGCTGCGACCCAGTGCTGAGATAATACCTGATGTAGCAGTCTGGCCTAGGCCGAATGGGTTACCAACCGCAACAGCAAAATCACCGACGCGTAATTTGTCGGAATCCGCTATTTTGATTGCTGTTAGATTTTTAGCGCCATTGACCTGCAGTAGTGCAATATCGGATTGCTCGTCGCGGCCGAGCAATTTAGCTTCGTACTCGCGTCCATCATTGAGCTGGATTTTGATTTTATCGGCATTATTGATTACGTGATTATTGGTGAGAATATACCCTTTTTCTGCATCAATAATCACGCCTGACCCCAGGCCTTCAAAAGGACGAGAACTCTCTTTTTCAGGAGGCATATTCGGGCCAAAGAAATACTTAAATTGCTCTGGTAATTGCTGACGTTGTGTTTGGGTTCCTTCCACTCGAACACTGACCACTGCAGGGAGTACTTTTTCCAGCATTGGCGCTAGGCTAGGCAGAGCCTGGCCTTCGGCGGCGACAGGTAACGCTGCATTGACCACCGATACAGAGGCGAATGATAGGCCTATGCTCATTGCTAATGCGCTAAAAATTAAAGACTTTTTCTTCATTGATAATAACTCTCTCAATACCTTTCGATGAAATTTTGGTGGTAGGGCAGCTGCAATCCTATGGCGAAGTATAAGACCGTGAATTAGCGTAAAAAGTTCATTTATTCACCAACTACAAGAATAGTTCAGAAGTCAGTAATAGGGGAGTGTGTTAGTGATAAAACCCGTGGATAATTCCACGGGTTACTTATTTTTGCGGTTAATCTCTAGTTGGTGCGCCACGAAGCAGGCCTGATGCACCTTCGGAATAGTCACGCGGTATTTCAACGGGGGCTTGATCGTTATCTGCCTCCGCCTCGGTCAGACTGTAGCGAAACGGATTGTCCGGTATCGGCAGGTCTGGCAGAAGGTTATTGGAACTTTTTGCCATATGCTGATATAGCTGGCGATAGTCACGTGCCATGTTATCCAACAATTCGGCACTGCGCGCAAAATGGCCAACCAACTCTTGACGGTACTCCTCAAGTTCGGTTTTGCTTTTATCCAGTTCGCTTTGCAAGGCTTGTTGCTGGCGCAATTTACGGCTACTAAAACGCATTGCTACCGCACCAATCACGATACCGACAACCAATCCAATCAGCGCATACTCCCAGGTCATAATGACTCCTATTGTGACTTCATTGTTTCGCAGGGTTTTTTACTTAATAATAACCACTATAACCGTTAACCTTGTCCGAGTGGAATCCTGATAAACCTTTACCTACTGTATGCGGTTTTTTTATCTGGCTGCATTGCAGATAAATGTGGCGAACAGGATGCAAAACGGCAGCGAAACGCAGCGAAAATTGGCTAAATAAATTCTCAGAGTTCTTAGGGATATTCGAATAAATGCAGGCACAGTCACCGTTATTACGTTACCAGCAGGCGCTGGATGCGGGAGAATATCAGGCTGATGCGGTTCAGCGCCAAGCCGTTACTCAGTTAGACCGTATTTATCAGGCATTACAGCAGGTGCCTGTTCCTAGTATCGACAACGGTGGCTTGCGTCGTAAACTCAGTCGCTGGCTAAGTATAGGCAAAGGAGAAGAAACAGCGCCCCTGCGTCCGATACAAGGGCTATATATGTGGGGGGGAGTGGGCAGGGGAAAGACCTGGTTGATGGATCTGTTCTTCCATAGTTTGCCCGGTGATCGCAAACTGCGGTTGCATTTCCACCGTTTTATGCTGCGAGTGCATGAAGAACTGACTGAATTACAGGGGCAAGAAAATCCGTTGGAAATCGTTGCCGATGGATTTAAGGCGCAGACAGATGTGCTGTGTTTTGATGAGTTTTTTGTTTCCGATATCACGGATGCCATGTTGTTGGCGACGTTGCTACAGGCATTGTTTGCACGTGGCATCACCCTGGTGGCGACTTCCAACATTTTGCCAGACGATCTCTATCGTAATGGTCTGCAGCGAGCGCGTTTCCTGCCTGCGATCAAATTAATCAAAGAGTATTGCGACGTGATGAATGTCGATGCGGGGATTGATTATCGTTTGCGGACTTTGACACAGGCGCATCTTTATCTAACGCCGCTCAATCAACAAACTCAAGACACGATGGATCACATTTTCTGCAAACTGGCCGGAAGAGCGGGAGACGATGCCCCGGTACTGCAAATTAATCACCGGCCATTGGCCGCGATACGTGCTGTTGATGGGGTATTGGCAGTAGACTTTCATACCCTGTGCGAAGAGGCGCGTAGTCAACTGGATTACATTGCTCTGTCGCGTCTTTATCACAGCGTGATGTTGTACAATGTGCGCGTTATGGGGCCATTGAAAGAGAATGCCGCCCGTCGTTTTCTGGCGCTGGTAGATGAATTCTATGAGCGTCACGTCAAGCTGGTGATCGCTGCTGAAGCCTCGATGTTCGAGATTTATCAGGGAGAACAGCTGAAGTTTGAGTTTCAGCGCTGCCTGTCGCGGCTACAGGAGATGCAGAGCGAGGAATACCTGAAATTGCCACATCTGCCATAAGCGTTTTCCAGGCAGGCGACTTGGCTACGTCTCTTATCTGTGTGCAAATGGCTCTGGTCGGAAAGAGCAGCGACGTTAAGGGACTCCGCCTCGGCTCGTTGATAAATCATCTAAGCTTGTAAATCAGCCAATTGCGCTAAATTCGTTTTCAATTCAAAAACTGTTCGATCTTTGCCAGCGACTTCTCTATAATCCTGCGACCCCACGTTACAACAAAGTTTTTTTCCCAAAAACTTTGATAGTGCCGGCAATGGCTATTCGAAGGGGTAGGTTTGCTGGACTTGATGGTCGTGTGAGCCTCAACTGTTTTCGAGCGTTGGGTGAACACCTGCGTGTAACTAATTATTGGGTAAGCTTTTAATGAAAACTTTCACAGCTAAACCAGAAACCGTAAAACGCGACTGGTATGTTGTTGATGCGGACGGTAAAACTTTAGGCCGTCTCGCTACTGAACTGGCTCGTCGTCTGCGCGGCAAGCATAAAGCGGAATACACCCCGCACGTTGATACGGGTGATTACATCATCGTTCTGAACGCAGAAAAAGTTGCTGTAACCGGCAACAAGCGTAATGACAAGATGTATTACCATCACACCGGTCACGTCGGTGGTATTAAAGAAGCGACCTTTGAAGAGATGATTGCTCGCCGTCCTGAGCGTGTGATTGAAATCGCGGTTAAAGGCATGCTGCCGAAGGGCCCGTTGGGTCGTGCAATGTTCCGTAAACTGAAAGTTTACGCTGGCACTGAGCACAATCACGCGGCACAGCAACCGCAAGTTCTTGACATCTAATCGGGATTATAGGCAATGGCTGAAAATCAATACTACGGCACTGGTCGCCGCAAAAGCTCCGCCGCTCGCGTTTTTATCAAGCCGGGCAACGGTAACATCGTTATCAACCAGCGCACCCTGGAACAGTACTTTGGTCGCGAAACTGCCCGCATGGTAGTTCGTCAGCCGCTGGAACTGGTTGACATGGTCGGTAAACTGGATCTGTACATCACTGTTAAAGGTGGTGGCATTTCAGGTCAAGCTGGCGCTATCCGTCACGGTATCACCCGTGCACTGATGGAGTACGACGAGACTCTGCGTGGTGAGCTGCGTAAAGCTGGCTTCGTCACTCGTGATGCTCGTAAGGTTGAACGTAAGAAAGTCGGCCTGCGTAAAGCACGTCGTCGTCCGCAGTTCTCCAAGCGTTAATTTCCCCTGCTTCGGCAGTGCGGATTACCGCGAAAACCCGGTGTTTCACCGGGTTTTTTTATGCGTGTATTAAGCTTAAAATTCAATTAAATCCGTGGTCTGACGGATAAATCAGCATGAAAGCGCCGCATAACCCCCACAAAACAGTCAAAATCTGGTAAACTGTGTTCCAATTTTTCGCCTGTTCGCCATGCAGTTGCTGTCAGTCGACCTAAGAGGCCTTTTCTAGACCTAAGGTTTACCTACGAACTGCTTCGCTTGCGGTCAGGATTATTCATGATAGCAGCCTGATATCCCCAATGATTGCACTCTGCGGCAAGGCCTCGGTTACTGAGGTAAGTGACTGAAATTTGCGCTCGCAGGCGGTACACTGCAGATTGAAATACAATGGGTGTTTGGCTATTCGCCGTATTTTCTAGACAAAACTTGGAGGTTTTCATGGCTGTCGCTGCCAACAAACGTTCGGTAATGACGCTGTTCTCTGGCCCGACCGACATCTTTAGCCATCAAGTACGTATTGTACTGGCTGAAAAAGGCGTCAGCGTCGAGATCGAGCAGGTTGAACCCGATAACCTGCCGCAGGATCTGATTGACCTCAACCCTTACCAAACGGTACCGACGCTGGTTGATCGCGAACTGACCCTGTACGAATCCCGCATCATCATGGAATACCTTGATGAACGTTTCCCGCATCCACCGTTAATGCCTGTTTATCCGGTTGCGCGTGGTGAAAGCCGTTTGATGATGTTACGCATCGAGAAAAATTGGTACTCGCTGATGTACAAAATCGAGCAGAGCAACGGTCAGGAAGCTGAATCAGCACGCCGTCAACTGCGCGAAGAGCTGCTGGCTATCGCCCCAATCTTTGGTCAGACGCCTTACTTCATGAGCGAAGAATTTAGCCTGGTGGACTGCTACCTTGCTCCGTTGCTGTGGCGTTTGCCGCAAATGGGTATTGAATTAATCGGTGCAGGTTCCAAAGAGCTGAAAGGCTATATGACCCGCGTATTCGAGCGTGATGCATTCCTGGCTTCTCTGACCGAAGCCGAGCGCGAAATGCGCCTGCAGACTCGGGGCTAAGTCGCCATGGATACGCTTCAGATGACTCCACGCCGGCCTTATTTATTACGGGCATTCTATGACTGGTTGCTGGATAACCAACTCACTCCGCATCTA
Organism: Serratia sp. UGAL515B_01; assembly: GCF_033095805.1. Classification (NCBI taxonomy): domain Bacteria; kingdom Pseudomonadati; phylum Pseudomonadota; class Gammaproteobacteria; order Enterobacterales; family Yersiniaceae; genus Serratia; species Serratia sp. UGAL515B_01. The sequence goes on along the minus strand of NZ_CP109901.1, from coordinate 3,383,780 downwards.
GTGGTGGATGTCATGCTTCCTGGTGTGCAGGTACCCATGGAGTTTGTCCGCGATGGTCAGATCGTATTGAATATTGCTCCGCGTGCCGTAGGCAACTTGCAACTCGGCGACAATGAAGTGAGCTTCAATGCACGCTTTGGTGGTGTACCGCGTCAGGTTTTGGTTCCGATCGCTGCCGTGTTGGCAATTTATGCGCGTGAAAACGGGGCTGGCACCATGTTTGAACCTGAAGCCGCATATGAAGCTGAAGGGGTTGTTGAAGATCCTGAAACTGGGAAAAGCACTTCAGCGGCCCTGATGTCGGTGGTTGACGGCAATCGTCCTGATAATGACGAGGGTGATAATGGCCCAGATGACGAACCAACTCCGCCGCCACGTGGTGGTCGCCCGGCGTTGCGTGTTGTTAAGTAATCAGCATTAGACGTATAAAAAGGCACAGCATGCTGTGCTTTTTTTATGGCGACTGGTTTGCATAAACTGGGGTGCTACAGTCAAAAATAAGGGCCGGTGTTATCCAGCCCTATGACCAATACTAGTCTGACTAGACTTCCAGATAGTTCATGATGCCCTCAGCGGCTTTACGCCCCTCAGCAATAGCAGTAACCACCAGATCGGAACCGCGTACGGCATCACCACCGGCGAATATCTTTGGATTGCTGGTCTGGAAAGCATTATCCATGCTCTCCGGCGCGACGATACAGCCCTGTTTATCGAGCTGAACGCCATGCACAGCCAGCCAATCCATCTGGTGTGGGCGGAAACCAAATGCAATTACCACTGCGTCTGCGGCGAGCACGTGTTCTGAACCTGGTACTTGCTCAGCGACTTGGCGGCCATTGGCATCCGGTGAACCCAATTGGGTACGTACCATCCTGACGCCAGCGACATGTCCAGAACTGTTAAGCTCAATGCTTAGCGGTTGCAGGTTGAATTTGAACTCAACCCCTTCTTCACGGGCGTTCTTCACCTCACGCCGTGAACCGGGCATATTGGCCTCATCACGGCGGTAAGCGCAGGAGACTTGAGTAGCACCTTGGCGAATAGCAGTGCGAACACAGTCCATTGCAGTATCACCACCGCCCAGAACAACAACACGTTTGCCTTCCATACTGATATAAGGTTCATGCTGTTGTGCTTCGTAGCCCATTAACTGTTTAGTGTTGGCGATTAGGAAAGGTAACGCATCGTAAACGCCCGGCGCATCTTCGTTTTCCAATCCACCACGCATAGACTGATAGGTGCCCACACCAAGGAATACGGCATCGTATTCACTCAGCAAGGTTTCCATCGTGATGTCTTTGCCGACTTCAGTGTTGAGTTGGAATTCGATCCCCATCTCGCTAAAGATTTCGCGGCGTTTGATCATCACTTCCTTTTCCAGTTTGAACGCTGGAATGCCAAAAGTCAGCAGACCACCAATTTCTGGGTGACGATCAAAAACAACAGATTTAACACCATTTCGGGTTAATACGTCGGCGCAGGCCAGGCCAGCCGGGCCTGCGCCGACGATAGCAACCCGCTTGCCGGTTGGATGGACGTGTGACAAATCCGGCTTCCAACCCATTTCAATCGCTTTATCATTGATATAACGCTCGATATTACCGATGGTGACTGCACCGAACTCATCGTTCAGAGTACATGAGCCCTCACATAGCCGGTCTTGCGGACAGACACGGCCACAGACTTCAGGCAAGCTATTGGTCTGATGCGCTAGATCTGCCGCTTCCATAATGCGGCCTTCGTTTGCCAGTTTTAGCCAGTTGGGAATATAGTTGTGAACCGGACATTTCCATTCGCAATAAGGGTTGCCACAGGATAGACAACGGTCGGCCTGCGCCTTCGCCTGAGTTTCCGAAAACGGTTCGTAAATCTCTACAAACTCAATTTTGCGGATCTTCAGCGGTTTTTTGGGCGGATCAACGCGCTGCAGGTCGATAAATTGATAAACATTTTGACTCATTCAATGACCCCTTACTACTGCGCCTGAACCCGCAGCTCTGCGGCGCTTCGACTACGGTGACCCAACAATGCTTTGACATCGCTGGACTTTGGCTTGATCAACGCAAATTTTGGTGCCCATTCTGGCCAGTGAGCCAGAATTTCTTCCGCACGCGATGAACCAGTCAACTGAGCGTGCTCGGTAATCAAACCACGCAGGTGTTCTTCATGGATCGCCAGTTGGTCAACTTCCAGAACTTCCACCAGTTCAGGATTAACACGTTTACGGAACTCGCCGTCTTCATCCAGTACGTAGGCGAATCCACCGGTCATGCCCGCACCAAAGTTGATACCTGTTTTACCCAGCACACAAACGATGCCACCGGTCATATATTCGCAACCATTGTCGCCAATACCTTCAACGACGGTAATAGCACCAGAGTTACGTACGGCAAAACGTTCCCCTGCACGGCCAGCAGCAAACAGTTTGCCGCCAGTGGCGCCATACAGGCAGGTATTACCGATGATACTGGCCTCAAAACTGCGGAAGGCAGAACCCACGGGAGGACGCACGACGATACGGCCACCAGCCATGCCTTTGCCGACATAATCGTTAGCATCACCCGTTAGGGTCAGTTCGACGCCACCGGCGTTCCAGACGCCGAAGCTCTGACCCGCTGTTCCGGAGAAATGGACCTTGATTGGGTCTGCTGCCATTCCTTGGTCACCGTGGATTGTGGCAATAGCTCCCGACAGCATTGCGCCCACAGAGCGGTCAGTATTGCGAATATCGAAGTAGAAGGTTTTGCTTTGCTTCGCTTCAATATGTGGCTGTGCCTGCGCCATCAGTGTTTTGTTTAGCACCCCCTGATCGAACGGAGGGTTGCTACTTTCTGTGCAGTACAATGCTTTGCCTGCATGTGGCGTAGCCGTTTTTAACAATGGCGACAGATCCAGCTTGTTCTGCTTGGCGGAGATCCCGTCCAGCTCGGTCAGGAACTCGGTACGGCCAATCAGTTCCACCAATTGACTGACACCCAACTCGGCCATGATTTCGCGGGTTTCACGGGCGATAAACTGGAAATAGTGAGTGACGCGTTCCGGCAGGCCGTGGTAGTGATCGCGGCGTAGTTTCTCATCCTGAGTTGCAACACCGGTGGCGCAGTTGTTCAAATGGCAGATACGCAGGTATTTACAGCCCAGCGCCACCATCGGCCCAGTACCAAAACCGAAGCTTTCTGCACCCAGGATGGCCGCTTTAACGATATCCACACCGGTTTTCAGCCCGCCATCCACTTGCAGGCGGATCTTATGGCGCAGACCATTGGCAACCAGCGCCTGTTGTGTTTCCACCAGACCCAGTTCCCACGGACAACCCGCGTACTTCACTGATGAAAGTGGACTTGCACCGGTACCACCGTCATAACCTGCAATGGTGATCAGATCGGCATAGGCTTTAGCCACACCGGTGGCAATGGTTCCCACGCCGGGTTCTGAAACCAGTTTCACCGAAATCATCGCCTTCGGATTGACCTGCTTCAGATCGAAAATCAGCTGTGCCAAATCTTCGATCGAGTAAATATCGTGGTGCGGTGGTGGGGAGATCAGGGTAACGCCAGGTACTGAATAACGCAGTTTGGCGATATACGGCGTAACTTTATCCCCCGGCAACTGACCACCTTCACCAGGCTTGGCGCCTTGGGCGACCTTAATCTGAATAACATCGGCGTTAATCAGGTAAGCGGGAGTCACACCGAAGCGGCCAGAAGCCACTTGCTTGATCCGCGAAACCTTATTGGTGCCGTAACGTGCCGGGTCTTCTCCGCCTTCTCCGGAGTTGGAGAATCCTCCAAGGCTGTTCATGGCAATTGCTAATGATTCGTGAGCTTCCGGGCTCAAAGCCCCAATCGACATAGCTGCGGTATCGAAGCGCTTAAACAGCGATTCTGCAGGCTCCACCTGATCGACAGGGATCGGCTTGCCCTGCGGTTTGATTGCGAACAGATCACGCAGCATAGCAATCGGACGTTCGTTGACCAACTTGGCGTAAACCTGGTAATCGCTGTATTCGCCGCTGTGTACCGCTTTTTGCAGCGAGTTCACTACGTCAGGGTTGTAGGCATGGTACTCGCCGTTATGAACAAACTTCAGTAGCCCGCCCTGATCCAGCGGTTTGCGTTTCAGCCAGGCGCGTTTGGACAGATTTTGCAGATCCTGTTGGAAATCGCTGAAGCTGGCACCTGCGATGCGGCTGACCACACCTTGGAAACAAAGATCGCACAAATCACGGTGCAGCCCAACCGCCTCAAACAGTTTGGAACAACGGTAAGAGGCGATAGTTGAGATGCCCATCTTGGACATGATCTTGTACAGCCCTTTATTAATACCGTTACGGTAGTTAAGCATGACGTCGCGGTATTTTTTGTTGATAGCTTGGCTGTCTACCAGCTTTGCCAGCGTTTCATAAGCGAGGTAAGGGTAGACCGCCGTAGCGCCAAAACCCAACAATACGGCAAAGTGGTGTGGGTCACGTGCACTGGCTGTTTCGACGATGATATTGGCATCACAACGCAAATTCTTTTCAACCAGGCGGGTCTGGATCGCTCCTACTGCCATCGGTGCCGGTACCGGCAAACGTTGGTTGCTGATAGCGCGGTCAGAGAGCACCAGCAGCACTGCGCCATCACGAACTTTACGTTCCGCTTCGTCGCACAACTCACGGATGGTCTGTTCCAGATCTTGCTGTGCTGGATCGAAGGTCAGGTCGAGCGTATCGGCGCGGTAATATTCCCCCTCCAGCGTGGTGAGCTGTTTGAAATCCGAGTAAAGCAGGATCGGTGATTTGAAGCTCAGACGGTGAGCCTGACCTTCGGCTTCGCAGAACACATTCATCTCGCGGCCAATGCTGGTGGCCAATGACATCACGTGCGCCTCACGCAGCGGATCGATTGGCGGATTGGTGACCTGCGCAAACTGCTGGCGGAAGTAATCATAAATAATGCGCGGTCGGCTAGAGAGCACGGCAAATGGGGTATCATCACCCATCGAGCCGGTAGCTTCCTGACCAATCTCACCCAGGACACGGATCACCTGCTCTAGTTCTTCGTTGCTGTAGCCAAACTGCTTCTGGTAAGTTTCCAGCGTAGCGTCGTCTAGCTCGCGGCGACCCACCTGATCTTCTGGCAGGTCTTCGAACGGTACCAGGCGTTTGACGTTCTTCTCCATCCACTCTTTATACGGATGGCGGCTTTTCAGATCGTTATCGGTTTCGGCAGAGTGCAGTATCTTACCGCTACGTGTATCGATCACCATCAGTTCCCCTGGACCAACCCGACCTTTTTCCACCACCTCATCGGGTTGGTAATCCCAGATACCGACCTCCGAAGCACAGGTGATCAGCTTATCTTTGGTGATCACGTAGCGTGCTGGGCGCAGGCCGTTACGATCCAAGTTACAAGCAGCATAGCGACCATCGGACATCACAATACCCGCCGGGCCGTCCCACGGCTCCATGTGCATTGAGTTGAAGTCGAAGAATGCACGTAGATCGGTGTCCATGTCCGGGTTGTTCTGCCAGGCTGGCGGTACCAGTAAACGCATGGCACGGATCAGATCCATCCCGCCCGCCAACAGCAGTTCTAACATATTATCCAGCGAACTGGAGTCGGAACCGGTTTCGTTAGCGAAAGGTGCCGCGGCTTGAAGATCCGGGATCAGTGGTGTCTGGAATTTATACATTCGGGCGCGTGCCCACTGGCGGTTACCGGTAATGGTGTTGATCTCACCGTTGTGCGCCAGATAGCGAAACGGTTGTGCTAACGGCCAGCGTGGTACGGTATTGGTAGAGAAGCGCTGGTGGAACAGACAGATAGCAGACTCCAGACGCAGATCGGCCAAATCCAGGTAGAAACGTGGCAGATCGGTAGGCATACATAAGCCTTTATAGATCGTGACCAGGTTGGAGAAACTGCACACATAAAAGCTGTCATCCTGAACACGTTTCTCAATACGGCGGCGGGCAACGAACAGGCGGCGCTCCATATCGCGAGGGCGCCAGCCAGCAGGGGCGTTGACGAAAATCTGTTCAATACGTGGTAAGGAAGAGAGTGCAATCTCACCCAAAACGTCCGGGTTGGTAGGGACTTCACGCCAGCCGACTATCGACAGGGTTTCATTCTGCAATTCTTCTTCAACCACGCGACGACTTGCGTGTGCTTCCTCCTCATTTTGGCTAAGGAACATCATGCCAACGGCATAGTTTTTGGCTAAACGCCAGCCGCGCTCTTCAGCCACCATGCGGAAAAAACGATCGGGTTTTTGCAATAAAAGACCGCAACCGTCACCGGTCTTGCCGTCAGCAAGGATCGCCCCACGGTGCTGCATGCGTGCCAGTGCGTGAATAGCGGTACGCACTACCTTGTGGCTGGGTTCACCCTCAATATGGGCTATCAGACCGAAACCACAGTTGTCCCTCTCTTGGGATTTATCGTACAACATACCAGTGAACCTCCCCAGGCTCTGTGTGACTCTTACAACCGACTGCGAGGGGGCGTATCAACTTCAGGCAGAAGTCTAATCAGCAAGGTCAATATCGCCAATCTGCTTTTCTACCCTCTATCAGTGGCCTCTCGTGACGGTTTTCACAAGTGGTGAATGACTTGTTTTAAGAGGGAGTCTTAATTACTGCATAAATATGACGAGGCGTTTGTCCGTCCGGAAAGCTTCCAGCGGCCCTCCAACTTAACGAGAAAGAATACACAGGTCAAATATAGGCTTAACAGCGATCCTTGGCGGTTTGATTGAGATTATCATTATGAAAAATAATAATTTTTATGCATTTTTATTGTGATGATAAGACGTGCGTAGAGCTGAAAAAGTGTGAACTGTCTCACTGTGTAGTGCTGTTCGAATCTCTGGCCTATACTGGTAAAAACATATTTTTTGAATTTTTGTTCTATAAAATAAATATTTATTAATTTTAAAAACTATTTTTCATCATCATGTCATAAAGATATTAACTGTGCATGCAGGATTAGAAAGTTTCATCACCGAAAAAATGATTTTATTTGCACTAATGATGAATAGTTATACATTAACCGGCCTTTGGGAAAAAGCATTGATCTCTGTCATCGCGGGAAAAACCGTTTTTTACTAGCATCACGGATTTTAATACAGAGAAGTATCAGAATTATGCAGTTGCCGCAATTAGTCAATATGTTTGGCAGCGATCTTCAGCGCCGCTATGGTGAAAAGATCCATAAACTATCACTGCATGGCGGGTTTAGTTGTCCGAATCGCGATGGCACCCTTGGCCGTGGTGGTTGCACTTTTTGTAACGTTGCCTCTTTTGCCGATGAGCAGATGCAGCAACAAAGTATTACTGAACAGTTAGCTATTCAGGCAAAAAAGGCCAACCGAGCACAACGCTATCTTGCCTATTTCCAAGCGTATACCAGCACGTATGCGGAAGTTGAGTTGCTGGCCACCATGTACCGGCAGGCATTATCACAGGCAGATATTGTTGGCATCTGTGTGGGGACTCGCCCAGACTGCGTGCCTGAAGCAGCGCTCGATCTGCTTGCAAGTTATTGTGAGCAAGGCTTTGAGGCCTGGCTTGAGCTGGGGCTACAGACGGCGCACGATAAAACGTTGAGACGCATCAATCGGGGGCATAATTTCTCTTGTTATCAAAATACTGCACGCTTGGCTCGCGAGCGCGGTTTGAAAGTTTGCAGCCATCTTATCATTGGTTTGCCAGGGGAGGGCTATCAAGAGCATCTGGCAACGTTGCAAGCCGTGCTTGAAGGCGGAGTGGACGGTATCAAATTGCATCCGTTGCATATCGTTACTGGTAGCACTATGGCGCGAGCTTGGAAGGCGGGGCGTTTGCCGGAACTGGTATTAAATGATTATGCTGTCAGCGCCGGTGAAATGATCCGCCACACACCTAAAGAGGTTGTCTTTCACCGTATTTCTGCCAGCGCTCGGCGGCCCACTTTGCTAGCGCCATTATGGTGTGAGAATCGCTGGAATGGTATGCAGGCCGTTGGAGGCTATCTCCAATCGCAAGGGGGACAAGGTTCAGCCCTGGGAGTAAAGCAACGCTACAATCCTGATAACGTCTCCCTCTTGGACTGATTTGTAACCATTCCCACACATCTTGGTAAGGTTCCTTATCTCAACAGTTTTTTACGGTATTATTTATATCTGCTGCCATTCAAGCTACAGCGGGTGTTGGCTGCCTTTGTGACTTGGCCCCTTTAGGCTTTTACAAGCAGCTGACAAATCTGCTCCCGGCAGATTTGTCAGCTCAGTCACTTGGTTTACCAAGCTCTTTGGGTGCCACTCAGGTGCTGCTTGCCAGCAGATTGAATGAACTTGGGTATAAAAGACTATCTCTGTTGGGAATAACTGATGAAGCAAGTTCGGGTGTTAGCACAGTACTACGTTGATTTAATGGTAAAACTGGGACTCGTGCGCTTTTCACTGTTGCTGGCTTCAGCAATAGTAGTGCTAGCCATTGTGGTTCAGATGGCGGTCACCATGCTATTGCGTGGTGAGGTAGAAAGTATCGATGTGGTGCGTTCTATTTTTTTTGGTCTACTGATCACACCTTGGGCTGTCTATTTCCTTTCTGTTGTGGTTGAGCAACTTGAAGAGTCACGCCAGCGGTTGGCGCGGCTGGTTGATAAACTGGAGGAAATGCGCCACCGCGATCTTGCGTTAAACCAGCAGATGCAAGAAAACATCATTCAACTCAATCAGGAAATTGCCGATCGCATCAAGGCTGAAGAAGAGCGTCAACAGGTGATGGATAAGCTCACCGAAGAGATGGAGCAGCGAGAGTTGGCGCAGGTCGAGTTGGGCCAGCAGTCGGCATTGCTAAGATCTTTCCTCGATGCCTCGCCCGATTTGGTTTATTACCGCAATGAAGACAAAGAGTTCTCCGGCTGCAATCGGGCAATGGAACTGTTGACCGGTAAGAGTGAGAAACAACTGATTGGCCTGACGCCTTTCGATGTTTACAGCAAAGACGTAGCCGAAAAAGTGATTGAAACCGACGAGAAGGTATTTCGCCACAATGTCTCTCTGACTTATGAACAATGGTTGGTGTATCCCGATGGACGTAAGGCGTGCTTTGAGTTACGCAAGGTGCCGTTTTATGATCGCGTAGGTAAGCGTCACGGGTTGATGGGGTTTGGTCGCGATATAACCGAGCGTAAACGCTACCAGGACGCTTTGGAAAACGCCAGCAGAGAGAAGACCACCTTTATTTCGACGATCAGTCATGAGCTTCGAACGCCGCTTAATGGCATTGTCGGGCTAAGCCGTATTCTGCTCGATACTGAATTGAATGATGAACAGCTCAATTACCTGAAAACTATCCATGTGAGTGCTATTACTCTCGGCAATATTTTCAATGACATCATCGAGATGGATAAACTCGAACGGCGAAAAATGCAGCTTGATAATCAAGCGGTAGATTTCACCGGCTTTCTGGCAGACCTAGAGAATCTCTCAGGATTATTAGCACAACCGAAAGGGCTGCGGTTCGTTATGGAGCCGCAATTGCCACTGCCGCAGAAGATTGTGACTGACGGCACGCGTCTGCGTCAGATCCTCTGGAACCTCATCGGTAATGCAGTGAAGTTTACTCAAAAGGGGCAGATCGTAGTGCGTGTTCGGCGCGAAGTTCATGAGCAAATCGTGTTTGAGGTAGAAGACTCAGGCATGGGGATCCCGCAGGATGAACAGGACAAGATATTTGCCATGTACTACCAGGTAAAAGATCAGGACGGTGGACGTTCGGCAACCGGAACAGGGATCGGCTTGGCTGTTTCTAAACGGCTTGCGCAAAGTATGGGGGGAGACATTACCGTTAAGAGCTTACAAGGACAGGGCTCTTGCTTCACCCTGACCATTACTGCTCCCGCAGTGGAAGAAGAGACAAATGAGGCACAGGTATTAGATGAACTGCCGCTTCCTGCATTACATATTCTGCTGGTGGAAGATATTGAACTGAATGTGATTGTCGCACGTTCTGTGCTGGAAAAACTGGGGAACAGTGTAGAGGTAGCAATGAATGGCTGTGACGCGCTAGAGATGTTTGACCCAGATGAGTTTGACTTGGTGTTGCTAGATATCCAACTGCCGGATATGACGGGGTTGGATATAGCCCGTACGTTACATGAACGCTATGCCGATCGGGGTTTACCGCCGTTAATTGCGTTGACGGCCAACGTATTGAAAGACAAGAAAGAGTATCTTGAAGCGGGCATGGACGATGTGCTGAGCAAACCATTGTCTGTACCGGCGTTGACTAAAATGATCAAGCATTACTGGGATCATCAATCCTTATATACCTCAAACAAAACGGAGCAAGAGCAGATGCAGATTAATGAGTCGTTACTAGATACCGCAATGCTAGAGCAATACATGGAGCTGGTTGGACCACAGTTGATTCATCAAAGCCTTGCGATGTTTGAACAGGTGATGCCGGGTTATCTGGCGATCCTGGATTCCAATATGACCGCGCGGGACCAGAAAGGGATAACCGAAGAAGGGCATAAAATTAAAGGGGCGGCGGGATCGGTGGGATTAAAACATCTGCAGCAATTGGCTCAGCAGATCCAGACATCAACTCTACCGGCATGGTGGGACAACGTACAGGACTGGGTCGATGAACTGAAAGAAGAATGGCGTAACGATGTGGCCGTCTTGCGTGCTTGGGTTGAGAATGCTGAAAAAAAATGACCCCGACCTAAGGTCGGGGTGCGCGAATAATGCGCCAACACCAGGGAAATTGTGAACCCGCCTATTGGGCTTCAGTGTTCTGTTCGGCAGGCTGTTATAGATTTCGTGTACATCATACAGCTAACAACATATCAAATGTAAGCACTCTTGTTAGAAGATTCATTAAAATATGTGATGTACTTAGTGTTTGTAAGCAGTTAACAGCCTTTAGCAACGAGTTCTTACTGGAAGAATATCGAAGAAGCAGGTGGGGTATGTGTCGTGCTCAAGGGGGCGATTCATATGTGTACCCGTTACTTTTCAAATTACGTCCGCCAGTCTTACTGGTTTTACCAAGCTTCTGCGTACGTTGAGCCGCCGCCTGGCTGTAATTTAAGGTTATTCGGAGAGGTTGCTTCAGCCTTGCTGTCCAAGATAATTCCTTGGTTATTGCGGTTTACCATAAGAAACGATCCCGAGCTTGGAAATGTCAAGGCGGGGTAAGCCAGCGGTGTGAACCAGTGAGGTATTGTGAGTAATATTGAAAACCAAGTCGTTACGTCTCCGGCTTATATGTTTTTTAACTATTTCACTGGATTGAATAAGTTGGTTTCGCAGATGTTGGATTGGGTTGAATGATAAAATTTTCTGGTAAATCGTGGTTAACATCACTTGGTTTTTGGGTAAAACGTGGCCTAATTACCGTGCTTGGGGTGTGGTTGGCAAGTATTATCTTGTTGGCTTTTCTCCCTGTTCCCTTTTCTGCTGTGATGGTGGAACGGCAAATCAGTGCATGGCTAGAGGGGGATTTTAGTTACGTTGCGCACTCCAATTGGGTGTCGATGGATAATATTTCATCCAACATGGTGCTGGCAGTGATGGCAGCAGAAGATCAAAAATTTCCTGCTCATTGGGGATTCGATATCGCGGCGATTGAAAAGGCGATTAGCCATAATGAAAAACGCCCGGCGCGTATTCGAGGCGCTTCAACGATTTCCCAGCAAACCGCGAAAAACCTGTTTTTATGGGATGGGCGTAGTTGGTTGCGAAAAGGCTTAGAGGTTGGGCTGACGGCGGGTATTGAGCTGGCCTGGACCAAACGCCGTATTTTGACGGTGTACCTGAATATTGTGGAATTTGGTGATGGTATCTTTGGCGTAGAGGAAGCCTCCCAGCGTTTTTTCAACAAATCGGCAAATCGTTTAACCGCCTCGGAGGCAGCGTTGTTAGCTGCCGTACTCCCTAATCCGCATCGTTTTAAGGTTAATGCACCTTCAGGATACGTGATTCGGCGACAGCAGTGGATTTTGCGTCAGATGCGGCAGTTAGGTGGCGAAGGGTTTGTTAAGGCGAATGGGCTGAATTAATCGTGGATCTGTTGAGCTTACACCTCTCTCTTTTCCAGAGAAAGGCAGGGGTGAGAATAATCCACCCACCCCGGTAGGCTGGCTTACTTCACGTAGGTGAATGCAGTTGTAACGTGCCTTACGCCGCTTACCTGGCTGGCGATTTGTGCCGCAGATTGCCCTTCTTTCTGTGTCACAAGACCGAGTAGGAAGACCTCACCGTTTTCAGTTGTCACCTTCACGTTCGAAGATTTGACGGTGTCGCTGGTCAGTATTTGTGAACGAACTTTGGTTGTGATCCACGTATCTGAAGAGGCAGTACCAAGACTAACTGGAGTACCCTGACGGATTTCGTTGTATACGGCGACAGCACCTTCAACACCGAGAGCTATCTGTTTCGCTCGACTGGCGAGTTCAGTACTGGGGGCTTGACCGGTCAATAGTACCTTCCCTTCATAAGCGGTTGCTACGACACGTGCTTCTTTTTTCAGTTGCTGGTCTTTTCTGAGGGCACTCTCAACCCGGGCCTCTAATGTACCATCATCAACCTGTGTTCCAACCGTGCGGGGGTCAGAGGCTGTTTTGGTCGCAACGGCGGCACTGCCGACAACAACTGCGCCGACACAACCTTGTAATAGCAGGGCGCTGAACAGCACTGCAAATGTGGCTTTTAGCTTCATCTCAGTTCCTTTAATCGTCCTGGTGGGGAAACAATGTATTATCAATTAGGTCACATAGGCAATTTACGGTGAGCATATGCATTTCTTGAATGCGTGCGCTGCGGTGAGAAGGGATACGTATTTCCACATCCTGTTGGCCGAGTAAACCGGCCAGCTCTCCACCATCATGACCTGTTAGAGCAACAATAGTCATATCGCGTGTTACCGCAGCTTCGACCGCCTTTACAATATCACGGCTATTGCCATGAGTGGAAATCGCCAGCAATACGTCACCGGCATGGCCGAGTGCTCTCACCTGCTTGGCATATACTTCATCATGCAGGCGATCGTTACCGATCGCTGTCAGTACGACGTTATCCGCATTGAGCGCAATGGCTGGCAGGCTGGGGCGCTCGGTTTCAAAACGGTTTATCATACTGGCGGCGAAATGCTGGGCGTTGGCCGCAGAGGTTCCATTGCCACAGCAGAGGATCTTATTACCGCTCAATAGTGATTGAACCAGAGTCATTGCAGCACTGGATATAGCGTCTGGTAAAGCTTCCGCTGCCGCAATCTGAGTTTGGATACTTTCGGTAAAACAGGCTTTGATTCTATCCAGCACGTTGTTTTTAATCCACTAAGTCAAAGGCCGGCCTGGGCCGGTAAACAATGATTAATCCGCATTGAAAGCATTCGGTATCCATTCTAACTGGTTACCGGTAATGGCTAAAACATCAAAACGGCAAGATGATGTGTCAAAACTGGCTCCGCGCCCTGCCAGCCATACGGCGGCAACGTGCAGCAACCGCTGTTGCTTGCGGTAAGTTACGCTGGCTGCCGCATCGCCAAAGGCAGCGCTACGGCGGTAGCGAACCTCAATGAACACCCAAGTCTGACCGTCGCGCATGATAAGATCAATCTCACCACCACGAACTGCCACATTGGCTGCTATGAAGGTGAGCCCTTGGCGCTCAAGGTAATAGCGGGCTTTAGCTTCATAGCCCGCCCCTTTGGCGCGTTGGCTCAGTAGACCGGAACGACCATGCCACGGCGGTATTGCAGCCAAGTCAGTTTCCTGTTGATGACACAATTAGGTGAAGCCGTCAGCACACCAGTGACTCCTGATACCTGAAACCCTGGCAACTGACGCATTTCAGCAAAGTGATTGGCTAATGTCCAGGCATCCATCCCCATGGCATAGAGGCGTACCAGAGAATAGTCGTTGCCGAACTGGCGACTAACTTGCTGTTGCAACTGGGGGTTAGCCCCTGATAGTAGAGGGATATCACTAAATTGCAGCCCCTCCATTTCAAGCCGGAAGTCTGGGCCTGCACCCGCCTGGTAACTGCGAGAGCTGGCAAACATGGCTGGTTTGCTACGAGAATTGGTTGTCATGTCGATCAACGGCTTGATCAACGTCAACTGATCCGGCGTCGCTACGATGTAGACCGCATCGATACTACCTTCGATAGAAACAGGGAGATCGCTGGGTTGGGAAGGGATGGTAAGACCTGCAATGGTAATAGACTGTTGTGCCTGTACGTTGACCGGTGTACCGGTTAAACGGATGCCGCCCCTATTGACCATCTGGCGTAGTTCACTGGTAGAACCAATGCCTTGTTGTAACACGGTCTGCCCACCTTGCATCTGCCATTCTTCAGCGAAAGCTTTGGCGATGCGATCACCAAACGTGCCGTTGGGGAGCAACAGCAAGGGTTGGCGTTTTTGTTGTTGCCAGATATGGCGTGCTGCATCTCGGGCTTCATCTTCTGGCGACAGTGCAAAGAAACAGATATTCGGGCTATCTTGTGGCTGTTCAGGCTGGTTGAGTGCCAAGACGTTGAGTGTCGTGTTAGTGTTGGCGAGTTGTTCAACATCGGGCTTCAACAATGGCCCTACAACTAAGGTAGCCCCCTCTTGTTGCGCTTGCGCCAATAATGCAGGCAAAGGCTGGCTGGAAGTATCGTATACTTTCACTACCCCGGTGGCAGCAGGTGGTGGCGTAGTAATAGGCGCTGCGACTACGGGTTGCTCCACGTCTACTGAAACGCTGTCTGCTTGAGGCGTTGAAGTGCTTACTGCTCCGTCGATGTTGTCGGAAACCATTGGCATTTCGGGGGCTGGATTATTTACAGGCTGAGATGACTGAACTGGAGCGGCGAGCGTTATGCCACCCTTAGCTGCGGCAAAACCTTGCTGGATCGCATCGGCAAAAACCTTGGCCTGGCCGTTCAACGGCAATAACAGAGCAATACTTGAAGTAGAAGCTTGGGTGAAGTTAAGCACTTGATTCAGCTGAGTTGGCAGACTTTTGGCCGCAGGATTCAGTGGATAACGGTTCTGCCAGTCTTTGATCCCGGCTTTCAGTAGATTGGTGTCCTGTTTGTTTTCTTGATAGAGGCGTAACAGATCGAGCCAGCCTTGCAGCACGTTCTCATCTGCGTTGATCACCAAGCTATTCAGGCCAGCGGTCGTGAGGCCCAGCAGAGTTTGCCAGGTATTATCCAGATTTTCCTGATGTTCTTTGGCACTCAGTAAAGGTTCTTGGGCTATGTAGGCTCTGATTAAAGTTAATGAGGCCAGGCCCTGATGAGCTGAGATCTGCGCCTGGTACAGGCGGGCCAATTGATTTGAGGACAGTGAATTCTTGTCAATCTTATCCAAAGAGTCGCGTGCGGCAGCAAAATTTTTATCGGCAACTTGCAGCTCTGCGTTCAGCAACTGTTGTTCCTGTTGCTGCGTGCTGGTCATGTCCTGTGGCAAAGAACTTAACTGCTCACTGGCCTGTGCCTGTTTGCCTTCGCGTATCAATGCGCGAATAGCAAGTAATTGCCAGTCAGCCTTGTTATCATCGCTGCTTTGCTGCAACTGCTGCAGGTAATAATCGGAATTGGCACTAGCTTCGCCCTGTATATTTGAGGCGGTAGTCTGCGGTGCCCGGCCAGGGCAGCCAGCCAAAAGAAGGGCTGCCAGTACAACAGGTAGCAGACGTCCTGCTTTGGTACGAACGAATGTTGAGGAAAGCATACTGTATCCAGTGATGTTTTTTTCAAGATGGTCAATATTAAATCGGCAATCCGGATGAAACAATGAATCAACACCAACAATCAGTCATTTCTGCATCAACGCTGTACGTGGTGCCCACTCCCATCGGTAACCTCGGGGATATCACTCATAGGGCATTAGAAGTACTGAAAAGCGTCGATCTGATTGCGGCAGAAGATACGCGTCATACCGGGTTGTTGCTGCAACACTTTGCTATTAGCGCGCGGTTGTTTGCGCTGCACGACCATAACGAACAGCAGAAGGCGGAGCAACTGCTGGCAAAATTGCAGGAAGGCCAGAGCATAGCACTGGTTTCCGATGCTGGCACGCCACTGATTAACGATCCTGGCTACCATCTGGTACGCCGCTGCCGTGAAGCAGGGATCCGTGTGGTTCCACTGCCTGGCGCCTGCGCAGCCACTACCGCACTTTGTGCTGCAGGTGTAGCTTCTGATCGTTTCTGCTACGAGGGATTTCTACCAGCAAAAACCAAAGGACGTAAGGATACCTTGCTGGCGCTGGCAGAGGAACCTCGTACACTGATTTTCTATGAATCGACCCATCGTTTATTGGATAGCTTACAAGATATGGTGACTGTTTGGGGACCACAACGTTATGTCGTGTTGGCCCGAGAACTGACCAAAACATGGGAGTCAATCTATGGTGCGCCGGTAGGAGAACTATTAGATTGGGTTCAAGAAGATGAAATGCGCCACCGGGGCGAGATGGTTCTGATTGTGGAAGGTCATAAAACGCAGGAAGACGCTTTACCACTTGAAGCGATCCGTACCTTGGCTCTGTTGCAAAAAGAGCTACCGTTGAAGAAAGCGGCCGCGTTATCGGCAGAGATCCACGGCGTGAAAAAAAATGCGTTATACAAGTACGCCTTGGAGCAACAAGAAAGTCAGGTTAATTAACTGCCTGTGCGACTTGCTTTAGCGATCGGCATCGGTTGCCTTAGCCTAAAACGGTTGACCTACTCTGGTCACGACGCTACTATCCGCGCCGGAGTTGACCAGACAGTCGCCGCTTCATTGCCGTCCTCTTCGGGGGAGACAGATGGAGGGGAGGAAAGTCCGGGCTCCATAGGGCAGGGTGCCAGGTAACGCCTGGGAGGCGCAAGCCTACGACTAGTGCAACAGAGAGCAAACCGCCGATGGCCTGCGTAAGTGGGATCAGGTAAGGGTGAAAGGGTGCGGTAAGAGCGCACCGCGCGGCTGGCAACAGTTCGTGGCACGGTAAACTCCACCCGGAGCAAGGCCAAATAGGGGTTCACATGGTACGGCCCGTACTGAACCCGGGTAGGCTGCTTGAGCCAGTGAGCGATTGCTGGCCTAGAGGAATGACTGTCCACGACAGAACCCGGCTTACCGGTCAACTCCCTCTATAAAATGGCAAACCCCGCGTGATAAATATCGCGCGGGGTTTTCGCTGTTGTTGATTGATTTAAATTATAAATCAATCAACAGGGTGCGTAGCGGTGTTTCTGCCTGGATTGTAATGTGCTTTTCCTCACGGATAAACGCACCGTCTCCACAGGTTAGATTCTGGCTACAGTGGCTTTCGCCGCTAATCTTAGCGGTGCCGTATATCGATTGGAGATAAGCCCGCTCTCCATTCAATACTAGCGTTTTTTGTTCCCCTGCTTGTAAATCCAGATGATGGACCCAGATCTTTTGTCGCAGTTGTAAGCTGCCTTGTTCGCCATCTGGTGAAGCTAGCAGCGAATGAGGGTGTGAAGATAGATTCAGGCGTTGCACTCGTTCATTGCTACCTTCTGGGCATGCCTCAAACCACAGTTGCATTCGGGTCAATGGAGTAACACTGCTGACATTCTGTTCGCTATAGCTAAGCCTTGAATGAGTGGCAAGCAGCAATGCATCTCCCGCCGCTGCGCGTAGAACATTTCCATCACTATCTCGGTATTCCGCTTCACCCTGCAAAATCAGATTCAGAATATCAACATTAGGGTAGGTGCGCGGTTGGAATGAGGCTCCTGGCGCCAATACTTCCTGATTAAGCACTCGTAGTGAGGCATAACCCATCAGTTTTGGATCAAAATAGTGACCAAAGGAAAAGGTATAGCGAGCCTGTAGCCAACCGAAGTCAGCATGCCCGCATTGTTTTGCTGTTCTGCATGTAATCATCGCAATCGGCTCCGAAAATAGATGTTTCAAATGGTAATCATCTGGACGCAGGATTGTTAGCCAGTTAATCTGGTTGGCATATTCAAATTTCCTGAAGGAGGGATTCTATGGCTAGAGAGCGTGCACTAACCCTTGAAGCACTTAGAGTAATGGATGCAATTGATCGTCGCGGTAGCTTTGCGGCGGCGGCTGATGAGCTGGGAAGAGTGCCCTCTGCGCTCAGCTATACCATGCAAAAATTGGAAGAAGAACTGGACGTTGTGCTGTTCGATCGCTCAGGACATCGGACCAAATTTACCAACGTTGGAAGAATGCTGCTGGATCGAGGACGCGTATTGCTTGAGGCTGCGGACAAATTGACCACAGATGCTGAAGCGTTGGCACGAGGCTGGGAGACGCACCTGACCATTGTCAGTGAGGCATTGTCACCAGCGGCTAAATTGTTCCCCCTGATCGACAAACTTGCACTGAAGGCCAACACTCAGGTTTCGATCTTGACCGAGGTGCTTGCTGGGGCCTGGGAACGATTAGAACAGGGGCGGGCAGATATTGTTATTGCTCCGGATTTACATTTTCGTGCTTCTTCCGAAATCAACACCCGCAAACTGTATAAAGTCATGAGCGTTTATGTTGCTGCGCCGGATCACCCTATCCACCTTGAGCCAGAGCCGCTTTCAGAGCTTACCCGTGTGAAGTACCGTGGCATTGCCGTAGCGGATACTGCACGTGAGCGGCCGGTCTTGACAGTGCAACTGTTGGATAAACAGCAGCGTCTAACAGTGAGTAGCATTGAAGATAAACGTCGTGCATTACTCGCAGGGCTTGGTGTCGCCACTATGCCGTACCTGATGGTGGAGAAAGATATTGAGCAAGGGCGTCTGCGAGTAGTGGGGCCGGAATACAGGCGCGAAGTCGATATCATCATGGCTTGGCGACGTGACAGTATGGGAGAGGCAAAATCCTGGTTTCTGCGAGAGCTCCCGCGTCTGTTTGCCAAGCAGGAAAATTCTTAACCCTGCCTTTCGGGTTGAGTCCACCTGTCAGCGGAAACGAGCATCTCGTCCATGTGGTTGATCAAGATCCAGCGTTGGTCCGATTGGAATGATACCGTATGGGTTGATGGTGCTGTGGCTACAATAATAGTGGTGTCGAATGTGTGCCATGTTGACGGTCTCAGCAAGGCCTGGCATTTGGTAGATGTCGCGCAAAAAGCCGAATAGATTGGGAAAATCGCTAATACGCTGTTTGTCACATTTGAAATGGGTGACATAAACCGGATCAAAACGAATCAGCGTGGTCCACAAGCGCAAGTCGGCTTCTGTAAGTTGGTTACCTGCGAGGTAGCGGTGTTGCCCCAGTAGTTGTTCCAGTCGTTGTAGTGAAGCAAATACCCCACTCACGGCATCATCATAGGCTTCCTGACTGGTAGCGAAACCGGCTTTATATACCCCGTTATTCAGCGTATCGTAGATCCAGCTATTCAACGTATCGATCTTTTCGCGCAGTGCTTCGGGGTAATAGTCACCTGCTTGTGCGCCTATGGCGTCAAAGGCAGAATTAAACATGCGAATGATGTCGGCAGATTCGTTGCTGACGATGGTTTGCTGCTGTTTATCCCATAGAACAGGAACGGTGACTCGACCACTGTAGTTTTGGTCGGCATGCAGATAGAGTTGGTATAGAAAATCAGTGTGATACAACGTATCACCGGTGGTTTCAGGAAAATCTTTGCCAAATGTCCAGCCGTTTTCCAGCATCAGCGGATGTACGACAGAAACCGGGATACTTTGTTCCAGTCCCTTCAGCTTACGCATCAGTAAAGTACGATGTGCCCAAGGGCAGGCTAGGGAAACATACAAATGATAACGGCCGTTTTCCGCCTTAAATCCTCCTAGCCCATTCTCACCTGCTTTACCATCGGTCGTGACCCAATTACGGAACTGGGAGACTGAACGCTTGAAACGGCCTCCGGTGGATTTTGTGTCATACCAAGTGTCTTGCCAGATGCCATCAACCAGTTGTCCCATAAGAATCTCCTTCATGCTTACACCCTTCATTCTTCAAGTTGCATGGGTGTTGGCTTCGTCCGTTCGCATCAGACACATAGTGAGCTATGCTCTTGGCGACGCTTAGACTTGCCGCCTATATGCAACTCGAATTATTTTGGGTATATAAACGCAAAAAACCCAAAGATTTGGTTGAACAAATCTTTGGGTGATACGATCAGCTTACCACTTTTTGTTTAAAATGCGGTCGATGCTGAAACTCCCTGGGCCGGAAATAGCCAGGACAAGAAAACCCCCGGCGATAGACAGGTTTTTCATGAACATCAACTGGTTGTCACCTTCGGCAAAGTTGTTGTGAAACAGCAATGCAGTGAGAATAGTGAAAACGGCTGTAGAGATTGAAACTGTGCGTGTCAGTAGGCCAAACAGAATGGCCAGACCACCGCCCAATTCCAGAAGGATTGTCAGTGGCAACAAGAAACCAGGTACTCCCATCGCTTCCATGTATTGTTGAGTGCCAGCATAAGCGTCGCCTATTTTGCCGTAGCCTGCGACGATAAACAGAATGGGTAATAGAATACGAGCAACCAATAAACCTACATCTTCTAATTTTTTCATCATTTACTCCAAAAGTAATTTTCCGCGCCAATCTTGGCATTTTTTCCGCCAAGAGGTTTATGCTCTCTTTGGCTGGTTGATGAAGTGAATGTTAGATAGGAATAGGGTTTATTGTTAGCAAGTAAAACTGTCGTTTTTTTTCAAAAAATCTGAATTTCTTAAAGACGTATAAAATTCAAGAAAGCCAAGCTTGTAAATAAAAGTGCTAAGAAAGAATAGTAAACATAGTGAATCTCAATAAGAGCAGAGAATGCTTCATGAGAGAGTTAAGTGAATGGAGTTGTGATTATTTTTTCAAAAAAGCTTTTTGAATCAGCCGAGCTATTCCCCAGATATTAAACAATCTGCGCGACCAGCGGATCAATTTACTGGGATGGCGAATGCCATAAAGGGCAATGACGCTGGAGCCGACAGCGATAACTTTTCGTAAGACAAGAAGATTTTGCCAACTGCGATCAATACGTTCGGTCTTTTCCAGCCACAAAGCTTTAGTCTCGGTTAGATCTAGGCGTTGCTGCTGGATCTTCTTGATCAGTTGCTCTTTTCTCCATTCACGGTACTGGCGGTTATTCATCGCTTCCCTCGAGAGTAGAACGGTCGAGTTTAAGCTGCTTGCGTGTTGTACTCAACAGCGTGGAGCGGTGTGCCTTGGTCAGTGTCACAATGCCGACTATAATTGCCAAAAGCAGCAGAATGGCGGTTGTGGTGCCTAGAGCGAGCAAGCGGTATGCCGGTTCAATAGCCCAGAAGATAAAAAGTAATAAGCTCATCAGACCGAACGCGGTGAACAGTAAAGTGAGCCCTGCCATAATCAATAGCTGAACAAGGTTGGCTTTCTCTTCTTCCAGTTCGATGACTGCCAGGCGCACACGAGTTTCTACCATACTGACCAGAATGGTAATAATACGTTGTGCGATATCCAGGACCCCTTTAGCAGGGCCCTGGGCGCGATTTTGTGGAAGTTCTGTCATGATCAGCGGCGCGCGAGCAAAACGCCTAACACGACACCAACCGCAGCACCGATACCGATACCGGTCCAAGGGTTTTCACGTACATACCCGTCCGCTTGGCAGGCGATTTGTTTGGTTTGATGAGCCAGTTTGTCGCCAGCATCGGAAAGACGAGCACGGGTATCTTTCAGTGCCTCCTCTGCTTTAGTGCGCAGTTTGTCCAGTTCAGCTTTGGGTTTATCGGTAGAAGAGTTCAGCACTTCTTCCAGTGTATCGGCAAGGGACTTCAGTTCAGCGCGTAAGTTTTCTGCATTTGAATCTTGTGCCATTTCGATAACTCCTTAAGATTAACTCCAACAGGCTTTCAACATAGCGGATTTATTCGATAGAGCAAAGGGCTATGTCCGATTGTTATCACTGACTCATATTGATTATTGACTGCTAAAATCCCGTACAGTGGGCTTCTCGACGATAAATGCGCTCATTCAATCAGTGTAGCTTTTAGTTCTGCTTGCGCTTCTGACAGCTTTTGTTGCTTGCTGGCAATTTTATCCTGTCTTCCGCTTTGCTGAACCTCTTTCAACTCTTGCTCGCGCTTGGCAACCTTGTTCTGTTTTTCTGCGATCTTTTTCTGACGTTCGGCTTTTAAGCCTGCCTCCGTACAGTTGCTTTGCACTTCGCTCAGTGCCTTTTTCAAACCTTGCACGCGATAGTTATTACCATGTTGAGTGGCATAGTCGATTTGTGTCTGAATCTTTTGTGCTTTCCTGGTGCAGCCATCCGTGGTCGAGGAAAATGCAGAGAAAGTACACAAGGATAAGGTGACTAAGAGAAAATGGCGAAATATCATGGTTCAATTCCTATTTACTGACGGAAGAATTGCTGATTGACTTATCGAGCAATCGGGGAAACCTCACAATTTATTGATAAGGAACGAAGGGAAACGGCCTACCCCAGATTAAGCTTGGGAGGCGCAAACCCAGGAACCCAAAGGTTCGGTGTCTGCGATTCGCTCAGTGCAATGATATAACCGGGAGGTAAAATAGTTTGCAGTGCTTCACGGGCTAACAGTTGTTGTCTGGGGGAGTCCAGACGGATCAGCAAGCCATCGTTCTCTGGTGTAATGCTTTTTATGTGGATACCGCGTTCATCCAACCGCTGGTAGACGTAAAAGCCATCCGGTAGCAATAACCCTTGTTGTTCAACACGAATACGCAGTTCACTCTCGGTACGTATCATGAAAGGTACCAACACAATGATTAACGCCAAAAGTGCTAACGCCAAGAGTAACACGTATTGCCAGCGTGTATGTCTGGCAGTCATGCATCTTTCCCTTGATTACCTGAACGCTTATTGCGCCACAGAACCACCAGAGAACCTAACAGGCCGATGACTAACAAGGCTAGTGGGAGCACCATCAAGCCGAACATCAATTGGTCTTCATATTTCAGGAATAATGGTGTTTTCCCAATTGCAAACCCTACGGAAACCAGTATCAATACCCACAACAATCCGCTCATCCAGTTAAAAAACTGGAAGCGTGCGTTATCTAAACCGGATAAACCGGCGATGGTGGGTAACAATGTGCGTACGAAAGCCAAGAAACGCCCGACCAAAAGTGCCGACAAGCCGTGGCGATGGAACAGGTTATGGGCACGCTGATGGTAGTGAGGAGGTAAATGTGATAGCCAGGTTTGTACCGTTGATGTATTGCCCAGCCATCGGCCTTGTATATAACTGAGCCAGCATCCCAGGCTGGCGGCAATTGTCAGGATGACGATAGTGAGCGGAAAGTTCATTGCGCCTTTAGCGACCAGCGCACCAACCAAAATCAGCAGGCTATCGCCAGGCAGAAAAGCTGCGGGCAATAGGCCGTTTTCCAGAAATAAGATCATAAACAGCAAGGCATACAACGTCCAAACCAACGAGGGGTTCGCCAGTGTTTCGAAGTCTTGCTGCCATAAGGCATCCAACAGTTGCTTAATAATATCCATCTGGTGTTCCTAAAACGTCAATATTTGTTTCCGTTCAGCGGCAGGGCACGGTAACACCACGAGAGGCCCATGGTAGCTGAAGATGATGAAACGGCGTTGCTTTATTATTCAACCGTTCATGGTATGTCATAAGTAATAAGTCAGTGAACCTCGATAGAGTATGTTGCTTTCTTTCCAGCCCCCAATCCTGCTTTGCTGCTGGTTGGCATGTAGTATCCCGTTGACCTGCTGAAGCCGGTTGGTAACCGGAGCATCTGATTGACGTTGAGGCCGTGGACGGTAAACAAGGCCGATTGCTAAAGTATAGGCTGGAGCAAGCATGTTCGGCACAAGCAACGAGCCGGGATAGGACTGCATTCGATACAAAAACAGTAGTTTGCCTGGACACTTCTGGCGGAGTTCGCTGGCTGGACGGTAAACATGGCTGTAAGGGGGAGTTTTGATACTTAACGCAGTAGGCTTGGTTAACGTTTGTGCTAAGCAGATCTTCTCACCGAGTGCCAAACTGGCCCAGCAAGAAAGAACAATAAGCATGGCAAACAACCAGCGCATTGATTTGCGTTCCGTCCCCAAAGGCAGTAGATAAAAAAGTGCCCTAACTCTACCAAAATAGCAGGATTGGCAACAGGGAAATCTGCGTTATTGTTGACGAAATATGGCACCATAAAAGGCGACTTTGGCATCAATTCGGTTATTTTTACAATACCTTACATTCAGCCTGTATGATGCTTTATGACGGAAGGGGGTTATTTAACGACATTTGTAGCGTTTTCTAGGTGGACTACCGGATTTTCTGCAAACAGATAGCGATCGGCGTTGTATTCGAAATCTTCAGTGGTGGCATTGAACAACATCTGTTTGGTATTTTCCAGGTGTTGCCACATGGCCAGTTTGGCAGCGTGTGGATCTTTACGGATCAGGGCTTTGAGGATTTCATCGTGATCGTCACACCAACTGGCAATCGAACGTTCGTCAATGTGCTCGTGCAGTTTGATCCAGTACGGATTACTGATACGTTGCGTCCACATCTTTTCCACTATGGTTGCCATCGCGTTGTTCTGGGTTGCCAGAGCGACTTGAACGTGGAATTTGAGATCCCACTGCGAATCGCGGAAACGATCTTCTTTGCGAGCCTGCTCCTGAATTTCCATCAGTTGCACGATATCCTGCTTGGTCACTTGAGTTGCGGCGAACTCGGCGATGTTGCTTTCAATCAACTGGCGTGCTTGTAACAATTCGAAAGGACCTGCGGTGGAAAATTCGAGGCTGTCGCTAGGCACCACCAGGTTTTTCTGTTGATTAGAAATCACATGAATACCGGAACCTTTTCGCACTTCCACATAACCTTCCACTTCCAGCATGATGGTAGCCTCCCGCACCACTGTGCGACTGACATTCATCTCTTCAGCAATATAGCGTTCGGCGGGAAGTTTATCACCAACCGGATAGACACCGCCTTCAATACGTTGTTTAAGCTCGGCGGCCAATTGTTGATAAAGGCGTCTGGTTTCCGTGAATGTCATTAGTGAATACTCTGTGGTAGGAGGCGTAATACTATTAGACCTGTTATACCACTTATTGGTTTTGGCTGCCAGTGAGTCAACACTGTAAAGCCCGGCACAGGGCCGGGCTAGGGAGAAAATTAGCCGTGTGCATCGGCTGTTTGTAATGGTGTGGGTTCCAACTCTGAAACCGGACGATTTTTCAGCACGGTCCAAATGACAATAGCCCCCAAAAGGTCGAACACAGACAAGGCCGCAAAGAGCGGACTGAACCCCAGCGTGTCGGCCAATGCACCGACCACCAGCGCAAACATGGTGCTTGCCATCCATGCTGCCATGCCGGTCAGGCCGTTGGCGGTAGCCACTTCGTTACGACCAAACACGTCTGATGACAGTGTGATCAACGCACCAGACAGTGCCTGATGGGCGAATCCTCCCACACATAAGAGGGCAATGGCGACATAAGGGCTTGTGAACAAACCGATCATACCTGGGCCAATCATCAATATTGCTCCCATAGTGACGACCAGTTTGCGTGATACGATCAGGCTGACTTTAAAGTGTTTCTGGAAGAAAGGGGGCAGATAGCCACCGATAATACAGCCAATATCGGCAAACAGCATCGGCATCCAAGCGAACATCGCAATTTCTTTCAAATTGAACCCGTAGGCCTTGAACATGAACAGTGGGATCCAAGCGTTGAAAGTGCCCCAGGCCGGTTCAGCTAGGAAACGTGGCAATGCAATCCCCCAAAACTGGCGATTACGTAAGATCTGCCAGGCTGACATTTTCTTGGCGTTGCTTGTCTGATGCTGGGCTTCTTGCCCATCAAGAATATAGCTGCGCTCTTCTGTGCTGAGTTTCTTCTGATCTTTCGGATGCTTATAAAAGATTAGCCAACAGATGGCCCAGACCATACTCAGGATACCGGTAATGATAAAGGCCATTTCCCAGCTGTGCGCCACGATGGCCCAGACCACCAGCGGCGGGGCAAGCATGCCGCCAATCGATGAGCCCACATTGAAGTAACCGACGGCGATCGAACGCTCTTTTGCCGGAAACCATTCACTACTGGCTTTTAACCCGGCGGGGATCATCGCAGCTTCGGCCATACCTACAGCCCCGCGAGCCAGCGCTAGCCCTCCCCAACTGTTAGCCAGTGCCGTGCCCATACAAAACAGGGCCCACAGGATAGCGAACATGGCATAACCGATTTTAGTTCCGAGGACATCCAGTACATAGCCTGCGATAGGCTGCATAACGGTATAACAGGCTGAATAGGCGGCAACGATATAGGAATACTGTTGTGTGGTAATGCCCAGTGAGCTTTCTAGCGTAGGTGCGGCAACAGATATAGCATTACGGGTCAAATAACCAAGCACTGTGCCAATGGTTACCAGTCCGATCATATACCAGCGTAACCCCTTAATTTTACGCATCCAATATCTCTCCGAATCTTGAAATCTTTACCACCGGCTAGCCTGTGGCGTTTCATGGTGGTGATTCCTTTTCATCATGTAACCAGAATTCCTTGCTGGCAGACTCCCTGCAGATGGTCATCGCTAACGGTTGAATACAAGGTAGCAGGATGGCGAGACGATAACTTGTCATACAGATTTAAAGGTTGAGTGATATCACAAAAGCATCCATTCAAATAATGAATAATGACTTCATATTAACTGGCACCTAACTTATGATTTGTCGTCTATTAAAGGGCATTAATACCACTTTAAAGCACAATTAAGTCGCTTTAATGGTGAAATATCTCTGGACGTTTCGTGAAATTGGTGTGATAACTTTTTAAGTTAATTACAAGCTTTGCCAGGAAACAATCTGAGGAACCCATATGGCTACGTTTTTGAACGATGATTTTCTGTTGGACAGTGAATTTGCCCGCCGCCTTTATCACGATTACGCTGCGGAACAGCCTATTTTTGACTATCACTGTCATCTTCCCCCACAGCAGATTGCCGAAAATCATCGTTTCCAGAATATGTATGACATTTGGTTGAAGGGTGATCACTACAAATGGCGTGCAATGCGCACCAATGGCGTGGCCGAGCGTCTATGTACAGGGAATGCTTCAGATCGCGAAAAATTTGATGCCTGGGCGGCAACAGTGCCGCATACCATTGGTAACCCGCTCTATCATTGGACTCATCTGGAGTTGCGCCGCCCATTTGGTATTACGGGCAAGCTACTTTCCCCGGCAACCGCGGATGAAATCTGGCAACGTGGCAATCAATTGCTGGCGCAGGATGCTTTTACTGCTCGCGGTATCATGCAGCAGATGAAGGTAAAAATGGTCGGCACTACCGATGATCCTATTGACGATCTCCGTCACCATAAAGCCATCGCTGCTGACGGAAGTTTTGATATTAAAGTGTTGCCAAGCTGGCGGCCAGACAGAGCATTCAACATTGAAGCGCCAGGATTCAATGATTATCTGCAAAAGCTGGAAGCAGCTGCAGATACCTCAATCCATCGCTTCAGCGATCTGCGCAATGCATTGAGTCGGCGTATGGACCATTTTGCCGCGCACGGTTGCAAAGTTTCTGACCATGCTTTGGATGTCGTGGTTTATGGCGAGGCAGACGAAGCCATGCTGGATACTATCCTGTCACAACGGCTCAGTGGCCTTGTACCTTCCCCACAACAGAGCGCACAGTTCAAGACCGCGGTTCTGTTATTTCTGGCAGAGGAATATCAACGCCGTGAATGGGTGCAGCAATACCATATTGGTGCCTTGCGTAACAACAATAGCCTGATGTTCAATAACATCGGCCCAGATATTGGCTTCGATTCCATCAACGATAAACCTCTGGCAGAACCGCTTTCGCGTTTACTTGATGCACAAGCAAAGCAGGGCAAACTCCCTAAAACTATTCTTTACTGCCTTAACCCGCGTGATAACGAGGTGATTGGCACGATGGTTGGCAATTTTCAAGGTGAGGGTACACCAGGCAAAATGCAATTTGGTTCAGGCTGGTGGTTTAACGATCAGAAAGATGGCATGCAGCGCCAGATGACACAGTTGGCTCAACTTGGGCTACTTAGCCGTTTTGTTGGCATGCTGACCGATAGCCGCAGTTTCCTTTCGTATACACGGCACGAATATTTCCGCCGTATCCTCTGTCAGATGATTGGTCGCTGGGTAGAAGATGGCGAAGCGCCTGCGGATATTACGCTGTTGGGTGATATGGTTAAAAACATCTGCTTCGACAATGCCAAAAACTATTTTGCTATCGAATTGGCGTAATCATTGGTCAAGGTTGATGTATGCACAGCATTATAAAAATTCACACTCAAGATAATGTAGCGGTAGCACTGCGCGATTTGGCTGTGGGTGAGGTGATAACTTGGGATGATCAAACCATAACGCTTGCGCAAGAAGTGGTTCGAGGGCACAAGTTCGCCCTTGAACCTATCGCTGTCGGCGACATGATCGTCAAATATGGTCTTCCGATCGGTCATGCTCTGGTGGCTATTGGGTCAGGGGAGCACATTCATTCGCAAAATGCGAAAACCAACCTGAGCGACCTCGATAATTATCATTATCAGCCTGAGTTTCTGACCCTACCGGCACAGGCAGCGGATCGTGAAGTGCAGCTCTACCGGCGCAGCAATGGTGATGTTGGTATCCGCAATGAATTGTGGATCATCCCTACTGTGGGCTGTGTGAATGCGATTGCACGCCAGCTCCAGCAGCGTTTTCTGAAGGAAACTGCAGGAGCACAACGGATTGATGGTGTTCATTTTTTCAGCCATACCTTGGGTTGCTCGCAACTTGGTCAGGATCATCAAAACACCCGAACCATGCTACAGAATATGGTGCGTCATCCCAATGCGGGCGCCGTGTTGGTTATTGGTCTCGGGTGTGAGAATAATCAGGTCGATGAATTTCGCAGCACGTTGGGTGAATTTGATCGGCAGCGTGTGCGTTTTATGGTCTGCCAACAGCAGGACGATGAAGTCGAAGCGGGGCTAGAACATCTGCATGCACTGTACCAATTGATGAGCGCTGATCGTCGCCAGCCAGGCAAGCTTGGCGAACTGAAGTTCGGCCTGGAATGCGGTGGTTCAGACGGTTTATCAGGCATTACTGCCAATCCACTGTTAGGATGTTTCTCGGACTATGTGATCGCCAATGGTGGCACCACGGTGTTGACTGAAGTACCTGAGATGTTCGGTGCTGAACGGCTTCTGATGAACCGCTGTCGAGACCAAAATACCTTTGAGAAAACGGTTCGCATGGTTAACGATTTCAAACAGTATTTTATTGCTCATAATCAACCGATTTATGAAAACCCATCCCCAGGTAATAAAGCGGGTGGTATTACAACGTTAGAAGAAAAGTCGCTCGGTTGTACTCAAAAGGCCGGGCAGAGTCAGGTAGTGGATGTGTTGAAATACGGCGAACGCCTTCGTTTGCCAGGATTGAACCTACTGAGCGCACCGGGTAACGATGCTATAGCCACCAGCGCACTTGCTGGAGCTGGCTGCCATATGGTGTTATTCAGCACCGGGAGAGGGACGCCTTACGGTGGTTTTGTGCCAACGGTGAAACTGGCTACTAACTCTGAGCTGGCAGCTAAAAAAGGCCATTGGATTGATTTTGATGCTGGGCGCTTGATCCACGGCTTGCCGATGGCAGAAATGTTGGCGCAGTTTGTCGACCTGATTGTGGAGATTGCCAATGGCAAAGCTGCACGTAATGAATCAAATGATTTCCGTGAGTTAGCCATTTTTAAAAGCGGAGTAACGCTGTAGAACATAACGGTTGAGTCAGGCTGTATCCGGTTAGAACGTAGGGTACAGCCTGTATTCACTCAGTCAGTTTTAAACGAATCTTGATTGGCTAAACGCTGATCTTCTGCCTGACAGGCAGCTGCGGTAAACAGCACGTCGGTGGAGGAGTTCAGAGCTGTCTCTGCTGAGTCTTGCAATACGCCAATGATAAAACCGACAGCGACCACCTGCATCGCAATATCATTAGGAATGCCGAACATATTACATGCTAATGGGATTAACAGCAGCGAACCGCCTGCTACGCCAGACGCACCGCAGGCGCAGATAGCCGCTACCACACTTAGCAACAGTGCAGTGGGGACATCGACCTGAATACCTAAGGTATTTACTGCCGCCAGCGTAAGTACGGTAATAGTGATCGCCGCGCCAGCCATATTAATGGTCGCACCTAAAGGAATAGAAACTGAGTAGGTATCTTCGTTCAGGTTTAGTTTTCTGCTCAGCTCCATATTGACTGGGATGTTGGCTGCGGAACTGCGGGTAAAGAAGGCAGTAACGCCACTCTCTCGCAGGCAAGTCAATACCAGTGGATAAGGGTTACGGCGGATTTTCCAGTAGACGATCAGTGGGTTAAGCACTAGGGCGACCAGTAACATACAGCCGAGCAATACCACTAACAGTTGTGCATATCCCCATAAGGCGCCGAAGCCGCTATCAGCCAATGTAGCAGCGACAAGGCCGAAAATACCCAGTGGCGCACAGCGGATCACCGCACGTACCACCATTGTCACAGCATTTGACATATCGCTGATCAAAGTTTTTGTGGTTTCAGAGGCATGGCGCAACGCCAATCCTAGGCCGACGGCCCAAGCCAGGATACCGATATAGTTGGCGCTGGCCAGGGCATTGAATGGGTTTGCCACCACGCTCATCAGTAGGTCTTTGAGGACGTCGACTATCCCTGCCGGAGGGGTGATATCGGTATTGCTTACTGCCAGTGCTAGCGTTGAAGGAAACATAAAGCTAACCAGCACGGCGGTCAACGCCGCCGAAAATGTCCCCAATATATAGAGGAATAAAATAGGCCGGATATTGGTTTTCTGCCCTTGCTTATGGTTGGCAATTGAAGCCATCACCAGGATCAGAACCAGAAGAGGCGCAACGGCTTTCAGTGCGCCAACGAAAAGCGCGCCCAGCAGACCGATGGCTTTGGCTGAAGCCGGTGAAACCATTGCGACGATAATACCAGCTACCAGCCCAACCATTATTTGTTTAACCAGACTGCCTTGAGTGATTCGTACTAATAGTTTATTCATAATGCGTTTTTGCGTTTCCGCTCCCTGAAATGTGGCGTACAGATCGTTATATCCTGACAGGAACGTTGCCGGGTAATTTATCGTCATATCTGTAACGAAGTATGTTTTCTTAACCAGTATTAAGTAAACGGTTCGCCTTGAAAAGAGGGGAAGATAAAATTACGAGCACGGATCAATTGCTGATAACATTCTGGTCACATTTGTGTGATTGAAATAACATTTTGCTTTTCAGAAGCATGACCCAATAATCATGAGGCGGCAAGCCGCCCCGAGTAACCGATTATTGTACAGGCCTAGAGCCAGCGTCTTTACGGTGATTAACCCATGCATTAATCAGCAATGTCAGTATCAGTATTCCGGCAACCACACTCAGAGAAATGGCGATTGGGATATGGTAGAAATCAACAATCAGCATCTTGATACCAATAAATACCAAGATCACTGACAGACCATATTTTAGCATCGAGAAGCGTTCCGCCACGTTAGCCAGCAGGAAGTACATAGCACGTAGGCCCATAATGGCGAACAAGTTGGAAGTCAGTACGATAAACGGGTCGGTGGTGACGGCAAAAATAGCAGGGATACTATCAACGGCGAAAATAACGTCACTCAGCTCTACCAGGATTAGCACCAATAAAAGCGGTGTTGCAAACAGTACCCCATTACGGCGAACGATGAAATGTTCACCTTCCAGGGTATCGGTTATACGCATATGGCTGCGCAACCATTTGACCAAGGGTTTATCACCGATAGCAACGCCGTCCTCTTTTGCTAGAGCCATCTTGATTCCGGTTAACAGTAGAAACGCGCCGAACAGATACAGTAACCAAGCAAACTGAGAGATCAACCAGCTACCTGCGAAGATCATGATGGTACGTAGGACGATAGCGCCTAGCACACCGTAAATGAGCACGCGACGCTGTAAATGGGTGGGTATGGCGAAATAGCTGAACAGCATTAACCAGACAAAAACGTTATCAACCGCCAAGGCTTTCTCGATCAGATAACCTGTCAGGAAGGCCAGTGCTTGGGTATCCGCTACCGCTCGCCCTGCGGTTTCATTAAGGTAGAACCAGAAACTCGCGTTGAACAGTAATGCCAAACTCACCCAAACCAGTGACCAACAGGCAGCCTGTTTGAGCGTCATGGTTTGTTGGCCTTTGCGGCCTTGTAACAGCAGGTCGATGGCTAGCATCACAATGATGATTGTGGCAAAACTGCTCCATAGCCAAGGGGTGCCAACGGTAGTGATCATTTAGGGGTATCCTCATAAAACAAAACGGCTCGCGTCAGAAGGCGCCAGTCGCTGAGTGAGTACAAGCAAACCTCGCATTCCGGTAAGGTCTCACTTACAACCTTGATGAAGGTGGTCACACCTTTGATATCAGGTTGTTCGGTAACCGGATACTTGCGCATCGTGATGACGATAAACCGACAATGAAGTTACTCCCCTTTGCAAAGCAAAAAATAGTGCACAATTTGACTAAGGTCAATTTTTAAAATCTTTATCCAACGGACTCCTTTGTGCACCAAGACTGACGACGAAGCCTTGTAACAACATCTGGCTGAATGGAGTATCGCTAACCTGTTGTTGCTGATACGCGGCCTGATTGACTGGGTCCTTCTCACTGAGCCAAGTGAAATAGCGCTGCATAGATTTGCCGTTGAATTCGGGATGGAACTGGGTCGTCAGTGCATGATCCCCATAGCGTAATATTTGGTAGGCATCTTGCTGCGATCGAGCCAGTACTTCCGCACCCAGCGGCGGTGTCAGCACGCTTTGTGAGTGGATCAGATTGGCCTTGAAACGTGGCGGCAGTATTGCTAACCGCTTATCGTTGCCTGCGGGCGGCAATAGTTCTATCTCTAGAGTGCCAACTTCCATACCTTGTGGGCGATAACCCACTGTACCACCCAGAGCATGGGCTAAAAGCTGGTGGCCATAACACACGCCAAAGATGGGTAATTTGATGCGCATTGCCTGACGAAGCCATTCCGCAGCCTGTTCGCTCCAGGGTAACTGCTCTGTCACCATAGCAGGGGAACCGGTGATCACCACGCCACAGTAGTTTTCTGGTGCTAATAGGGACCCACCCGTAGGAAGATGTACGATTTTCACACGATCAGCCGCGATATTTCCCTGTTCCATAAACATCTGGTCAAAATTGCCCAGTTCATGCTGAACAAGTTGCGGTGCGTCGCCGGTTTGCATCAACAACAGCGGTTTCATTGCATTACTCCATCAGTGGAAAAACGATGTTGGATCTCTGCCAACAAATAGGGGACGATCAGGAGTCTTTCCAGCCCAGCATGCTCGACCTGCTGCTTTCCACAAGGCTATTTTTTATAAAACCAGATTATTACGCTGCAAAAAAATTTAAAATCAATCTGTTAGATACTAATAGAGTTCACCAAACAGCGAGAGATGAGTCAAATACATGCGCGTATCAAATTCCAATTGATGGTAGCTGGGTTCCATATGGCAACAAAGGCTATAAAACGCTTTGCTGTGGTCTTTCTCTTTCAGATGCGCTAATTCATGTACTACAATCATGCGCAGAAAGGGCTCAGGGGCATTTTTGAACACCGTCGCTACACGGATTTCGGCTTTGGCTTTCAGTTTGCCACCCTGCACTCGTGAAATAGCAGTATGCATCCCGAGAGCGTGCTTCATCACATGGATCTTACTATCGTAGGCAACTTTGCTCAGCGGTTGGGCATTTCGTAGATACTGATTTTTCAGATCAAGTGTGAACTGATACAGCGACTTGTCGGTGGTACAGCCGTGTACTTGTGGGTAACGTGTTAACAAAACCTCCCCTAAACGCTGCTGCTTGATGAGCTGTTGAACCTGTATTTGCAGGTGGTCTGGGTAACCTTGCAGGTAAGTCAATTCGGACATATTGTACTCGTTATACTTCGGGTTGCAGGTATATTGGCCGTGCCCCTGTGGCTTTACCCTCTGGGGCCGTTGCAAGCAAGGTCTCTGAATTCCTGTAACTCAGATTATTCAGATCATCTGCAGGATTCAGTGGTAAAACGCCGCGTTCATTGTAAGACGTTTTTTCATACAAATCCCACAAAGGGCAATTAATCCCAAAAAACATTTTACTGATAGGCATTTTTAGGGGATAAACAGCCCAAATTTATCAGTCAGGAGGGGCAATGAGCCAACTCGATCTGGGAACACAGCAACTTGAGCTGGAGCGTTATCCCCAACAAGAACAGTCCACCCAATTACAGGCGTGGGAAGCGGCAGACGAATACCTGTTGCAACAGCTTGAAAATGTTACCATTGGTGAGCGGCCAGTGCTGATCTTTAACGACAATTTTGGTGCCTTGGCCTGTGCCCTGCATGCGCATAAGCCTTATAGCATCAGTGATTCCTATATGAGTCAACTGGCAACTCGCCATAATCTTGAGCTCAATGAACTGGATGTACAACAGGTGACGTTGATAGACAGTCTGGCGGAACTGCCAGCCCATCCTGCCGTTGTCTTGATGCGTATTCCAAAAGCGTTGGCGTTGTTGGAACAGCAACTACAGGCGTTGCGTAAGGTGGTGGTTCCAGACACGCTGATCGTAGCCGGTGCCAAAGCGCGTGACATACATACTTCGACCATGCAGGTCTTTGAGCGGGTCTTGGGCCCTACTCACACCAGCCTGGCCTGGAAAAAGGCTCGCCTGATTTATTGTGAGGTCGCCGACATTGTGCCACCGGCAGCCTCGGAAACCACTGACTGGCAGCTTGATGGTACGGATTGGCTGATCCACAACCACGCCAATGTCTTTTCACGCGGTAGCCTGGATATTGGTGCTCGTTTATTCCTGGAACATCTGCCGCATGATTTGAACGGTCATATCGTCGATCTCGGTTGTGGTAATGGTATCATCGGCATGAAGGCGCTGGTTCAGAACCCGCAGGCGCAGATGACTTTCGTTGATGAATCCTATATGGCAGTGGCTTCCAGTGAACTGAACGTATCGCACAATCTGCCGCAGGAATGGGATCGCTGCCAGTTCGAAGTGAACAATTCGCTGGCTGGCATAGAGCGTGAAAGCCTACAAGCTGTGCTGTGCAATCCACCGTTCCATCAGCAGCATGCAATCACCGATCACACGGCCTGGCAGATGTTCTGTGATGCTAAACGTTGCCTGCATGTTGGTGGTGAACTGCGTATTGTGGGTAACCGCCATCTCGATTACTACCAGAAGCTGAAGCGTCTGTTCGGTAATTGTACGACGGTGGCATCAAACCAGAAGTTTGTGATCCTCAAAGCCGTCAAATTAGGCGCAAGGCGTTAATGACATTGGGCGCAGTTCATATTTGCTGCGCCCAGTGATTTACAGTGCCATCGCCAGCCGTGTTCCCTGATCGATAGCACGGCGAGCATCCAGCTCTGCAGCCGCGTCAGCACCACCAATCAAATGAACCATTTTCCCCATATCCAACAGTGGTTGCTGCAGTTCACGGCGTGGATCCTGCCCGGCGCAGATCACCACGTTATCTACCGGCAAACAGCTCTCCTGCCCATCGCGGAGAATGTGTAAGCCGTCGTCATCAATACGTTGATAGCTCACCCCATTGAGCATTTTGACGCCACGAGCTAACAAGCTGGTACGATGGACCCAACCTGTCGTCTTACCTAATCCTTCTCCCACTTTGCTCGTCTTGCGTTGTAACAGGAATATCTGACGTGACATTATCGGTACTCGCGGCCCTTGACTATTCAGCCCGCCACGCTGTTCAAGCTGTGGGTCTATGCCCCATTCGCGGTTGAATGCTTGCAGATCCAGACTGCTGGAAGTACCGTGCTGGCTGAGATATTCAGCAGTATCGAAACCTATCCCACCAGCACCGATAATCACCACACGCTGCCCGACCGGCTTTTTATCGCGTAAAACGTCGAGGTAACTCATTACCTTGGGGTGCTTGATACCTGGAATGTCTGGCATGCGTGGCACGATACCGCATGCGATGATCACTTCATCAAAATCAGCCAGCTCGTGCGCCTGAACGTGTTTTCCCAACCTCAATTCCACATTATTCAGTTCCAACTGACGACGGAAATAGCGCAGAGTTTGGTGGAACTCCTCCTTACCGGGGATTTGTTTCGCGATGTTGAACTGGCCACCGATCTGTTCGGCGGCGTCAAATAGGGTGACCTGATGCCCGCGGCTGGCGGCGGTAGTGGCGAAAGCCATGCCGGCAGGGCCTGCGCCTACAACGGCGAGGCGTTTTGCTTTTGATGCGGCCACTTGCGGCATTTCAGTTTCG
Organism: Serratia sp. UGAL515B_01; assembly: GCF_033095805.1. NCBI lineage: Bacteria > Pseudomonadati > Pseudomonadota > Gammaproteobacteria > Enterobacterales > Yersiniaceae > Serratia > Serratia sp. UGAL515B_01. The sequence continues at coordinate 3,347,499 of NZ_CP109901.1, read as the reverse complement.
CGGCAGGCGCGTGGGTTCACCAGGCAAGACGTGAGTTTTCCTTCAAAAATCTGGTCCAGACAGGCCTGATTACAGGCGATGCAAGTGTTGATTTCATCTGCACGTCCTTCAGCGGCTTTTTGTACAAATGCGGCGTCAGCCAGGAAAGGACGAGCCATGGAAACCATATCAGCGCAGCCCTCTGCTAGCACCTGTTCAGCCACCGACGGGTCGTTGATGCGGTTGGTGGTGATCAGCGGAATGCTTACTTTCCCCATCAGCTTACGTGTGACCCAGCTAAACCCGGCCCGAGGCACCATGGTTGCGATGGTAGGGATACGAGCCTCATGCCACCCTATGCCGGTATTAATCAGCGTTGCCCCAGCCTGTTCAATCGCAACGGCGAGTTGTTCGATCTCCTGCCAACTTGAACCTTCCTCCACCAGATCGAGCATTGAAAGGCGGTAAATAAGAATAAACTCAGGTCCCGTTGCCTGACGAACGGCGCGGACAATCTCGAGGGCGAAACGCATACGGTTGCTGAAGCTGCCACCCCATTGGTCGTTGCGCTGGTTGGTTCTTGCCACAATGAACTGATTAATCAGGTAACCTTCAGAGCCCATGATTTCTACACCATCGTAACCGGCCTGTTGTGCAAGTGCAGCGCAGTGGGCGAAGTCGGCAATCGTCTGCTCAACCTCTTCTGAAGTTAGGGCCGTTGGGGGAAAGGGATTTATCGGGGCCTGTAGTGCAGAAGGGGCAACAGGATGCGGCTGATAGCTATAACGCCCAGCGTGCAGAATTTGTAGGGCAATCTTTCCCCCTGACTGGTGGACTGCATCGGTGATGATCCGATGGTGTGCTAACTGCTTAGGCTGAGTTAACGTCGCGGCACCACGATAAACCACGCCCTTCTCATTGGGTGCGATGCCACCTGTTACGATCAGAGAGACGCCGGCTGCGGCGCGTTCCGCATAGAATGCCGCCAAGCGTTCAGGGCCATTGGGGAGTTCTTCCAGACCAGTATGCATTGATCCCATCAACACTCGATTTTTCAGCGTGGTGAAGCCAAGGTCCAGCGGTGCTAACAGGTGGGGGTATAAGCTCATTCCAGTCTCCAAAAGGGATATCCATGGTCTTTCTAAACGTGACTTGAAATCCAAGGGTATAAAAAACGGTTACTTATAGACGGCCATCAAGTGGTCGGATGAGGTAAATCTAGCCGTTGTCGGCATCCTTGGGAACTGAGGATGTGCTTAATGTGATAGACCTCATGGAACTTTGCCGATGTTTGCAATGTGTTGCCAGACGAAGGATTTCAGTTTTAACCCGTGTCAGATCTATACTTAAATTCATTTTGTGTGATTTTGAGACCTTTGATATGACACCAGTGGCTAAAACTGCCGATGTAATTTATTACAACGGCACTATCTACACGGCAGATGCGGCAAACAGCATTTGCAGCGCTTTGGCGATAGGACAGGGATACATTCTTGCTGTGGGGAACGATGAGCAGGTGCTTGCGTTGTCAACCGCGGAAACTGAACGTGTCGATCTACAAGGTAAGGTGATGATGCCGGGCCTGATCGACAGCCACATGCACCCGTTTTGGGGTGGCAAACAGCTCAAGGGTTGCAGTTTGCATTATGCCGCGCTGACGGCGGAGCAGACATTGCAGCATATTCAGGCTCATTTGGATAAATACCCGACCCATGATGATAACGAGTGGCTGACGGTTCGCGCTTGGCAGCGCCAGGCGATGATCCCGGTTGGTGCGGATATGAGCCGTGAGCTGTTGGACACTCTTAATACTCGCCGCCCTGTGGCGCTGTTCTCTAATGATTGCCACACATTGGCGGCCAATAGCCGCGCATTGGAAATGTTGGGTATTGATGAAAACACGCCGGTACCACCCGATGGCAAGATCGCCCGTGATGCAAACGGCAAGCTGACCGGCATTCTGGAAGATGCACCGGCAATGCGTGCCTTCGACAGTATCCCTTCTGGCACGGCAGAACAAAATGTACAGGTTGCGGCTCATGTGCAGCAGGTGTTGCACTCGCAAGGGGTGACGACCGTCATGGATACCCGCGTGTTTGCGGAGCAGCTTGAGGCTTTTGCAACGCTACGCGATCGTGGCGAACTGACGCTGCGCATTCTGGGGGCCAAAGAAGTGACGCCAGACAGTGTGCAAGGGCCTGAAGATGCTGCGCGCGCTGTGCAGGAAGTCGTGGCTTTTGCTGAGCAATGGAGTGATAAAACGTGGACTCCTAAAGCGGGTATCGCGGTTCATCACCTCAAACTGTTTGTGGATGGTGTTTTGCAGCCACCGACCATGACGGCAGCGTTGCTGGAGCCGTACCGCGAACACCACAGTGAAGGCAAAAGTGAGCGCTATGGCGATCTCTATTTCACCACCCCGGTGCTGAATGCGCTGATCGTCGAATGTGGTCGCGCCGGTCTGCATCCACATACCCATACGGTAGGGGATGGGGCGATTGAGCAGGTGTTGGATGCGGTGGAATTGATGCGTGCTGCTTGTCCAGGCAAGGATATTCGCCCAGGTCTGGCGCACAATGAACTGGTTGCTGCTCATCAGTATGCGCGTTTTGCTTCTTTGGGAGCTACAGCGGTGCTTTCTTTCCAGTGGGCCGGTTTACCAGGCGTGCTGATTGATGAAGAGCGTGAAATGTTGGGTGAAGAACGTTTTCCTCATCTGGAACCTGCGGCACGTTTCCTGGATGCCGGAGCGCGCTTAGCCTATGGTAGCGACTGGCCGATTGACCGCTTGGATGAGTGGTATAACCTACAGGTGGGAATGACACGCTGTGCTTGGGACAGCGAAGGTAATCCAAGCGGGCCACGTTTGGATAATGATCGTAATTTAACGCTGATTGAAACATTACGCGCCGCCACTATTGACGCGGCTTACATGATTGCTAAAGAGCAATACATTGGTTCGCTGGAAGTAGGTAAATTTGCCGATGTGATTGTGCTGTACCACAATCTGTTCGAGCAGCCAGCGGAAAAGATCTACCAAACCCGCATTGAACGGACATTGGTCGGTGGTCAGATAGTTTATCAGGCATAACGTGTAGCCCAAGTTTTTTAAAGCTATAAGTAGGCGGCAACGCAACGAATCCCCAGGATCTTACTCAAGTAAGTGACTGGGGTGAGTGAGGAAAACCAACGCACATGCAACTTGAAGTATGACGAGTATATAACCTGTTATTGATGGATTACAGACATTACTGATTGTGGTCGTGACGCAGACTTGCTGATCACGTATGCCCCGCACTTTGGATAAAATTCATGGCAAAAGTTGATGGCGTCTGCCCTCAGTGCAATGAAACCCAGGGTGTAAGATGTAAAGGACATTCAGCATCTGGTGCCCAACGTTACATCTGCAAGCGCTGCTTAAAGACCTTTCAGCTCAACTTTAGCTACTCTGGTGCCAAACCAGACACACCCAAACCCTTGTTAATATGGCGATGAACGGTTCCGGATATTGCCATACCACACGGGTTCTCGGCATCAGCCTCAATACGGTTCTGCAGCACTTAAAAAATTTCTCCAAAACAGGTAGCTGATAATATCGACCCCAAAGCTGAAGTTGTTATCTGCGGTGAAGCCGATCAACAGTGGTCTTACGTGCGGTGTAAAGCCAATCCCCGGTGGTTGTTCTACGCTGATGACCGTATCCGCAAACGGGCTCTGGCCGACGTCTTCGGCCCAAGAAATACCTCGTCCCTGCAACGATTTCCGGCCCTGCTAACCAAATTTAACATTGCCTTTTATATGACAGATACCTGGCCGGTTTATAAGGTCCTGTTAAGTGCAACAAGCCACGTGGTGAGCAAGAAATATACCCAAAGGGTAGAATGACATAATCTTAATCTTCGTACATATATCAAACGGCTGACCCGCGGAATCATTTGCTTTTCGAAATCAGAGGAAATACACGATAAGATCATCGGTTGGTATCTGACTATTCATCACTATCAATAAATCGTGCGTCACGACCCAGAACTGATAGCGGTAACTTGTACGTTGGAATGCGGTACTTCCCTCTGTTATTTACAACGTTATTTCAAGAGAAAGGTACAACGATGAATAAATGGCTTGTCGTGTTATTCGGCCCACGGATGGGCCGAATAACGGAGCCAACCAACATGTAATTTGAAACATGATGAGTGTCAGGTGGCTTTTGGATAGAGCTGCAACCCACTATTTCTTTGAGAATGGTGTTGTTGTCTGATAATCCCTGGCTTGTTCCTGCGAATTTTGTGTGATCCATGCACGAATTGCGAACACCGCGATGATGATAAAGAAGGAGCCTGCGAGGATGCTGATCCAGGATAGGGCTTTTTTGGAACGTTTTGGGGATACCGATAAAACTCGCGGCAAGAGCTCAACTTTGTGAGAGCGGATATGTAACCATACAGCAGCGACATGAATTATCACCAGTGCCAATAGACCGTATGCAAAAACCGCATGGAGTACATAAGACCAAGGGTCAGCCGCCCAGCCAGCGAGTTGTTCTCTTGCGGGAAAAATTTGAGGCAGTTCTATACCGAAATAGGCATTACCATAGCCAAGCAGGTCTGATATAGCGAGCCCTGCTAAGCAGGTAAGAATTATAGTAATATACAGGGCTGAGTGACCGATGTGTGCAATGACACGTTCAGTGACGGGAATAGACGTGGGCAAGGGGGGACTGACTGTGATGAGTCTTAATCCAATACGTACGACTAAGAGAATAAACAATGTTATGCCGATTGACTTATGCAAATCACGGATAGTGTCTTGTATATTCAGGTCTATAAAGTAAGGTACACCTTCAATATTCGTGACGAAAATACCGCTTAGCCACATTAGAGTGAATAGTATGGCCATGACCCAATGAAGAATACGAATAGAGCGATGGTATGCTTTAATGTTAGATATTCCATCTGTTGCTTCTTTTTGTTCATTACACTTTTTATCATGTGTCATGATGATTGCGATTAACCCATTTTAAAATAATCAGTTACATGGCGTATTATTAGTCATGTTGGATTGATATAATAATCGCCATAATGTTTTTCAACGGTATTGGTCATGTCGATACGTTTTACTAACAGGGTGCATTATTAAATATTTCGACTTAAAGCGGATGCTTTTTTATTACTTTAGACTGCACTTTTTAATTAGATGCTTAATGAGTCTCAACGACTGAGATATAATGTATTAAATGCGTTTAATTTAACTTCATGTTCATGTTGCAAATATGTACATTAAAGTGTTTTTATTATATTGCCATTTTTTACAATAAATGTTGCTTGTTGTAATTATTTGTAATTAATTGTCATGGATTCCAGATTGGATCTATACCCAAAATAATCCGAGTTGCATGGGTGTTGGCTTCGTCAGCTCGCACCAGTCACATACTGAGCTATGCTCCTCAGACTTGCCGCCTACATTTTGCTAAAAAGCAACGCCAACCCCGTTAGTTATGAATGCTGTAAATAGCGCTTTATAGGATGGCATATGTTCAGGTTCACCTAGGCTGTGTCCCTTAACTGTACGCGAGCGCCGCTGGCGGTAATTTGTGTGCAGAGCAAGGCGTGAGCCGCGAGGTTGTGTATCCCCAATAAGCGGCGAACAACGCAGCAATGCACGCCAATGGCGCTAGCCCGTAGGGTCAGGCCCCAAAAGCCCATTCTCTGTGTTGTCGGGCTTGAATAGAGGGCCACTTTGCCCCTCCTCCTCCGCCTTGATAATGGGTTTTTGGGTCTGCGGCGGCACCAAGGGCAGTTAAGGGACACAGCCTAGAGATGAATGTTTTTTATTCAAAAAACACGCGTTCACTTGTCTTGCTATACTCAAGTAACTTCAAGCTACAGAGCCTCTCAAGCCTACTGACGGGTGTGAGCGCGTAAAGATCCATGCGGCTGTTGCCTACCTGTAAACACTTGAAGTGACTTGGGTATATCCCGGCAGCCTTTCTTGTGCCAGAATTCATGCCTTGTTTTTTTCCGCAGCAAAAAAATAGCCTATTGGGATTGGCCCTAAATGGAGCTGAGCTGCGCTAGGAGATGATACGGCAATGCCGCAAAATATTCAGTTGCAACGAGTTCTTAAAACCCCCGCCCTGGTTGCGTTTGGTCTCGCCTACATGGTGCCACTAGGTGTATTTACCACCTATGGTCAGGTCACCGTTTTAAGCCAAGGCCATTTGCCCGTCGCTTATCTTGTGACCATCATTACCATTTTGTTTACTGCGCTAAGCTATTGTCGCATGACTAACGCGATGCCGTTGGCAGGTTCGGCCTATTCTTACGTACAGCGCAGCTTTGGGGGTAAAATAGGGTTCCTGGTCGGTTGGGCACAGATCCTCGATTATCTGTTTCTTCCTATGCTTAACTATCTGGTTTTAGGCATCTTCTTGCATGAGGCATTCCCGTCAATTCCTGCTTATGTGTTTATTCTTACCGCCATCGGCAGCGTGAGTGCGCTGAATATTCTTGGCGTGCGTTTACTGAGTTCAGTTAACTTCACGCTGATTACTTTGCAGATGGTTTTTATCGTGTTGTTTATTGTGTTGTCATTCAGCGAGGCCGATCTCAGCCCAGAGTCATTGATGAAACCGTTATTAGTGGGTGCTGACGACTTCTCTGGTCTGATCGCGGGGGCAGCCGTACTGTGCCTGGCATTTTTGGGGTTTGATGCCATCGCGACTATGGCAGAGGAGGCGAACGACGCCAAACGCACACTACCGCGTGCAATCCTGATTACCGTTATCAGCGCTGGAGCCATTTTTATCGCGGTCTCTTATGCTGCACACCTGGTATATCCGGACTGGCAATCTTTGATCCCTTACCAGGATACTTCTAGCCTGATTATTTCGGAACATGTGGGCGGCAAGTGGATGTACAGCTTCTTTATGGCTACGTACCTGACCGGGGTTTATGCCTCCTGTATGACGGCACAAACCGGCGTTTCGCGCATCTTCTATGCCATGGGGCGTGAAGGGGTATTGCCACGCAAAGTGTTTTTCCATCTCCACACTCGTTACCATACGCCTTGGCGTGCCATTGTATTTGTGGCCATTGTTTCCCTGTTGGCACTGTGGATGGATCTCAGCATGGTGGTGTCGATGATCAGTTTTGGTGCTTTGGGGGCGTTTACTTTCGTCAATCTAAGCGTGATCAAGCATTTCCTGATTAACCAGAAACACCGTGGTCTCAACGCGATGTTAAAATATGGTTTGCTGCCGCTTATTGGCTTTGTTATGTCGATATGGTTATGGGTCAATCTGGATCCAGAGGCATTGAAAGTGGGCTTTATCTGGTTATTTGTAGGTTTTATTTACCTTGTATGGCTGACCAGAGGGTTGCGCCGAGATCCTCCAGCAGTCACCCACGATGATATTGCACACCTGTTGGATTAATATTTTATGATGGCTGATGACACAGCCAGATAGGCAGAAGGATAGCGTGGGCAACTGGCTCGGTACTTCCTGATAATCATGCTAACGTTTCGGTCGCTAAACTGCCGTTGTCCTATTTAACGGCAGTGGCAGCGCCGAGCCAGGAGCACTGGCAACCTGCGCCTGTGCCAAATCAGGTGGGTGCTACGCATCTGTCTTTACTCGGTCATGACGCATTCAAGTCCTGGCTTTTCGGCGCATGTATGCAACTGAGCAAGATGTTGAATGCTGCTCCCATCTGTTCCTCGGGAACGCAGGCAAACCCCATCAGTAGCCCACGCCGGGCGTTAGGCCGCATGTAATAACGTGATAACGCACGTACCAACACCCCTTTTTGGTTTGCGAGGGCAGCAATAGCAACATCGTCGGCATCGTCAGGCAAGTTGAGCACCAAGTGAAGCCCAGCATTGCTGCTGAATTCGCCAATAGCCTGTTTTCCTAGATGTTGTTCAATCAACCCGGTAAGAAAAATGCGCCTTTTTGCATACAACAGGCGCATACGGCGGATATGGGCCGCATAGTAACCCTCTTGAATAAACTGTGCTAATGCAGTCTGCATGATCAGATGACCGCCGCGATAGAGTTCGGCATGGGCTGTTTTTAGTGCATCAACCAAGGGTTCGGGCAGAACCACATAACCCAGCCGCAATGCAGGGTAGAGGGTTTTGCTGAAGGTACCGATGTAGATCACGGGGGCATTGGCTTCTAATCCCTGTAGAGCGGGGATGGGTTGACCGGAGAAGCGAAACTCGCTGTCGTAATCATCTTCCACGATCCAGCCACCAGCAGCACGGGCTAAAGCCAGTAGTCGTTGACGTCGCGCCAGGCTCATTACCGACCCTAATGGATATTGATGCGAAGGGGTGACGAAAATTAACCTAGGCGCCCTAGCAGGCTGTTCAGGTGGTGCCATACCCGCTTCATCCACTTCCCAAGGGCAAATATTTACATCGTTCATCCGTAAAATATTGCGGATCCCCCAATATCCCGGCTCCTCGATCCAGGCAATATCACCCGGATTACATAACATGCGTGTCACCAGATCGATCGCCTGATGGATGCCTTCAGTAATTAGGATCTGGTCAGGAGAACAGCGCACCGAACGCGATACCCGCAGGTAGTCCACTAACGCATGTTGCAGTTCCGGGCTGCCTCCTTGATGGCTATAGGTTAAGCGCTGTGACGTTGGACTGTGGCTGATACGTGCCTGTATCTTGCTGAAAATATGGTGTGGGAAGGCATTAACGTCCGGTACACCGGGAATAAAGGGTCCCCATTGTTTCGGGCTGGCACTGGCATGATGCAATAGCGCAGCCCCGCGTTGTGAAAGCTCAATATGCCTTTGTTCACCGTCAGCATGAATCGGCTGGTGACCGGTCGATAAGTAGCTATCTGGCACCGTTTCTGCAACGAACGTCCCGCTTCCCTGCCGCGAATAAACATAGCCCTCCGCCAGTAATTGTTCGTAAACGGTTAAAACTGTGTTGCGTGACAGGCCAAGCTCCTGAGCAAGATCGCGCGACGCCAGCAAACGGCTGGAAGGGGGAAGGCTGCCATCCAGAATACTGGTGCGAATAGCGTTATATAAACGTTTATGCAGCTTGTTATCAGCCTGTTCACCGAGGCGTTGCAGTAACAGGTCACCACTTAATGAGCGCAATTGGCTCCCTCAATTAATCGAAACTGGCACTAGATTATAGGGCCACATTCCGTGTAAATAAACGCTAATGTTTCAATATTGTAAACAAAAATCACGTTCAGCACTGTCTGGAGAGGACAACATGAAAAATGCAGAATTGAACCAACGTCGTCTGGCTGCCACCCCGCGTGGTATTGGCGTCATGTGTGGCTTTTACGCAGAACGTGCAGAAAATGCCACCTTATGGGATGTGGAAGGTAATGAAGTTATCGATTTTGCTTCGGGCATTGCTGTGCTCAATACGGGTCACCGTCATCCGAAAGTGATCGCTGCCATTGAAAAACAACTTCTAGCCTTCACCCACACGGCTTACCAGATTGTGCCCTACGAAAGTTATATCGCGCTTGCTGAGCGTCTCAACCAGCGTGCACCGATTGAGGGAGCCTGTAAAACAGCCTTCTTTACGACCGGTGCTGAAGCGGTCGAAAACGCGGTAAAAATTGCCCGGGCATACACCGGACGCCCGGGGTTGATTACCTTTGGGGGGGCCTTCCATGGGCGTACCTACATGACCATGGCACTGACTGGCAAGGTTGCGCCTTACAAACTGGGCTTTGGTCCGTTCCCCGGCTCGGTGTTCCACGGTCAATATCCGAATGCGCTGTATGGTATTAGCACGGAAGATGCCATGAACAGTCTGGAACGCATCTTTAAAGCCGATATCGACCCTAAGCAGGTTGCTGCGATTGTTCTGGAACCCGTACAGGGCGAAGGGGGATTCAATATTGCTCCGGCTGAGTTTATGCAGGCGTTGCGTTCGTTGTGCGATCAACACGGCATCCTGTTGATTGCCGATGAAGTGCAGAGCGGCTTTGCCCGTACCGGGAAGCTGTTCGCGATGGAGCACTACTCAGTGAAACCGGATCTGATCACCATGGCGAAGAGTCTCGCCGGGGGAATGCCGTTGTCCGCTGTCGCTGGTAGAGCCGATGTGATGGATGCCCCAGCTCCGGGTGGGCTTGGTGGAACCTATGCGGGTAACCCATTGGCCATTGCAGCCGCACTAGCAGTATTAGACGTGATCGAAGAAGAGCAGTTGTGTCAGCGTTCGCAGCGTTTAGGACAACATCTGGTGGAAGTATTACAGCAGGCACGCAGTCAGTGCCCGGCGATCGCTGAGATCCGTGCACGCGGATCAATGGTGGCCGTGGAATTCAACGATCCGCAAACAGGCAAACCGTCACCAGAGTTTACCCGCCAGGTACAGCAAAAAGCACAGCAAGAAGGGTTACTGCTGCTCAGTTGTGGTGTGAACGGTAACGTGATCCGTTTCCTGTATCCGCTGACCATTCCTGATACTCAGTTTAATCAGGCGCTGGCGATCCTTTCCCGCGTACTGACTCAATAAGGAGTGACAGTGATGAAACTGCAAAACCCCGACCTTCTCCGCAACCAGTGTCTGATTAACGGTGAATGGTGCAATGCGCTGAGCGGTAAACGTAAAGCGGTGATCAACCCGGCGAACGGTGCGCAGTTGGCAACGGTTCCTCAGGTGGGTGCTGAAGAAACACAACAAGCCATCAATGCGGCGCAGCAGGCGCAGGCTGGTTGGAAGAAGCTGACCGCTAAACAGCGTTCAGTGCTGTTACTGGCCTGGGCTGATAACGTCATCGCTGCACAGGAAGATCTGGCGCAGTTGATGACTGCCGAACAAGGTAAACCTTTAACGGAAGCGCGCGGCGAAGTGGCCTATGCGGCCTCGTTTATCACTTGGTTTGCCGAGGAGGCTAAACGTATTGACGGTGCCGTATTACAGGCACCGCAAACAACGCAGCGTTTGATGGTGGTCAGACAGCCGATTGGTGTTTGTGCAGCCATCACCCCTTGGAACTTCCCCGCAGCGATGATTACCCGCAAGGCCGCACCTGCGTTGGCGGCAGGTTGTACAATGATCGTCAAACCTGCAGAGCAAACACCGCTGACCGCACTGGCACTGGCCAAACTGGCGGAGGATGCCGGGATCCCGGCGGGTGTACTACAAGTGATCACCGGTGAAGCGGCTCAAGTTGGTAAGGTGCTGTGTGATAGCCCGGTGGTGAGCAAACTGAGTTTCACAGGATCGACCGAAGTCGGGCGTATCCTGATGGCTCAATGTGCACCAACGATAAAAAAACTTTCCTTGGAACTGGGGGGCAATGCGCCAGTGCTGGTGTTTGACGATGCGAATCTGGATGTTGCCGTCGCCGGGATCATGGCGTCCAAATTTCGTAACAGTGGTCAAACCTGTGTATGTGCCAATCGCGTTTATGTGCAAGACGGTATCTACGACCGCCTTGTCGATAAGCTGGTGGCCGCAGTCGAACAGCTGAAGGTGGGTGATGGCAAAGAGGAAGGGATCACTCAAGGGCCGTTGATTGATGCTGATGCGATAGAGAAAGTGCAGAGCCACATTGATGATGCGTTGATCAAAGGGGCGCAGATCGCCACTGGCGGCCAGCCACATGCGCTGGGCCATACTTTTTTTCAACCAACTGTTATCACTGGTGTAACGCAGCAAATGCGTTTTGCCAAAGAGGAAACTTTTGGTCCGGTTGCACCGCTGTTCCGTTTTCATGATGAGACGGAAGCTATCGCGATGGCTAATGATACGGAGTTTGGCCTGGCAGCTTATCTGTTTACCCAGAATGCTTCGCGCCAGTGGCGTGTTCCTGAAGCGCTGGAATACGGCATGGTAGGCATCAATACCGGCTTGATTTCTAACGAAGTTGCCCCCTTTGGTGGCATCAAGCAGTCAGGGCTTGGACGCGAAGGATCACGCTATGGGATTGAGGAATATCTGGAGTTGAAATATCTGTGTATCGACGTGAGCTGTTAAACCTCTGGTCTTTAATGCCCACCGGCAGTCTGGGCTGCCGGGTATCAAAGGATAAACTATGGCCTCTGAAAATATCCCTATTCCTCAGGCGATTATCGCCGGGGAGCGAGAGCTTGCACCCGCCAAATCGCTGAGTTTCCTTGAGGGGGTTGCGATGATTGTCGGCACCAATATCGGTGCTGGTGTTCTCTCTATCGCCTATGCCTCAAGTAAAGCGGGCTATTTATCCCTGTTATTTTGGCTGATATTGGTTGGCTGCTTAACGACTGTCACCATGTTGTATGTTGCCGAATCGACTTTGCGTACCCGTGGACACTTCCAATTGAGCGGGCTGGCCCGGCGCTATGTTGGGAACTTCGGTTCTTGGCTTATGTTTGCTTCAGTTTGTGTGAACAGTGTAGGGGCACTTACCGCCTACATGACCGGCAGCGGTAAATTGTTGCAATCCTTGCTTGGTATTTCCCCCGCATTAGGTAGCCTGCTGTTTTTTATCCCGGCAGCGTTGGTACTGTATCTCGGTTTGAAAGCGATTGGCCGTGGTGAGAAGTTCATCAGTATCGGTATGGTGGTCATGCTCACGGTGTTGGTTGTCGCCACATTGCTGAAAGAGACGACGCAAATGAGTCATCTGCTGGAGGGTGACTGGCGTTTTATGGTGCCGGTATTCAGTGTGGTCGTGTTTTGTTTCTCTGCTCAATATATTGTGCCAGAGATGGCCCGAGGTTTTTCCGATAAACCCGAGCAACTGCCTAAGGCCATCATCGTTGGTATGATAACAACGTTTGTGTTGCTGGCGGTGGTACCCATGTCGGTGATCGCACTTAGCGGGTTGAACAATATTTCAGACGTCGCGACGATTTCTTGGGGACAGGTATTGGGGCAGTGGGCCTTTTTCTCTGCCAATATTTTTGCGCTTTGCGCGATGCTGACCTCTTATTGGGGGCTGGGCGGCAGTTTCCTCACTAACATTTTCGATAACTTCAGGTTGGGAGACGATGAACACCCCTTCCGACGTTTCGGCGTACTGCTGGTGGTGGTGTTACCGCCATTTGTTTTGGCCTATAGCGGGTTGGTTTCATTCGTCAATGCGTTGTATTTCGCCGGAGTATTCAGTGGGGTTATCCTGTCGATCATGCCCATGCTTATCTTGCGGGGAGCCCGTGAGCGAGGCGATCAAAACCCTCTCTGGCAGTGCAACTGGATCACTCACCCAGTGCTGCAAGTGAGCATTGTGCTGCTGTATATGGGCAGCGCTGTCTATGCTATCGCTTCGCTGTTTGGGTATTTGCCTGCCGGTTGGTGAACTAGGCCGTGTCGCCAATTGCACGCGACAGCCTAAATAAGTGGTGTTGTTTCTCTATATTGAGAACGGCGGCGTCGTGGCCGCCGATTTTTTTCTAACCGTGCATTTTTTCTGGCAACTTTAGCCATGCCTGTACCGAAGGGCGCAACCACTGTTTCTGCGCATAGTGGCGAAGCGCCTCGGGTACGTCGTCACCGTGCATAACCAGCCGATTCAGCATCAGTGCCAAATCAGTATCGGCGATACTCCACGTCCCGAATAAGTGCTCCCGGCCATGACTGAGCAAGCTTTCCGCCGCGGCAATCAGTGTCTTGGTCGCCTGTTCTGCCGCAGCACTCAATGGTGCAAATTTACCCGCATTGAAAATGACTTCTGTTGGGCGCTCTGCACGTAGTGGCAGTAGATCGCTACGTAGCCAGGCTTGTATTTCTCGTGCTTTGGCGCGTTGTTTAACGTCACGCGGATAGACTGGATGGGTGAGATAAATCTCTTCCAGATACTCATCAATCGCTGAGGATTCTGAAAGCTGGAAATTATCGATGACCAGCGTTGGCACCCTGCGGGTTAACGACAAAAAGCCGTAATCCTGACCTTGGTTTTCCCCTTGTGAAAGGTTTACCGGCTTAATTGTAAAAGGAATGCCTTTCTCTACGAGCGTAACAAAGGCTGACATGGCATAAGGACTGTAAAAATTGGCATCGGTGTAGAGGACAGTGTCAGATTGATTCATACCTGTTCCTGAGAATCAGAGGGTTTTTAATCATCTGCCGGCAGCACAATAAAATCAAGGCGTGTGCCGGAATGGCTGAATATAAATACTATATCCGCCGCCTTTTAAGCCGCAGCTTGTTGGCTGCTTTACTCGGCTATCTGTGTGAGCTACTGACAGCAAATTTTAAATCAGCGTGTTACCGCCTATCCAGGTATTGTTGACTAATAGGATCCCAAGCCATTCGATGAATGCGGCAATTTATTGGGTGCCCAACCGCACACCCAACAAATAGAATAATTACTTCAGTACACTCAGATTTTTCACATCAATCTCAATTCTGTTCCAGTCTTTATCTATCTCACCCTCGATGCGAACTTTATCATTCGGTGAAGCGGTTTGCCCCATCCAGTCTTTATCATCGATATCAACATGAATAGTACCGCTGCTATCACGGAATTCATAAAGTTCATGGCCAACTTGTTTAACAATCTTGCCTTCGAAAATAACCCAGGTGTCATCCCGCAGATTTTTTGCTTGGGCTACAGAGGTTAATCCTGGCTTTTGCCCTGTAAATCCTCCTTGAGTATTTCCCTGAGTATCAGAGGAAATAAAACCGGATTGCTGTGCCACGGCACAGAAAGAAAGGCTAGCCAACACCATAGCAGTGAATGTTTTTTTCATTAATCATCTCCTTGTAGAAATCATTCAGTAAAAATACAGGAGAGATCTTAATTAAATCTTAAGGGGTAAAATTAATGGTGTGTAATCAGCATAAAAAAGAGGGTTTTTTAATCTAAATAGGTGAGCGTAATGGTGCCACGGGTGGGGGGATGCAGGTTATAGCCGACCATTGAGCGTATGGATACGCGATACTAGCCCCAGAGAGGGGGAGACTCTGTTCAAGCCGTACAACACAGAGAACGGTCTTTTGGGGGGCGCCCTTCGGGCTGGAGCCATTTGCGTGCATTGCTTATTTAGTCCACCAAACTTTATGACTTACACCTTGCCCTGTGCACAAATGACCGCTAGCGGCACTCGTATGCAGTTAAGGGACACAGCCTAACAGCTTAAAATGTCAGATGCATAAGCCTGTGTTCTGCCGATGCCCGACTACCAGTAATAGCGGTGGTTAAAAAGAATACCTTGTAGAATAAGCGTGTATAAATCATCATTTAAAACATTATTTCACTTTTTTCGTGCAGGCTAGCCTTGAACCTACATACGGTGTTGCGCCAGAACGTTGCCAAAACGCGCTGGTATACCAAACGAAAAAGCTATCGCGTGCTTTTTTGGCGCGAGATCACACCGTTGGCAATACCTATTTTTCTGGAAAACACCTGTGTATTGCTAATGGGGGTCTTAAGCACTTTCCTGGTGAGTTGGCTGGGTAAAGAGTCAATGGCGGGAGTAGGGCTGGCAGACAGTTTCAACATGGTCATTATGGCCTTTTTTGCCGCTGTGGATCTGGGTACGACAGTCGTAGTTGCCTATAGTCTTGGCACCCGCGATCGCAAACGGGCACGTGCGGCAGCTCGTCAGTCACTGGTACTCATGACTCTGGTAGCCCTATTCTTGGCAATCGGAATTCACTTTGCTGGGGAGCAGATCATTAATGTGATCGCTGGTGAGGCTACGCCGGAGGTGAAAGCGCTGGCACTTTCTTATCTGCAAACGACCGTATGGAGTTATCCAGCAGCAGCCATCGCATTGATTGGCAGCGGGGCATTACGTGGGGCAGGAAACACCAAGATCCCACTGTTGATTAACGGAGGGATGAATATCCTCAACATACTGATCGGCAGTGTGTTGATCTATGGCGTGTTTGATTGGCCGGGGCTGGGCTTTGTTGGGGCGGGATTGGGATTGACGATTTCCCGCTATATTGGTGCGTTTGGTATTCTTTATGTGTTGATGGTGGGTTTTAACCCGGCACTGCACATCACGCTAAAGAGCTATTTTTCTCCTTTGAACAGCAACATCCTGCGCGATGTTTTGGGGATTGGTATTCCTGCCAGTATTGAGTCTGTGCTATTTAACTCGGGCAAATTAGTGACGCAAATGTTTGTAGCAGGGATGGGGACCAACGTCATCGCCGGTAATTTTATTGCTTTCTCTATCGCCGCATTAATCAACTTGCCCGGTAACGCCCTAGGTTCGGCTTCAACCATTATCGTCGGTAGGCGCTTGGGGAAAGGGCAGATTACTCAGGCGGAACAGCAACTGCGACATGTATTTTGGCTGGCGACGATAGGATTAACGGTAGTGGCCTGGGGAACGGCACCGTTTGCCAGCTTTATTGCCTCGCTTTACACCCAGGAGGAGGATGTTAAAGAGGTCGTTAAAATCCTGGTCTGGCTCAACGCTGCATTTATGCCAATCTGGGCGGCTTCCTGGGTATTACCCTCTGGGCTAAAGGGGGCTCGCGATGCCCGCTTTACCATGTGGATCTCGATGCTGGGTATGTGGGGTTGCCGCGTTATTGCAGGCTACATCCTGGGGATCGTGCTTGGTATGGGGGTTATTGGCGTTTGGATGGGGATGTTCTTTGACTGGGCGGTTCGTGGAGCCTTTTTCTATTGGCGAATGGTCAGTGGGCGTTGGCTGTGGAAGTACCCCCGGCTTGGTAAAGCGCGGACTGTTTCGCAAGACGAGTCACAGTCTGGCTAAAGGTGAGGCTCTGCTGTTGAATGCAACATCGGTACCTCGATAGATGTGTTAAAACTTGCTGTATTACCTAATGGACGGTTTTTTAAGAGGTTCACGCGTTAGAGAGTGTTTCTTTTCTGTCAGTAGCCAGTTGGTTGGGAATGACGCCTGAAGCCCTTCAGACTTGTGGGCTAAAGGCATACATCATAGCCAGTGCAATGCTTTTACGCCCGAAGTAAGAAGGAGCCGATTGGTAGCGCAGATGTACTGATAAAAAAGCGTATTTTTGAAAAATTTGAACATTCTTGCATTGGGGATATGTCGACATATACTTGCCTTCTTAAAACCCGTTGACAACGCAAGGCATGTGCCGTGTCAGAAACCTCTCAACCCATCCCGCAAGCGTTACGTTTTCCCTGTACGGTATTCAGAACGCAAAAGCGCATGGATGATTACGCTGCCGATGACATGCGGTACGCTGATCTCAGCGCAATGCAGTTAAAAACAGATTTTAAACTGAATAGTGTGTCCAGCAAGGTTGATCCGTACACCCTTACGTTGTTCAAGCAGCTAAAACCTAGGGCTTATGGTTATGACTTTAAGGCTGAAACAAATTTTGAAAGTAATCAGAAGATAACACGGCAGGAATGCGCCAATATTCTTTTTGATGAATTTCGCAAAGCATCACAAACGTTTGCTGTGTATGGTCCGTATAAAAGTGTTATGGGAAAGATGATTGACCATATGCAAAATGGTAACGGTGCACCATTTAGGGATATGTTATTAAATGCAGCATTGAAAGAACAGATCCTTAGTGATACATCAAACAACAGTACATACCTGCTGATAAAAGAAGCTCTAAATAAGTATATAGACTGGGAAAATAGGTGTTATCCGGTAGAAAAACAAGGTCATATAACAGATGCGGTCTTTAGTGGTAGACTGCCAAAATTTGACCGACCGCAAGATCTTATAAACGGATTGGGGATAACTGTTCATGATACATACGCAACACATATCACTATAAAATCGCTACAGATTGATAATGACCGCTACCGTGCTGTTGTTCATTATAATGTCCAAGATCACTTTGGACTGGATAATGATAACATTATAAAATTCAGGAGTTATAATATATTCCGCATTTGGTTTGTACTCCAGCGATTCAATCAGTTTGGCTATAAACCATTCATGACTAATATGGAAGCCACATTGGAAATTATTGATGAGCGCAATGAACGCAAAAAGCAAAAGAATTACCTGTGTGCTGTTACTGATTGTTAGCGTTATGTCGGGTTATTTTATATGGTTATCACTACATCCAGTTGAAGTTATCTCCGTTCACCAAAGAAATAATTACAGTGATGTCTTAGTGAGAAACTTCCCTTTTACCAATAATGGTAAAGTAAATTGGTGGTTAGAGAATAAAGGTATGTTAAAAGATAAATATAATATACCTAAACCTGCCGAGGATGGCTTCTATACTATAATTTTTTGGGATTTTATGGACGGATATAAAGAAGAAGAGAAATATGACAGGTTATGCTTTTATGACATGGATGCTAGCAAGAATTGCATTGATAAAAATGCTGTTTTCTCTGTAAGCAATAATAGAGATAACACGGTGTCATTTAAAGTCTATGATGGAAATTATCTACTCAAGGAAAATGGTGAAATAGTCGAGATTGAAAATAATTAGAGCTATTTTGGGAGGCGTACCCTGAACAATATTAGGACTTTTGGGTAAAAAAGATAGGCTGCTTTATAAGGATTTTTAAATATTTTTTCCATGTTTATTTTTGTTTAGCCCTCGATAGTAGAGGGCTTTTAATTATCTTTTTCATGTATATGTTGATAAGTGGCACTTAGACGTAAGTTGTCTTTGCGCCACGGGGGTTAATTTATTGACTCTGACAAAGTGTCTTTCACGGTGTATCAGAGATTATTGTAAGTACCTTTGGTATACGAGCTTACACACACCCATGCCATCTACAAAGGTTTCAATAAACTGCTTGATGCGCTCCCCGACGCGTGCCAGTACGCCTTTACGTTCCAGAATGCGCGGTTTCTGATTCAGGGCGTCGATAATTTTCTGGTCACGCGGTAAGCGGTTGGCAAAGCTGTAGGTATGTAGCCGTGTTTCCAGAGCAAGCGAATTCAAAAATCCATAATCAAGTGTTAAATTGCTGTTCGAAAGTTAATCGTACAGCCTTGAGGCTTTTCTTTGGCTGGCCTTGAACATACGTTTGCTAACGTAAGGATTTCAGAGGGGTATAGCCGTCTTCTTGCATTGGTGCTATGTCGATATATACTCTTTACGCTTCAAGTTGCATCCACAGGCTTTCCGCCTTCCTGTGACTTGAATTATGGTGATACTCAGCCTCATAGAACCCGTTGGCAACGAAAGGAATGTGCCGTGTCAGAAACCTCTCAGCCCATCCCGCAAACGTTACGTTTTCCCTGTACGGTGTTCAGAACGCAAAAGCGTATGGATGATTACGCTGCCGATGACATGCGGTGCGGTGACCTCAGCGCAACACAATTAAAAACAGATTTTAAGCTGAATCATGTGTCCAGTAAGGTTGACTCCTACACACTCACGTTGTTCAAGTATCTAAAACCAAAGGCTTATGGTTATGGCTTTGAGGCTGGAACGAATGGGGAAGGCAATCAGAAGATAACACGGCAGGAATGTGCCAATATTCTTTTTGATGAATTTCGCAAAGCATCACAAACGTTTGCTATGTATGGCCCGTATAAAAGTGTTATGGGAAAGATGATTGACCATATGCAAAACGGTAACGGTGCGCCATTTAGGGATATGTTATTAAACAAGGCATTGAAAGAGCAAATTCTTAGTGATACATCAGAAAACAGTTCATTATTGAGAATAAGAAAGGTATTAACAGATAATATCGATTGGAAAAATAAACTATATCCATTAGAGATGGAAGGCAGGATAAAGGATATTATTCTTGGAGGGAAATTACCAAAGTTTGACCGATTACAGGATAATATTAATGGTTTAGGTATAACTGTTCATGATATATACGCCATTCACATTACTATAAGAACGTTACAGGTTGATAATGAACGCTATCGTGCAGTTATTCATTACAATGTTCAGGATCATTTTGGACTGGATAATAAAGATATTTTAAAGTTTAGAAATTACAGTATATTCCGCATCTGGTTTTTGCTTCAAAGGTTCAATCAGTTCGGTTATAAACCATTTATGACCAATATGGAAAAAACGATTGAAATTGAAGGTGGTAGTCATGATAGTCAGGAATAAAAAGAGATTCTATTTATTCACACTGGTATTACTATTTATCTCCGCTTTTTTTATTTTTTATGGGTGGAGTATCGACCTGTAAAAGTAATTTCAGTTCATCAAAGGAATAATTACACTGATATTTTAGTGAGGAACTTCCCTATAACCGATAATGAAAAAATAGCTTGGTGGTTAAAAGAAAAAGAGATGCTAAAAGCCAATTACAATATTCCAAAACCGGCCCCTGATGGTTTTTTTCTGTTACATTCTGGGTTTTTGATGGGGTGTATAAAGAAGATGAGTATGACAGATTATGTTTCGAGGATATGAAAACGGATAAAAACTGTATAGATAAAAATGCTGTTTTTACCGTTAATACAGATAGTCATAATCGGATGTTTTTTACTGTGTACGATGGCACATATCTGCTGAAAAAAAATGGTGACATAGTTAAATACGAATATAAATAGAATCACTTTTAATAGTAAAGCTTAAAGATAGGCTGCTTTATAAAGATTTGTAAATGCTTTGTTCTCATGTTTTTTTGTTTAGCCCTCGATAGTAGAGGGCTTTTAATTATCTTTTTCATGTATATGTTGATAAGTGGCACTTAGACGTAAGTTGTCTTTGCGCCACGGGGGTTAATTTATTGACTCTGACAAAGTGTCTTTCACGGTGTATCAGAGATTATTGTAAGTACCTTTGATATACGAGTTTATACACTCCCCCCATACCATCCACAAAGGTTTCAATAAACTGCTTGATGCGCCCCCCTACGCGCTCCAGTACGCCTTTACGCTCTAGAATACGCGGCTTCCCGCAGGGCGTCGATAATCGCTTTCCCTTCTGGGGTGTTCTCATCAATCTGATCAAACGTGAGGTTATCCGGTGCCAATTCGGCATTGGCGAACGCCTCAATTTTTTCCGACA
Source organism: Serratia sp. UGAL515B_01 (assembly GCF_033095805.1). Classification (NCBI taxonomy): domain Bacteria; kingdom Pseudomonadati; phylum Pseudomonadota; class Gammaproteobacteria; order Enterobacterales; family Yersiniaceae; genus Serratia; species Serratia sp. UGAL515B_01. The sequence goes on along the minus strand of NZ_CP109901.1, from coordinate 3,326,670 downwards.
GGTATTTATAGAAGATAAAACCCAGAATGTAGTCACGGAATTCATCCGCGCCCATTTTGCCGCGCAACGTGTTGGCGATGTTCCAAAGTTGTTGTTGTAGTTGTCTGCGTTGTTCTTCTGACATGGTGGCTTCTTATTTGTTGAAACAGATAAAAAAAGATAGCGCTACTTTAGCAGTTAATCCCATTGCGTCACATTATTGGAGTCCATAAAACAGAGGTATAAAAATGATATAGTTACATGAGTTATTATTTCATTGGTAAACAACAGTAGAGACTACAACCGATGGCATTCAAAAAAGGACAGTGCGGCAACCCGTCCGGCAGGCCGAGAGGTTCAGCCAATAAAAGAACGCTTATCCGTGATGCGTTGGCGGCAACCTTTCCAGAAGGTGAGCCGGGCTTCTGGTTGGCAGTGGCACAACAAGCCAAAGCGGGAGACTTGCAGGCGGCGGAAATGATTGCCAAGCGGCTTTACCCCACACTGAAACCCACCAGCCAGGAAGTGACCTTCAGCTTGTCAGGGGATACGCCCACGCAACAGGCTACCAGCATCTTACAGGCGATTGCAGCGGGAGAAGTGCCACCGGATACCGGCAAGCTGCTACTTGATAGCGTAGCGGCTGCGTTAGGTATCAAAGAAGCGGACGAACTGGCGCAGCGTATCGCCGTACTGGAACAGCGGTTAGCAGAACAGCAGGCGGATAATGAGTAAATCACTGTTGTCACGGATAGCCGTTATAGAGTGTTACGCCGCCAGCAGGCAACCACTGCCATTTGATAAGATTGAGCTTAAAGTGGTGGAAGAAGTGGACGGTAAGCTGGTCTATCTTCCCACGATTATTTACACCATCACCGCACGACAAAAAAAGTCCCTGAAAGGGTAAAAGCCGTGTCCTGCCTTGCCAGCTTTGGCGCTGCCTTTTACTGTGAAGGCTGTGAACGCATTTCCTTACCTGACACAAAATCAAACGAAAGAAGATGCAGTGAAAAATGCCGTTATATAATCCATTTTTTAGGATTTTTTATCTCTAGTTTGCACGGGAAACGTTATGTGTGAAATCGTAGACAACCTGTACTATCACCGTTTTTTCGCCAGTCAAAATTCCAACATAAATAGTTTCATTGGGGTCAGAAGCACGCCAACATGATGAATTTAAATCACATTCGTCTTGTTTCTTGTATCCTATAGCGGTTAGGTATGCATCAATTTTGCTAGTGTTATCGGTGCCATAAAATTTTACTGCATTAACATGCTTTGCCGGACCAGTGATATTCGCAAAATCAAAGTCATAATTTTCAGTAATACGTGGCATTTTTTTCAGGATATCGGGAGTATAGAATTCATATTCACGCTTATCTTGCTCGGTGTAGTTAGCAAAGCCAGCAAGCTCCATTTCTACATAAGGCCAAGCATAGAGTAATGCGGCGACAACCACGATAACGACACCAAAGAGCACTTTAAGGGATTTACGCATAAGGGAGCCTTCCTCCTCGCGCTTTATCGATATAGGAACCGTCAGCGGAGGCGATCGCTACGATCCCAGAACTGAAGTCACTCCACGGTTTCACTGTCTGCATAAAGTGAGGCAGGATCCCTTTACGCGGTGTGGCGTTAGGGAATTTTTCAGGGTCGGGGAATAAAAGTGGAGAAAAGGAGTCGTTTTTCCAGGAACCTATCTTGCCGTAGTAATCCCATCTTTTCAGCGCTTCAGACTTACTGACGGGGCGCAGCATTTCAAAGGGATTGCGGATGGAGACGATGCGGTAAAAACCCAGTAGGTCCGAAACTAAATCCTCTCCGCTAAATCCACTGTCTGTCGCCAAGTTAATCGGGAATGACGCTTGAAGCCCTTCAAATTTGCGGGCTAGCGACATCATCATTGCCAGTGCAATACTTTTACGTTCGAAGTAAGAACGACCACGCTTAATACGCCAGGTAATAAATTTACCCATTTTTATGGTTCTAGTTGGGTCAATCATCGACTGCGAATAGGTAACATTGTAGTACTCTTTGCCTGACAACTCCCCTGAGTCAATATTTCGCAACAGGTTCTTGATATCAGTACCCTGTGCATGCTCTAAGTCAATCCATCCGAGTACCTCTGTATAGACCACTCCATAACTTAGGTCGTTACTAAGACGACCATCGACAATTTCATTACGTTTACTCATCCTGAACTCCCCGTTTGGTTTTTCATAGTATTAAAACTTGCACGATGAAGGTGTAGTAAGTAAGCCTCTGAAAGGGTAAGACCTGTGTTCTACCTTGCTAGCTTTGGCGCTGCCTTTCTCTTACGGTAGGTTTTGTATCCCGACGCTACTTAAGCGGTTACTTAAGCGGTAAACGCTACAAAGAAAAAGGACTCAGATAATTTCTTATCTAAGTCCTTGTTTTATATGGTGGCCCCTCCCCGGTTTGAACGGGGGACCAAGCGATTATGAGTCGCCTGCTCTAACCACTGAGCTAAGGGGCCAAGTGGTGCGATTATACGGTAATTACAGGACGCAGGTCTACAGTCAAAAAATCATATGGCGTTTTTATGCACAGTTATAGCTTATTGTATTTGCAGATAGATTTTGCGATAACCGATTTAAATGATTTGACGGAACAAACTATGATTACCGATATTTTGGCACCAAACTTGCGAGTGGTATTTTGCGGCATCAATCCTGGGCTTTCGACTGCACATCATGGCTATCATTTTGCCAACGGCAATAACCGTTTCTGGAAGGCAATTTATCTGGCCGGTTTCACTGAACGTTTGTTGTCACCAGAGGAAGAGCGGCATTTGCTCGATACAGGCTGCGGGATCACCATGCTGGTGGAGCGCCCAACGGTAGAGGCGAGCGAATTGGCGCGTAATGAGCTGCGTGCAGGCGGTGAGTCATTGAAAGAGAAGATATTGCAATACCAGCCGCTGGCGTTGGCCATTCTTGGGAAGCAGGCGTTCAGCAATGCGTTTGGTATCCGTAAGGTTGCATGGGGACGTCAGGAGTTGATGCTGGGAAAAACGGAGGTTTGGGTACTGCCTAACCCGAGTGGGTTGAATCGTGCCACATTGGAGCAGTTGGCGGAAAGTTATCGTGAATTATTCATGGTGCTAAATGACAGGTGATAAAAAACCCCGGCGTGTAACTCGAGCCGGGGTTTTCACTGCTTATTAAATCTTAATCATCCAAGAAACTGCGTAGCACTTCTGAACGGCTTGGGTGACGCAGCTTACGCAACGCTTTAGCTTCGATCTGACGAATACGCTCACGAGTAACGTCGAACTGTTTACCCACTTCTTCAAGAGTGTGGTCAGTGTTCATATCGATACCGAAACGCATACGCAACACTTTCGCTTCACGAGCGGTCAGGCCAGCCAGAACATCGTGTGTGGCAGAGCGTAGGCTTTCTGAAGTCGCAGAATCCAATGGCAGCTCGAGGGTCGTATCCTCGATAAAATCGCCCAAATGCGAATCTTCATCATCGCCGATCGGCGTTTCCATGGAGATTGGCTCTTTGGCAATTTTTAGCACTTTACGGATTTTGTCTTCCGGCATCAGCATGCGCTCAGCGAGTTCTTCCGGTGTGGGTTCACGGCCCATCTCTTGTAGCATTTGACGTGAAATACGGTTGAGCTTGTTGATCGTCTCAATCATATGCACCGGAATACGGATGGTGCGTGCCTGATCGGCAATAGAACGGGTAATCGCCTGACGGATCCACCAAGTGGCGTAAGTTGAGAACTTATAACCGCGACGGTATTCAAACTTGTCTACCGCTTTCATCAAACCGATATTGCCTTCTTGGATCAGGTCCAAGAACTGCAGGCCACGGTTGGTGTACTTTTTGGCTATCGAAATTACCAGACGTAAGTTGGCTTCGACCATCTCTTTTTTCGCACGGCGGGCTTTTGCTTCGCCGATTGACATGCGACGGTTGATGTCTTTGACTTGTTCGATAGTCAGGCCGGTTTCTTCCTCGATCTGACGCAGTTTTTGCAGGCTGCGCTGAACTTCTTCGCTCACATCCTTAAGTTTTTCTGACCAAGGTTTAGACATAGCCAGAGCGGCTTCGAACCAGGTTTCATTGGTTTCATTGCCAGCGAACAAGGTAACGAAGTTTTTCTTCGGCATTTTGCATTGTTCAACGCATAGCTTCATGATGAGACGTTCTTGAGTACGAACGCGATCCATCATGGTACGCATGCTGTTGACCAGAAAATCGAACTGTTTTGGCACTAGGCGGAACTGCTTGAACACCTCAGAGAGTTTCAGGATCTCTTCTGCTGCGCTGGCGTGGCTACGACCACTGGTTTTAATAACCTTGCGGGTTGCCTCATATTGATCACGAAGATCGGAAAACTTCTGGCGAGCCAGTTCAGGATCGATGCTGTTATCGTCTTCAGCATCGTCTTCGTCACTTTCGTCGTCTTCGTCACTATCCTGTTCTTCGGTCGTTAATTCGGAGCCGATATGCGTCGCAGTAGGGGCGATCTCCTCTTCTGCGTTGGGATCGACGAAGCCAGTGATCAGGTCGGACAGACGCGCTTCACCAGCTTCGACGCGGTCGTACTGCTCCAACAGATAAGTAATGGCTTCTGGGTACTCTGCAACTGAACACTGCACCTGATTGATACCGTCTTCGATACGTTTGGCGATGTCAATCTCGCCTTCACGTGTCAGTAACTCAACGGTACCCATTTCACGCATGTACATGCGCACAGGGTCAGTAGTACGGCCAATTTCGGACTCAACGCTGGAGAGCACCTGAGCAGCAGCTTCCGCGGCGTCTTCGTCGGTATCGGTGGTATTCTCGGCCAGCATCAGGTCATCGGCATCCGGTGCTTCTTCCATCACCTGGATGCCCATGTCGTTAATCATCTGGATGATGTCTTCGATCTGGTCGGAGTCGACGATATCTTCCGGCAGATGGTCATTGACCTCAGCATAGGTCAGATAGCCTTGCTCTTTACCACGGGTGACAAGTAGCTTAAGCTGTGACTGCGGGTTTTGCTCCATAAGACGGTATCCACACTTCAGAGTATTTGGGTTGGTGTCGGTCGGCGAAACTGCCAACAATAGCATTTGGGGCGTTTTTGTTGTTGCCGCTGCCCACTATGGCGGCATATTGCAGGGTATATACCCTGACATTTATCGGCACTTAAGCCGTCAGGTATTCAATTTTTTTTTGCTAAAACCTGATTCAGAGAACGAACTTCTTCACGCTCCTCAGGACTCAGGCCGTGTGTTCTGGCTTGGGCGATTAGCGTTTCTAACCGTTGCTCAAGTACAGAGTCATAAAGGCTGGTTAGCGTATCTAAAAAGGTCTGTTCGACCATGTCCTCAACGATCATATGGTTCCATGTCGCCAAGGTTTCAAGCTGAGGGCTGAACTTGTTATCGCGGTACAGCTCAAGTATCTGACCGGTCGTCAGGCCGGGTTGTGAAAAACAGGTCTGCACAAGTTCAACAAATAACGGTAAACCCGCTTGTCTTGTTTGCTCAAGCCCCTCCAGTGAAGGAATAAGTGTAGCCAAACGTGGATTTTGTACCAGTAATCCTATCAGTATACGCATGGTTGTGCGTTTTAGTTGGGGCGCTTGATAAGTATTCGCATTTTCAGATTGTTTACCTAGCAACTTCTCTAGTTGGAATTCGTCGGGAATGCCCAATTTTTTACCAAGCTCTTGTCGTAAATACAGACGCAATGTTTCACTTGGTATTTGGCTTATCATCGGAATTGCCAACGAACTGAGTTTAGTTCGCCCATCAGGGCTGCTCAGATCAACCTGTGGAAGCAAAATTTCGAACAGGAAAGCGGAAAGCGGCTGAGCCTGCTCCATCCGTTGTTCAAAAACTTCCTTACCTTCTTTTCGCACCAGGGTATCTGGGTCTTCACCATCAGGTAAAAACATAAATCGCAGCTGGCGCCCGTCATTCAAATAGGGCAGCGCTGTTTCCAGTGCACGCCAGGCTGCTTCACGACCAGCTCTGTCACCGTCATAACAACACACAACATTGTCTGTGGCGCGAAACAGTAATTGAATATGCTCAGCCGTTGTTGAGGTACCGAGCGAAGCAACGGCGTAATCAATGCCGTACTGCGCAAGCGCCACAACGTCCATGTAACCTTCTACCACCAACAAACGCTGCAGAGTAGGGTGACTCTGCTGTGCTTCATACAGGCCGTATAGCTGGCGACCTTTGTGGAAGACTTCAGTTTCGGGTGAGTTCAGGTATTTTGGCATACCGTCACCCAGCACACGCCCACCAAAAGCGATAACCCGCCCACGTTTGTCACGGATGGGGAACATCACCCGTTCGCGGAAACGATCGTATGTACGTCCCTGATCGTTAGTCACCAACATTCCTGCATCGTTCAAAGTCGTTCGGTTGTTGGTATCGCGTCCAAAACGTTTTAGCGCATTATCCCAGCCTGCAGGAGCAAAGCCGATGGCAAAATGGCGGATAATATCGTCACTTAACCCTCGCTGTTGCAGATACTGACGTGCCTGCGTACCGCTAGATTGATGCAATGCTTGCTGATAGAACGTACTGAGTTGTTCCAGCAGTTGGTAAAGGCTTTGGCGCTGATGGCGTTCAATTTGTGTCGGCCCGGCACCTGCCTCGTAAGGCACTTCCAGCCCATGCATGGTGGCCAGTTCCTCGATGGTTTCGACAAACTCGAGCCTGTCATAATTCATCAGGAAATCAACGGCGTTACCGTGCGCTCCACAACCAAAACAGTGATAGAACTGTTTTTCGCCATTAACGGTGAATGAAGGTGTTTTTTCGTGGTGGAACGGACAGCACGCGTGATAGTTTTTGCCTTGCTTCTTGAGCTTTACCCGGGCGTCGATCAGATCGACGATGTCGGTACGCGCCAGCAAGTCATTGATAAATACGCGCGGAATTCGTCCAGCCATAAGCCCCTGTTCAACTGCTTATAAACAAGAACAAGCCGCGCATTCCTTTCGGAAAGCACGGCCTTCGTATGCAACTACTCGGTCTGCGTGTTCTTGGAAAGAAAAAACCACGCGCTGGGGTTACCCCCAAAGGATTAATACAGACGAGTGCGGCGTGCGTTTTCGCGAGCCAGTTTCTTCGCGTGACGTTTCACAGCAGAAGCTTTAGCGCGTTTACGTTCGGTAGTCGGTTTTTCATAAAACTCACGACGACGAACTTCTGCTAAAACACCCGCCTTTTCGCAGGAACGCTTGAAACGACGCAGAGCAACGTCAAATGGCTCGTTTTCACGTACTTTAATTACCGGCATGTGCCTCTTACCTCAATATAATTCGGTTTGCTGCTGGCCAAGCGCCAGCCTTTTCAAAATGGTGCGGAATTTTACTTCAATGGATGCTGCTTTGTAAAGCAGCATAGCAAATTGAAACATGCCGCGTTCCGGCAAACCCGCGCAATTATGCATTGGCCGCAGAGTATAGACTAACCAGTAAAAATTGCTCGCTTTTAATCACTTTTGCGTGGTTAAACGCGTATTCGCAGTAAATAGCGCTGATTGTGATAAACTAGCGGCTGCACGTGAATGATGGGAAATGTAATGCGAGTACTGGGTATAGAAACGTCCTGCGATGAAACCGGGATTGCAGTGTATGACGATCAAACCGGTTTATTGGCCAACCAATTATACAGTCAGGTTGCGCTGCATGCGGATTATGGCGGTGTTGTGCCGGAACTGGCTTCCCGTGATCATGTGCGTAAAACCGTACCTCTGATTCAAGCTGCATTGCAAGAGGCGAATCTGGCGCCTACGGATATCGACGGTGTGGCTTATACCGCTGGACCAGGCTTGGTGGGGGCGCTGTTGGTGGGGGCGACGATAGGGCGTGCGCTGGCGTTTGCCTGGAATGTTCCTGCGGTACCGGTGCACCATATGGAAGGCCATTTACTGGCACCTATGCTTGAAGATAATCCACCTGCTTTTCCGTTTGTTGCTCTACTTGTTTCTGGCGGCCATACTCAGCTTATTAGCGTAACTGGCATTGGCAAATATATCTTACTGGGTGAGTCGGTTGATGACGCTGCCGGTGAAGCGTTTGACAAAACGGCAAAACTATTGGGGCTGGACTATCCTGGTGGTCCTATGCTGTCAAAAATGGCGCAACAGGGTGTGGAAGGGCGCTTCGTTTTCCCTCGGCCGATGACCGATCGCCCAGGGCTGGATTTCAGCTTCTCTGGTGTGAAAACCTTTGCTGCGAATACGATCCGTGCCAATGGTAACGACGATCAAACGCGTGCCGATATCGCTAGGGCTTTTGAGGATGCGGTAGTGGATACCTTGGCAATCAAATGTAAAAGGGCACTTGATCAAACCGGATTTAAGCGCCTGGTGATAGCTGGGGGCGTCAGCGCTAACCAAACGTTACGCAAGAAACTGTCCGAAATGATGAAAAACCGTGGTGGTGAAGTGTTCTATGCCCGCCCGGAATTTTGTACTGATAACGGTGCGATGATTGCTTACGCAGGGATGATAAGGCTGAAAAACGGTACTAGCCCTGAGTTAGGTATTTCGGTACGTCCCCGTTGGCCATTGGCAGAGCTGCCTGCGGTATAAAATCCATGGGCCGGAGATCTCCGGCCCTGATCATTCTTCTTTATTCTCTGGCGTTGCATCTTTCTTTTTACGCAGTTTCCCCCAGATTTTCCCTTCCTGGCCACGCCACAGGCGTTGGATATTGTCGTGGTGGCGCATCAGGATCAGGCAGGAAAGCATTGCTACCGGAAAAGTAAACTGCGGTTTGAACCACCAGACGTAGAATGGCGCAATTAGTGCGCTGACGATCGCACCTAGTGAGGAATATCCGCTTAGCAGCACGGTCAGCAACCATGTGCCAGTCATCAGGCCAGTGAGATCCCAGCCGATAGGAGCAATGGCGCCAAATGCCGTTGCTACGCCTTTTCCGCCACGGAAATGGAAAAATACCGGATAGATATGCCCAAGGCAGGCGGCGATTGCTGTTAAGCCAAGGTACAGTGGCGGTACATTGAGCGCATAGGCTAACCAGACCGGTAACATTCCCTTCAGAATATCGAACACTAATACCGTTGCTGCAGCCAAGCGGCCGCCGATACGCAAGACGTTAGTCGCCCCAGGATTTCCTGAGCCATGCACACGCGGATCGGGCAGCTTGGCGATCCGGCAAACCAGGATCGCACTGGAAATTGAGCCACACAGATACGCGAAGATAATCATGCCAAGTGCGGTAGCACTCATAAAGCGGTTCCGTTTAATAATGGTCGTTTTACTCGCAACATCTATGGATAATACGCATATTCAGCTGGAAGTGGTATCCGGCAAGGCTAAAAACTGAGAATGAAGTGATGGATATCGTATTTATTGAAGAACTTACCGTGATCACCACCATTGGTGTTTATGACTGGGAACAAACCATTCAGCAGAAACTGGTGTTCGATATCGAAATGGGTTGGGATAACCGTAAAGCGGCAGCCAGTGATGACGTGAATGACTGCCTGAGCTATAGCGATATCAGTGATGCGATCATCCAGCATGTTCAACCCAATCGCTTCGCGTTGGTGGAACGCGTTGCAGAGGAGGTGGCTGAAATCCTGCTCCAGCGTTTTAAATCCCCCTGGATCCGTATTAAGGTCAGTAAGCCTGGAGCGGTTGCGCATGCAAACCGGGTTGGTGTGATTATTGAACGTGGTGCGCGCTCTGGGAGGTAGCATCTTAATGCAACCCTGGGTCGTATTCTGATTTTTCACAAAACTGCATCATTCATATCGCCTGGCTAATAGCTCCCTTAGACGCCAAGAGATACTGGCTATGCTTTCCGCCCTTCGGAGTGCGGAGGGACGCAGCCTGGAATTGTTAAAGCGGCAATCTATAAGCACTGCCGCTTTTTTGTATTGATACCTTAAACTGGAAATGGGGAAAGTGGACTGATGACAGACATGCATTCATTGTTTGTGGCGTTTGTGCTCGGCGTGGTTGAAGGATTAACAGAGTTTCTGCCGGTTTCTTCGACTGGGCACATGATTATCGTAGGGGAGTTGTTGGGTTTTACCGGTGACAAGGCTAAAACTTTCGAAGTGATTATTCAGTTGGGCTCGATCCTGGCAGTGGTGGTTGTATTCTGGCGGCGTCTGTTTGGCCTGATTGGTATTCATTTTGGTGGCAAACCGGTTCAGCATGAAGGTAACACCCAAGGGCGACTGAAATTAGGTCATATTTTGTTAGCCATGATCCCTGCTGTGGTATTGGGATTAGTATTCCACGATGTGATCAAATCACTGTTTGAACCGAAAAACGTGATGTATGCCTTAGTGGCTGGTGGCTTGCTGCTGTTGGCGGCAGAATGGCTGAAACCGAAGCAACCGAGCGCTGTCGGGTTGGATGATATCACTTATCTTCAGGCATTTATGATCGGTTGCTTCCAGTGTTTGGCGCTGTGGCCGGGATTCTCACGTTCAGGTTCAACCATTTCTGGCGGAATGTTAGTGGGGGTCAGCCGTTACGCTGCTTCCGAGTTCTCCTTTATTCTCGCTGTTCCGATGATGATCGGTGCCAGTGGATTAGATCTCTATAAAAGCCTGCATTTCCTCACGTTGAATGATTTGCCGATGTTTGCAGTCGGTTTTATTACCGCATTTGTCGTAGCGCTGTTTGCGATCAAAACTTTTCTGACCCTTATCAAGCATATTTCGTTTGTGCCATTCGCTATCTATCGCTTTATCGTTGCTGGAGTCGTTTACATGGTATTCATGTAGGTAAATGCTAACGCTAGGCAGTGTCCCTCAATTGCCGGTGGTGCCGTCGCAGACCCAAAAGCCCGTTATCAAGGCGGAGGGTGAAGGGCAGAGTGTCCCTCTGTTCAAGCCCGACAACACAGAGAACGGGCTTCTGGGGCGCGGCCCATCGGGCTTGTGGCCATTGGCGTGCATTGCTGCGTTGTTCGCCGCTTATTTGGCCCATCCAACCTCGCGGCTCACGCCTTGCTCTGTGCGTAATAGTGCTACGGGTGGGCGTGATGCAGGTTAGCCGACCGTTGAGCGCAGTGATGCGCGATACCAGCCCCCAGGGAGGGGTGTTTCTCATCATTCCCTCCTGCTGAAAGCATATGCGTAGCGGTATTAAGAACACCTATTTAGGTAAGGCCGAGAACTGGGAACCAAAGCGTGCTTAATAACCAGTAAACAACGTGCTTATGCGCTCAAATGGCTGTACCACAGTCGCGTCTGTACCAAGTCTATTCAAGTGTGTAGACGGCAACTGAGCGACCAATCGGTCACAGAGTGATCTGAGCAGCGCTTACGCTGCGGAAGGACTTGTACCCACTGGCTTGCGCGCGGCAAGCCCAATACTGCTTTAATTTGAATGGCGACGGTAGTCAGTATCCCTATTTGGCTGTCTGCCTTTTGATTATAAATTGAAAACTTATGTACAGATATTTAAAATATATTATTTTATTTAATAATAAGTAATAGGGTTTGTATTTTATGGGTAATTTATTGCAAAAGGTATCTCTGTTAATAGTTAATGTCTAATGGAAAAGAAATGTAATACCAATATAGTTTTTAACTATTGTTTTTTAAAATTCCATCAGAGTATATTCGCTTGATTTTTCCTATTACTTATTTAAGATGTCACACATATTGCAATGAAGTTAAGATTTACTCATTTGAATTAACTAAAATAGGGTAGTGTTATAATTTCAACCACTTTGTTAATAACCAGAATGAGTTATAAAGTGGTGATAAAATGATTTAAATCAGTCAGTGGCTGAGGTGGGTAAAGTTGGTTTTTTTGTATGTTATGAGGTTGGTTTTAAAAAACATGAGGCTTCCATCAGGATGGGTGTCGTAATTAAAAAAGGAGGTAATACAAAATTTATTAATCTTCCATTTTGTGGTTGGTTAATTTTTAAATAAAACTATGAAGTAAGGAAATTAAATGAAAAAAAATTTTTTAATTGTGTTTACCGCTTGTGCTTTGTCGGCGTCGACATTAGCTGACGATGGCAAAATCAATTTTTATGGCACTATCACTGATGTTTCCTGTACCGTGGTGAATGATGTAAGTAACCCACTGACGGTAACTATGGGCACGGTATCAAGCAAAGCGTTTACAGGCGCGGGTTCCACAGCGGCACCAACCAGGTTCACATTGTTGCTTAAAAACTGTCCATCCAGTGTGAAGTCTGCCGTTGTAAAATTTGATGGTATACCTGCCCTGAATGATGATACCGTTTTGGCATTATCCAAAGTGACCGGTATGGCGACCAATGTCGGTATCCAGATTACCGATAATCAGCGCAGGGTTGTTCCACTGTTTACCCCTTCCTCCAGTTATCCGCTCAATGCAGGTGAAAATAACCTTAATTTTGTCGCTCGTTATTATGCTACAGGCAATAAGGTGACATCCGGGCCGGCGAACGCAACAAGTAACTTCACCATTATTTATAACTGAATCACTTGTTCATTTTTACTTCCTCTTTGGTAGTTTAGATTTTAGATGTGTTTATCTTGCCTTTTTATGAGGAGTATTCTGATGAATGCTTTATTGAAGCTATTTGCTTTTTTGACTTTTTTATTAACGTCTACCTCTATTCTTGCTATGGACTCCGGTGGTATTACGGTAGGCGGAACACGGCTTATTTATGGAGAAAGTCGGCGAGAGGTTTCTCTGAGTGTGAGTAACTCAGATATTCATCCTTATCTTATTCAGTCATGGGTTGAAAACCTTGATAGAGGGAGTGGTAAATCACCTTTTTTAGTTACACCTCCTTTATTTCGCTTGGATGGAAACCAGCAGGATCTGTTACGCGTGGTACGTACAGGTGATCTTCCCAAAGATCGAGAATCTCTTTTTTGGCTCAATGTTAAATCCATTCCATCGACCAGTGAACGAGATAGCGTTAATACGCTACAAATTGCGGTTAAAACACGTATCAAACTTATTTATAGACCGAAAACCCTGAAAGGTGTACCGGAAGATATGGCAGATAAGCTGTCTTGGAACCTGTCAGACAATAAACTTACGGTCTATAACCCAACCCCTTTTGTGATGAATTTCAACCGGGTGAAAGTGGGCAATGCTGAGGTGAAAGACGTGACTTATGTGTTGCCGATGAGTTCAGCCACTTTTAAGGCTCCATCAGTAGGAAATGGTCCTTTGAGTTGGAATTTGATTACTGATTATGGGGGAGAGGGTGCCGTTCATACGGCAGCAAACAATTCACAACCAAAAGAACAGACAAAGCGTGCCGCTGTTTACTCTGAACAAAGCGCTAAACCGGTTCGCCGGTAAATGAATTGATTAATAAAAATAAATTAGTTTCGTGTGCAATGGAGTCATTAAGCATGGCTGATAAACAAAGGCCTTCCAGGCAGCGGTGTATCCCGCTAGGCGGTATTATGGCTGTCATGTTGTTAGGAGCTGTGCTTGAAGCTCATGCTCGTGACTATTTTAATCCAGCTTTGCTAGAACTTGAAGCACCAGGACAAGTCCCCTCAGATCTCCATATATTTGAGGAAAAAGGTGGGCAGATACCGGGTAAATATCTTGTTGATATCTATTTTAACAATGAAAAAATAGAGACTCGTGATGTTATATTTCGCAATATAACGGATGAAATGGGAAAAAAAACATTACAGCCCTGTATCCCGGTCAATGATTTGGAAAAATGGGGAGTACTGATAAATAAATATCCTGGTTTAGGTCTAAAAGGCGCAGCCTGTGCCAACTTAGCTGCTATTCCTCAGTCGAAAAGCGATTTTCGTTTTAATCAGCAGCAACTGCTGCTCAGTTTTCCGCAATCTGCGATCAATAACGCGGTTCGTGGCTGGATTGATCCGAAACTGTGGGATGAAGGTATTAATGCGGTACAGCTCAACTACAGCTTAAATGCTGCCAGTAGTTGGGCAAAAAATAATACCGGTGATGATAGTAACAACCTTTATCTTAACCTGCGTCCAGGTATCAATATCGGAGCCTGGCGATTGCGTAATTACAGCACTTGGATACGCACAAATTCAAGTCATCTCGGGAGTTACCCAGAAAGTCGTTGGGATAATGTGTATACCTATGCACGGCGCGACATTATCTCATTGAAAAGCCAACTTACTCTCGGTGATAGCACGGCAGCATCGGATATATTCGATGGTATCTCCTACCGTGGTGTCCAATTGGCCTCCGACGATGAAATGTTACCAAGCAGCTTAATAGGTTATGCACCGGTGGTGCGTGGCATTGCACGATCTAATGCGCAGGTTACTGTGCGTCAAGACGGTTATGTGATTTACCAGACGTATATCTCGCAGGGGCCTTTTGAAATTAATGACATGTTCCCTACAGGGAGTTCCGGTGATTTATATGTCACGATCAGGGAGTCTGATGGCAGCGTACAGCAGATGGTAGTTCCATTTGCCTCTCTGCCGGTATTACAGCGCGAGGGCCAGTATAAATACAGTGTGATTGCAGGAACATACCGCTCTTACGACGCGAATGTTCAGAGAACACCACTGACTCAAACCAGCTTTGTTTATGGTTTGCCCAAGGAATATACCGTTTTCGGT